>NZ_JBLXDN010000001.1:0-443876 GCF_048264025.1 Nitrincola sp.
TATAGGTTGCTTGTTTTTGATTAAGCTTTAATGCCTAACCTGAACAAGCGCCCACACGCATTACCTGATTAATTTGTTAAAGAGCGGCTTGAGCTACCCGATGTGTTGGGCTGTTGTCTCAAGCGAGGTGCGTATTCTACCTAATATCTGACAGGAGTCAACAGGGAATGATGAGATTTTTTAGTTTTAAATACATCAACCTAAGGTGATCAAGAGTTGACCAGATATCAACAGCAAAGATGACATCGGCCAATCAGCTATTAAACTACTCAGCTTCGCCTTCAGTATCCGCTTTTTTACTGCTAATGAAGCGTGACATGAACAGACCCAGCTCAAACAACAACCACATAGGCACGGCCAATAAGCTCTGGGAAATGACGTCCGGTGGTGTTAACAACATACCAAACACAAAGCAGACAACCACAACATAGGCTCGCTTCGCGGCCAGGCTTTTTGCTGTAACGGCACCGGACTTAATTAACAGCAGGGTTGCAACAGGGATCTCAAAGGTAATTCCGAAGGCAAAGAACAACTTCAGCACAAAATTGAGATAACTACTGATATCGGTCATGACCGCTACATTTTCAGGACCCACACTGGTAAAGAAGCCAAAGATAAGCGGAAAAACAACAAAGTAAGCAAAAGCGATACCGGCATAAAACAGCACAATGCTGGACACCAACAATGGGATGGCAAATTGCTTTTCGTTTGCATACAAACCCGGTGCAATAAATGACCAGATCTGATGCAAAATATACGGCATGGCCAATACTACTGCGGCTACCAGGGTCAACTTAAACGGAGCGAAGAACGGAGAAGTAACATCCGTCGCGATCATGCTTGTACCTTCCGGCAAAAGCGCCGTCAGTGGCGCTGACATGAACAGGTACAGATCATTGGCAAAATAAAACAAGCCCAGAAAAATCAGGAACACAGCCAGAACAGCTCTCATCAATCGTTGGCGAAGTTCTACCAGATGGGAGATTAACGGCTGCTCTTGTTCGTTAGAGGTGTCTGTCATGTGCTGCTTTTATCGCTATCCGTTTTGGGGGACTCAGTTGTGGGCGTGGTGGCCTCAGCGGCCGATGTTTTCTGTGCCTCATTTACCGCACCCTCAACATCCTTGGCAGCTGCCTTGAATGGCTTGCGCATTTCACTGAGCTCTTTTTCCAGCTCTTCTTTGGTGATAGCTGTGGTGCGACGCAATTCTTCCACACGGAGCTCTTCGCTAATTTCGTGCTGAATAGCCGTCACCGAACGCTTGATGCGGCCGATCCACATACCGCAGGTTTTAACTGCAATAGGTAGCTTATCCGGCCCCAGCACCAGCAACGCCACTACGCTGACAATAAGTATTTCGGCAAAACCGATATCAAACATAGATTCAGGGCTTACTTATCTAAGCCAGTCTGGGAGCTTTCCTTATCCTTCTTGGCATCAGGTACTTCAGGCGTCTCGGTCTGCGAAAACTGCGCATCCTCAGTCAGCTTTTTCTTTTCCAGCTCTTCCGGAGTGTCTTTGGACTCATCTTCACTCATGGCTTTCTTAAAACCTTTAACAGCACCACCTACATCGCCACCCAAATTACGCAACTTTTTTGTGCCAAAAATAAGCACCACAATGCCAAGCACAATCACTAACTGCCATATACTGATTCCACCAAAACCCATTGCTCTTCTCCAACTATATTTATCTGACTGAGTCTGATTGCAGACGCCTAATCTAATCGTTAATTGTTTTGCCGTGAAGCTTTTTCTTCAAGGCCCGACATATCAAAACGCCGCGCAAGTTCTTGCAGCACAGCTTCGTGCGTTTCTCCGAGGTGCGAGAGCATAACCAAAGAGTGAAACCACAGGTCGGCTGTCTCATAGACAAGATCGGCACAGTCACCGCTGATTTCTGCATCTTTGGCTGCCAGAATGGTCTCGGTAGCTTCCTCACCGACCTTTTCCAGTATCTTATTCAGCCCTTTGGCATGTAAGCTTGCTACATAGGAGCTGTCTTCCGAGGCTCCTTTACGTGTCTCAAGTATCGCTGACAGCCTATCCAGCACATCACTCATTGCATCAACCCTTATCCTGATAAATAGAATCAGGGGACTTCAATACCTGATCGGTGATCTGCCACTGCCCCTGATCATCCAGCTTTCTGAAGAAACAACTCTCCCTTCCTGTATGACAAGCTATTCCACCAATCTGCTCAATTACCAGCAAAACGACATCACCATCACAGTCCAATCGTAATTCATGCAGACGCTGAACATGGCCGGACTCTTCACCTTTGCGCCAGAGTTTTTGACGTGAACGAGACCAGTAAATCGCCCGCTGCTCCTGCATGCTGAGCAACAATGACTCACGGTTCATCCAGGCAAACATCATAACACGACCTGTCTCCAGATCCTGAGCAATGGCAGGCACTAGCCCTTTTTCATCCCACTTGACTTCATCAAGCCATGATTCATTAATCTTCACAGCACTTCCATCGTCTAATTCAAAGCCCGTTAGCATAACGTAACCACTGCCACCGAACCAGAGGCAATCAAGCTCGCCACAAACTGATCCAACCAGCACCCGCCAGCAACCAGCCATACCAGGGCAACTGCGATACAGTTTGCTGCCACTCTGGGCGAAGCAGCAGCATCACTGTAAGTATTGCCGTAGCGCCCACCAACAGATGTCGCCGTGTTCGCTGTTTAGCCTCAACCTTTAATTTGGCCAAGCGCTGTTGAGATTCACTGTACTGCTCGGTACGTAATGCGCTCTGCTGCAAAGCGTCGAACACCAACTGCGGCATTTGCGGTAACTTCTCCAACCATTCCGGGCCCTGCTTACGAATATTGGCCATTGCAGCCTTAACACTCATTCGCTCTTTCATCCAGTTTTCCAGGAAAGGCTTGGCTGTCTTCCACAAATCCAGATCTGGGTATAACTGCCTACCCAGGCCTTCTATATTGAGTAACGTCTTTTGCAACAAAACCAATTGTGGCTGCACTTCCATATTGAAACGGCGCGCCGTCTGGAACAAACCGAGCAGCACTAATCCGAATGAAATTTCTTTCAACGGTTTTTCAAATATCGGCTCACACACACTACGAATGGCCGTTTCGAACGCATGCACGTTGGTATCCCTCGGCACCCAACCGGAGTCGATGTGTAACTGCGCTACCTGACGGTAATCACGCTGAAAAAATGCCAGTATATTGCGTGCCAAATAGCTTTGGTCTTCTTCACTTAGCGAACCGATAATGCCAAAATCTACGGCAATATATTGTGGGTTATCCGGATTCTCCCGGGACACAAAGATGTTACCGGGGTGCATATCGGCATGAAAGAAGCTATCTCTGAACACCTGAGTAAAGAAGATTTCTACACCCCGCTCAGCCAGCTTTTCCATATTGGTATGCTGCGCATTTAGCTGCTGCATATCGGCTACGGGGATACCATAGATACGCTCCATGACAAGCACATTACGGCGAGTATAGTCCCAGAAAATTTCTGGCACATAGAGCATGCTCGAACCTTCAAAATTGCGCCGAAGCTGCGAACCATTCGCCGCTTCCTTACGCAAATCCAATTCATCGAAGATGGTTTGCTCATACTCTTCCACCACTTCAATGGGGCGCAACCGGCGTCCTTCCGACCATAGATGACAGACCATCCAGGCTAGCGTATACAACAGTGAAATATCCTGTCGGATCACTTTATCGATACCCGGACGAATCACTTTTACCACAACAGCACGACCATCTTTAAGTGTTGCCCCGTGCACCTGTGCAACTGATGCAGATGCCATGGGATCTGCATCAAATGTCTGGAATATTTCGGATACCGAGCAACCCAATGAAGTTTCGATAATTGTTCGAGCTCGAGCACTGGGAAAAGGGGGTACATTATCCTGCAAACGGGCCAGCTCAACCGCAATATCATCCGGAAGCAGGTCCCGCCGGGTTGAAAGCATCTGACCAAATTTAATAAAGACAGGTCCTAGCGCTTCAAGTGCCAGGCGCAAACGCACAGCCTCAGGCTGACGGGCAGGGAAAATATAGCGCCAGGGGAGCAGATACAACATCAACTTCACCAACCAAGGTAGTGATGGATGCAGAAAAAACGTATCCAGGCGGTAGCGGGCAATGACCCAACCTATTTTAATAGAACGAAACACCGGTCGCACTTAGAGGCATCCTGTATCGAATGGAAGTTTATTAATGACATTCAACCCAGCAGGGTTTTGTTGCGCCCGGTATCTTTCGCCTGATAGAGCATTTTATCTGCTCTTGAAAACATGGTTTCAGGGGTATCACCCGGCTGCACCTCAGTAACACCGAAAGACATAGTGATACGAACAGGCTTGCTCTGGAAATTAAACGGACTGTCTTCAATAACTTTTCTAACCTTTTCTATTGCCGTAATGGCTGAAGGCCCATCGGTTGAAGGCATAATGATAACAAATTCCTCGCCCCCAAAACGGGTTACCAGGTCAATATTACGAAGGTTTTGTTGCAGTATTCTGGCCATCAACCGCAACACCTTATCACCCGCCAGATGACCATACTCATCATTAACCTGTTTGAACAGGTCCAGATCAGCCACACACAGGGTAAATACTGTCTGATAACGCTCCCAACGCTCCAACTCATTGAGTATATGGCGGTCATAGGCATAACGGTTTGGTAATCCAGTCAGTGGATCCGTCCGTGCTTTGAGCTGCTCTTCTTCAATCCGGTGCTTGACCTGATCTGCTTCTTTTTCCATTTGCGACACTTTTTGTAGCAGGTCCTGATAGCGGGCCGTCAACTTGGCTTCACGCGCTTCTTCAGATTTCTTATGCTCATCCATCGCCCGGACAATACTAACTAACTGCCGACTGACGACAGATTTTAGTTCATTAATATCCGTTGACTGCTTAACTGTTCGGTTAATCTGGTGCACCTCATGGCGTACAGTTTTATCCAGCAAATTATGGCGCTTGCTAGCCTTAATCTCATCGTCATGGCTTTCATTGAGAAAAGTTTGTACGTAGGCCAGTTGCTGATTCAGGCTAAGCAGGTAATCTTCAAAATCCTCCCCCATATTCATCCCTGACAAGCGGATCAGCTTGACCAGATTATCCAGTATATCCGGTAGTTTTTCCGAAGCCGGGTTGGATTCCAACTGACAGATCAGCTCATGTACTTTAGAGGCATGCTCACAGGGCACTCGCAACACTTGCACCAGGTCCAGCAAACGACCAGAAATCGCGGTAACAATAAACTCTCGATTATCAGCCAGGTCATTGCTGATCTCTGCTCGATCTTCCGGAGTGACCGTCAGCAATAGGTGCTTCTGATATTCCAGCAACTTCCGCAATAAGCCCGGTATTTCATATAAATGCTCAGCATTAGATGCAAGCTGATGGTTATATTCGGGTAATAGTGTGCTGAACTCCCCAGTAACATCCTGCTTTTCAATAAGGCCAGACCATTGCCGGAGAAGATCAACCATCTGCCTTACACTATTGGAGCGGGTGCTATCCAGTACTCGAATGCGCTTTTCAATCTCTCGCGCCAGATTTCGTAACGTCCGAACCTCTATTGAATCCAGTTTTGTCAGGAGCAGGCGAAGCGATTCATCCAGTGCAGCATCCTGCCCCTGCAACCCGAGACTCAATTGAGAAAGAACAGCTTTCAACTGCTCTAGAAGACGTTCTGAATACTGTTCTGATTGCTCAAGCTCCTTGGCCAGTATTTTATATTTTTTTCGCCAATCTTCTGAGTCTGCCATTGCAGCCAGCTCCCTCATTACCACATATCGAATTTCCTACTACTATAAACCAAAAAACCGCCGCAGTGACCCTTTACTTAAGGAATCACCACAACGGCTTCGTGGGTTTACGAGCAGACTCGATTATTCGCTTAATTCTGCACGCTCTTTTTCGATCAGGTAGTTAACCACTTTGAGCATTTCACTATTACTACCCGCCATCGATCCAGTAACCTGGTATTTACCGTTCACAACCATCGCAGGCACCGCCGTTATCTGGTAGGCACGCAACCTTGCCTGGCCCTGTTTCAGACGTGTGTCTACAGCAAACGAGTCATAGAGCTTGTTGAACTCATCTTCCTCTAGGCCATAATCACTGTAAAAGCCTGCAAAATCATCAACGCCACGAAGACGTGTACTATGTACATGCACCGCATCGAACATCGCCTGATGCGTCTCTTCCACCTTACCGCTCAATTCAGCAACATAATAAGCTCTGGCAAACGGCTCCCAATTGCGGGAGAACACCACCGGAAGGTGCTTGAAATCTAGGTCTTCAGCGCTCTGTTGCTGCGCCCAACTGGACAGCATAGGCTCCAGATTGGCACAGTGCGGACATGGGTAACCAAACACAGCCACAACCTCTACCTTTTCCGGATCACTGGTAGTGACGGCCGAGGGTAATTCCTGGTAGTGAACTCCCGCCTCATAACCCGGATTGGTTTGCGCAATAGTGCTGGTAAAGGGAATCAGGGTAAACGCAGTAGCAGCAATTAATTTTTTCAGCATAGTTCTCTCAACTCTGAATCAGCTATAGGACAGTGTTTATGACCTTACCAGAGACGCTTAGTTCTCGACAGACCTTCAATTCACGGGGAAGAAATAAAAAGGGCGGCCTTAGCCACCCTTACTTACTTCGGCACGAGTGCTCTGACTAATCAGTGCAAGCCTCGAATATACTGGGCAACGGCACTCATTTCAGCTTCAGACATTTTACCAGCAACATCTCTCATCATACGGCTGGGATCATTTGCACGATCTTCAGCTGCAAACTTCCGCAACTGCAATGCAGTGTATTCTGGATGCTGTCCACTCAGCGCCGGGAAACGTGCCGGGTTATTACCCTGACCACTAGGCATATGACAAGCGGCGCAGGCGGCAACGCCCTTGTCAGCAATACCGGCCTGATAGATGCTACGGCCTAGTTCCAACTGATCGGCAGCTGTCTGGCCTATAGTTATTGACTGGCTCGAAAAATAAGCGGCTATATCACGCATGTCACGCTCAGTTAAGTTATCCAGCATACCAGTCATTTCCGGTATAACACGCTCACCACTGAGCTGATCCTGCATCTGCTTCAACAGGTAACGGGAATTCTGTCCTGCCAAGCTAGGAAAGGCACCCATAGGGCTGTTACCATCGGCCCCATGGCAGGCGGCACATACCGCAACTTTTTGCGACCCGGCAGTTGCATCACCACCAGTGGCATGCGCCATTCCGGTGATTCCAACACTTATCAGTAAGCTGATTAGTAATTTGTTCATTGACTAGACCCAGACTCTTGCTAAAAATTTGTTTTAGTCCAGCTGCCGCATTGACCGGTGCTGACACCTCAATTGTTGCTACCCCTGACTAGAGGTTCTCTCAGTTCGCAGGTAAAATTGGCTGTATTATAAACTAATATCCTCACAAACTGGAACGCATTTGTTCTGTGTGGCGATCCTATCATAGTGAGATCACGATGTCTGAAGCACAATCCATAATCAATTTTCACCAGGCACGATTTTGTGTCAGTGCTGACAAACTGAATCAATGTCCGGATGACAGCCTGGCTGAAGTCGCCTTTGCAGGTCGCTCGAATGCAGGTAAATCCAGTGCAATCAACACATTAACACAGAATGGAAAATTGGCTAGAACTTCCAAGACACCGGGTCGTACGCAACTAATCAACTTTTTTGATCTCAATATTCCCGGCATTCGTATCGTCGACCTACCCGGTTATGGTTATGCTAAAGTACCAGTCGCAGTCAAAGTCCATTGGCAAAAACATCTGGATGCTTATCTGCAACACCGCGAAGCCCTGAAGGGCTTAGTTCTGGTGATGGATATTCGTCATCCGATGAAAGATTTTGATGAAATGCTGATCAGTTGGTGTGAAAAAACCGGCATGCCACTGCATGTATTGCTGACCAAAGCCGATAAGCTCACCCGAGGACCTGCACAGAGCACGCTGCTCAAACTTCAGGCCCAATTGAAAAAACGCCTGGGTGAAAATGTCACACTGCAAACCTTCTCAGCCCTGAAGAAAGAAGGCGTACCAGAACTGCGTGCCAGATTGACCGAGTTATTGCAGGATCAGGAAACTGAGAGCGGCGCTTAATGCGCCTCATCCCAATTCAGTCCGGCATCCGCTTCCACTAGCAAAGGCACTTTAAGGCTGACGGCCTGCTCCATCGCCTGGCGGATGTGGGTCATAAAATCTGCCACTTCAGCCTCAGCAACTTCGAACACCAGTTCATCGTGCACCTGCATGATCATTTTCGCATCAAACTGGCTCTGCTCCAGCCAGTTATCCACATCAAGCATCGCCTGCTTAATAATGTCCGCCGCCGTACCCTGCATCGGCGCATTGATCGCTGTACGCTCAGCCGCCTGACGACGCATGCCATTCTTTGAATTGATTTCCGGCAAGTAGAGACGCCGCCCCAGCAGGGTCTCTACATAGCCCTTGTCATGCGCCAGCTCCCGCGTTTCATCCATGTAACGCTGCACGCCCGGATAGGTAGCGAAGTAGTGATCGATATACCGCTGAGCATCGTTGCGCCCCACCCCTAGCTGACGCGCCAGACCAAAGGCTGACATGCCATAAATCAGCCCAAAGTTGATGGCTTTGGCGCTGCGACGCTGTTCGGCAGATACCTGATCCAGCTCGACACCAAAGACTTCAGCGGCGGTCGCCCGATGGATATCTTCACCCTTGGCAAACGCTTGCAGCAAACCTTCATCACCGGACAGGTGAGCCATGATACGCAGCTCAATCTGGGAATAGTCAGCGGCCACAATTCGATAGCCCTGAGGCGCAATAAACGCCTGGCGAATCCGCCGGCCTTCCTGGGTCCGAATCGGAATATTCTGGAGATTGGGGTCCGATGACGACAAGCGCCCAGTGGCAGTGACAGCCTGATGATAGGAGGTGTGAATGCGCCCGGTAGCCGGATTGATCATCAGCGGCAGCTTATCGGTATAGGTTGATTTCAGCTTGCTCAAACCACGATGCTCAATAATCACTTTAGGCAAGGGATAGTCCAGTGCTAGCTCCTGCAACACTTCTTCTGCCGTGGAAGGCGCACCCTTGGGGGTTTTTTTACGGACCGGAATCCCTTGCTTCTCAAACAAGATCACCTGAAGCTGTTTAGGTGATCCCAGGTTGAAGGGTTCACCGGCCAACTCAAACGCTTGCTGCTCCAACTCCTTGAGTCTAATCTCCAACTCTCGGCTCTGCTTGGATAACAGCGTGGCATCCACACGCGCACCATTGCGCTCGATCTTTGCCAGTACCGGGATCAGCGGCACTTCCAATGTATTGAGTAATTCGGCAAGACGCCCTTCCTGCTGCAACTGTGCCGTCATCTGCTGATGCAGACGCAGGGTGATATCGGCATCTTCGGCGGCATAGGGTGCGGCAATTTCAAGATCTACCTGATTAAAGGTAAGCTGGTTTTTACCCTTGCCAGCCACCTCTTCAAAACTTGTTGTTGTAAGCCCCAGATAACGGTCGGCCAGGCTATCCATATCATGACGTCCAGCTGTGGAGTTCAATACATAGGACTCCAGCATGGTGTCAGCCACAATACCCTGCAGTTTGATGCCATAGCGCGCCAGCACATTCATATCATATTTGATGTGTTGGCCAACCTTGGGTCGTTGCGGATCTTCCAGCAGGGGTTTGAAGCGCTCCAGTACCTGGTTACGATCCAACTGGTCGGGTGCTCCCACATAGTCATGTGCCAGTGGCAGGTAAGCAGCCTCACCGGGTTGAACCGCAAAGGACAAGCCTACCAGTTCGGCTTCCATATAGTTCAGACTGGTGGTTTCAGTATCCAGTGCAAACAGTTCAGCCGTCTGCAAACGGGCTAACCAACTTTCAAGTTCGTCCCAACTCAGAATCACCTGATAATCAGTTTCCATTGCAGGCTGCTGAGGTACTACTGCGGCAACACTCTCTCCAGCTTCCAGCTCTTCGATCCAGCTGCGAAACTCAAACTCACGAAAAAGCGCTATCAAGGCGGCGGTATCGGGCTTCGGGCAGGGAATATCTTCCAGTTTGATATGCAGCGGCACATCGGTCTTGATGGTCGCCAGCAAATAGGATAACTCCGCTTCCTTACGATGGGCTTCCAACTTCGCCGCCATACTTTTAGCACCGCGAAATGGCAGGTCAGCAATCTGATCCAGATTCTGGTAAAGCGCTTGAATACCGCCGATGCCCTGTAGCAGTACCAGTGCGGTTTTTTCACCCACCCCCGGCACGCCTGGAATGTTATCTACCTTGTCGCCCTGTAAGGCTAGAAGATCAATGACTAATTCAGGAGGAATACCAAATTTTTCTTTCACGCCAGCCACATCCATGCAGGTATCGGTCATGGTATTGATCAGGGTGACGTACTCATTGACCAACTGCGCCATATCCTTATCGCCAGTCGAAATAATCACCGGGCGCTGCTTTTCTGTCGCTTCACGCGCCAGCGTACCAATCACATCATCGGCTTCCACGCCCTCCTCAACCAGTAACTCTATCCCCATCGCCCGGACAATATTGTGTATCGGCTCTACCTGAACACGCAGATCATCTGGCATGGAGGGACGATGTGCTTTGTATTCGGCAAACAGCTCATCACGAAAGGTTTTACCCTTGGCATCAAAGATGACGGTGACCGGGCTGTGTGGGTATTGCTTCAACAAACTACGCAGCATGGAGGTCACGACCCGAACGGCACCTGTCGGAAAACCATCCCGAGTACTCAGATTTGCCTGCTGCGAGGCAAAAAAAGCACGGTATAAATAGGAGGAGCCGTCGACTAGAATAATAGGATGATGCTGTTCACTCATGAATTTTTCCGTTTTGCTGGTTGCCGTGATTAGTGTCAGGGTTCACAATCATAGCAAATTAAATCACTCAACTTATGAGAAAAGCGCCATGCTTAAAAAACTCTTACTCATCGCCCTGCTCAGCGGCCTGCCATTAGGCATGGTCCATGCGCAGGAAGACCTGCTCAATCCTGAGCCGGAAATCACCATTACCCATGATGGCGAAGCCACTTACTATGAGTATCGCGTCGGCGGCATACTTAAAGAAATCAAGGTTATACCTGTTATTGGCGAACCTTACTACCTGGTACCTAAAGGTGAATCCGGCGAATTGATACGCGCAGGGGAACCCACGGTTCTGACCCCTAAATGGATTCTGTTTAGCTGGTAGGAAGCATTTTTGTGGCTGTTTATACCCCTATTACCTCTGCGGAGCTCAGCCAGTTGCTGGCTGATTTTGATCTAGGCACTCTCAGCCATTTTGATGGTATTGAGGGCGGCATAGAAAACACCAACTACTTCGTGACCCTGTTGCTCCATGGTCAAAAAAAGGAGTATGTACTTACTATCTTTGAGGAACTTGCCTCCGAAGAAATGCCGTTTTTCGTCGAGTTGGGGCACTGGCTGGCTGAACGCAACATTCCGGTACCCTATGCTATACGAGACAAAAACGGCATTGCCCTGAAGCAACTCAAAGGTAAACCCGCCTTTCTGCAGCCTCGTTTTTACGGCGCTGATATTCCGGCGGCACAATTACGCCCGCATCACTGCTTCCAGATAGGCGAAGCACTGGCACGCTTTCATAAGGCTGGCAGTGATTTTTATCTGAAACGCCAAGCACATCGGGGTGTTTTCTGGTGGCGCCGTGAAACACAAGCCATCGCCCACCTGCTGAGCCCTGAAGATGCTGATCTCTTGAAGCAAGAGGTTGTGGCCTTTGACAAACTGCGCGATGCCAATTGGGATTTGCCAACCGGTGTCATTCATGGTGATTTGTTTCATGACAACGCCCTGTTTCTGGATGACAAACTGGAAGCAATACTCGACATGTACAATGCCGCCACAGCCTATCAGCTCTATGATCTGGCCATCGTTGCCAACGACTGGTGCAGCCGCCCGGATTGCAGCATCGATACAGAGCGCGAAACGGCCCTACTGGAAGGCTATGCTCAGATTCGCAACTTCACAGCAGATGAAGCCCGTGCCTGGCCCATTCTGACACGCACCGCCGCCATGCGCTTCTGGCTTTCACGCTTGATTCCCTGGTTAGGCATTGCCCAGGCTTCACGCCAGGGGGGCGATATGAAATTGAAAGATCCGCAGCAGTACAAAAACATACTGTTATCACGCCTGAGCACCCCGGCAAAACTAGGTTAAACCCGATACTAGCTTAAAGAGAACTGATGGACGTTACCCACATTATTGACTCACTCAACGATGCCCAGCGTAGTGCAGTCACCGCGCCGGTGCAAAACCTGCTGATACTGGCCGGTGCCGGGTCCGGTAAAACACGTGTGCTGGTGCATCGTATTGCCTGGCTGATTGAGACCGAAGGCCTATCACCCTACTCGATCCTGGCTGTCACCTTCACCAACAAGGCCGCTCGTGAAATGCGAGGCCGTATCGAACAGTTGCTGGGGATCAATACCCAAGGCATGTGGGTGGGCACGTTTCACGGGCTGGCACATCGCCTGTTGCGGGCACACTGGAAGGATGCCGGCCTGCAGGATAACTTCCAAATCATGGACAGTGATGATCAGTTACGTCTGATTAAGCGGCTGTGCAAGGAACTGAACCTAGATGACAGTCGTTGGCCGCCACGGCAGATGCAGTGGTTTATCAATGCCCAGAAGGATGAGGGCTTGCGCAGTCGGCACCTTGAGCGTACTGGCGATCCCTACCAACGCACCATGATTGATCTCTACCAGTCCTATGAAGAAGCCTGTGATCGCGGCGGCATGATCGACTTTGGTGAACTGCTACTGCGCTCACTGGAACTGCTGCGTGATCGTGCTCCGGCCTTACTGAAACACTACCGCGAGAGATTCCGTTATGTCCTGGTGGATGAGTTTCAAGATACCAATGCCATCCAGTACGCCTGGCTAAGGCTGTTATGTCAGGGTGAACAAAAGCTCATGGCGGTGGGCGACGACGACCAGTCAATTTATGGCTGGCGTGGCGCACGGATTGAAAATATCCAAACCTTGAGTGACCACTTTCCTGGTACAGACACCATTCGCCTGGAACAAAACTACCGCTCGACTCAAGCCATCCTGAAAACCGCCAATGCGGTGATTCAGAACAATGCCGACCGGCTGGGTAAGCAGCTTTGGACCGAAGGCAGCGAAGGAGAGCCGGTCTCTTTGTATAGCGCTTTCAATGAACAGGATGAAGCGCGTTTCATTGTTGATCAAATCAGCAAATGGACAGAACACGGCAACCGCCGAGACGAATGCGCTATTTTATATCGCTCCAACGCTCAATCCCGAGTGATGGAGGAAGCCCTGATCCGCTCGGGGGTACCTTACCGCATCTATGGTGGGCAGCGCTTTTATGACCGGTTGGAAATCAAGAACGCCCTTGCCTACCTGCGCCTGATCGCCAACCGGGACGACGACACGGCCATGGAACGGGTGATCAATGTGCCCACACGTGGCATAGGTACACGCACCATAGAGCTGGTGCGTGAGCGTGCGCGTCAGGAAGGCATCTCTATGTGGCGAGCCGCCAATGAAATTATCGAAATGAAGCAGTTACCCGCCAGGGCAGGGAATGCGCTGCAAGGATTTCTGGATCTCGTTAATCAAATCAATACTGAAACGCACACCCTGAGCCTGCATGAGCAAACAGACCTGGTGATCAAGGCGGCTGGATTAATCGAACATCATGAAAAAGAAAAGGGTGAAAAAGGTCAGTCACGCATAGAAAACCTGGATGAGCTGGTCACCGCCACCCGGCAGTTTGCCAGCCAATGGGAGCGTGACAATCAGGATGAAAATATCACCCTGCTGGCAGCATTTCTCGATCAGGCCGCACTGGATGCTGGCGAAGCCCAGGCAGACAGCCATGCCGACAGCGTACAACTCATGACCCTGCACTCAGCCAAAGGACTGGAGTTTCCGCTGGTGTTTCTGACCGGGATGGAAGAAGGCCTGTTCCCGCACAGCATGTCGGCTGAAGAACCAGGACGTATGGAGGAAGAACGCCGTCTCTGTTACGTCGGCATCACCCGTGCCATGCAGAAGCTCTACCTGACCCTGGCAGAATCCAGACGCTTGCACGGTCAGGAAAAGATCAACCGTCCATCGCGTTTTATCCGCGAGATACCCGATGAGCTGATTGAAGAAGTCCGCCTTAACTCCAGCGTCAGACGCCCTTACTCCAGTGGAAGATCCGACCAGCAGAGCGGCCTGTTCAGCAAGCACAGCAGTTTTTCCGGCAGTGAAATCAGTGGCACACAACTTAGCCTGGGTCAGCGGGTACTGCACCCGAAATTTGGTGAAGGCCTGGTGGTCAACTTCGAAGGCTCCGGGCCCAAAGCCCGTGTCCAGGTGAATTTTGACGACGAAGGCAGTAAGTGGCTGGTTGTCGGCTTTGCCAAGCTGGAGACGCTCTAATGGAGTGGCTGCTGCCCGAGCAACTCAGTTCGCTGCATTCCCTATTGCTCATTCTTGCCGCTGGGACGACATCAGCCGTTACCGCCTGCATGGGTATCGGTGGCGGTGTATTACTCTTAGCAATCATGGCCGTCATTATGCCAGCCGCCGCCGTTATCCCAGTGCATGGCATGGTCCAGCTGGGATCCAACCTCAACCGGGTGATCATGACCCTGCACCATGTTGACTGGCGGTTATTGGCCGCCTTTGCGCCCGGTGCACTGCTGGGTGCCTGGCTGGCCAGTCTGTTTCTGGTACAGCTGCCGACCAGTACTCTACAGCTGACCATTGCGGGCTTTATCCTGTTTCTCTGCTGGGGTCCCAAGATTCCCCCCATGGCTTTGGGTCGTGCTGGCACCTTCGTGGCAGCGAGTATCACCACTTTTATCAGCATGTTTGCTGGCGCTACCGGCCCGCTGGTGGCCGCCTTCGTCAAGCAACAGCATGGCGGTGACCGCTTTCGGACCGTTGCTAACTTTGCCGCCTGCATGAGCCTGCAGCACCTGCCCAAGGCCGCTGTGTTCGGCGCTGCCGGGTTTGTCTTCAAAGATTGGCTTGGATTAATGCTGCTGATGATCCTCAGTGGTGCTCTAGGTACCTGGATGGGTCTGCACCTGCTACGCCGCATAAGCAATCAACATTTCACTTTTATATTCAACTGGTTACTGACACTCCTGGCGATCCAGTTGATTTGGCAAGCGTTATTCTGATCAAACACAAAACTAAATCATTTGCATTTACATAAAAGCATCGATAAGCTTTGACGCCTTAATACAACTCACCAGCCAGCCCCTACGCCAGCCCGTGACTGACTTGATCTCTAATGATGAAGGAGTTGAAGGATGCGTTTTCAGGGCCAAGCCGCTGCTGTAAGAACCGCTGAACCAATCAAAACACTTGCCACCCGTCTGGGAATACTGGCACTCATGGTCTGCTTGCTGATGGGTTGCAACCCCTCGACGGATGCACCAGCGGAAGAAGCGCAAGCACAACCGGCTGCAGAAGTTGCAGAGGCTTCAGAGATTGACGAGGCTACTCAAGATCTCGCTGACAGTGATGCGGCTGAACCATCATCCACACCCATGCAAGTGATCGTTTACAGCTACCGACCCGAACCGGTTATACGCCCACTGCTGGATGCTTTCAGTGAAGAAACTGGAATAGAAACACAGCTGAAAATTTACCCAGGCGATAGTCTGTTATCCCAGTACCATCAGGACCCAGACAGCATAGCAGCAGATTTACTGGTGCTGGTCGATGCCATGAGATTCCAAATCTTAGCCGATGCCAATCATCTCAGACCCTTGCCACAAGCGGCGCTGGATTATATTCCCGATGGCTTCAAAGCCCGAGATGACTTATGGCTGGGATTGGGTGTCAGAGCACGCGCCGCGCTCTGGAAAGACTCTCAGTATGCGCCTGCCGGACCTGCAGATCTGATACAGCTGGCCGAACACGCACGTGTCTGTGTTCGTGAAGGCATGCACATCTACAACCGCAGCTTCCTCAGTTGGTTAATAGCAACTGAAGGTGAGGCCATGGCTCAGGATTGGGCCGCGGCCGTATATCCCCAGCGGCAGCCTGTCAACGGCGGAGATAGAGCACAAATTGCCGCCCTCCTGGATGACAGCTGTGATGTCGCACTGGTGAATCATTACTATCTTGCCATGTTGGCGCAGCAAGATACGGATACCGATCTGTTGAATACCCTGACATTTGGCTGGCAGGACCCCAACACACCAGTACAAACCAATATCTCCGGTATTGCCGTGACACGACAGGGTGCCAATGCGGAAGCCGCCGATCAGTTGGCAGCATGGTTGAGTCGTCCGGAAAATGCACAAAGCTACGCTGCCAGTGTATTCGAGCTACCGGTCAACTGGCAGCAGCAACCTGAGGCTGTGGCCCCTCATGTTGCCGCATTCAGTCAGTTGCAGCCATCAACCGTGTTTCCCGCTGACTTTGCAGATCAGTGGCTCCCTGCTAGCGAGTTGCTGCAGGCGGTAGTAAACACGGCGGATGCCCAGACGACGCCATGATGCTCAAGGAACCTCAGGCACGCGATGCCTTGGGCCTACTCTACAGCCAGAACCGGCAATGGTTGCTGGGCTGGCTGTTCAAGCGCCTGGGCTGCAGTCAAAGGGCTTCTGACCTATTGCAGGACACCTTTGTACGCCTGCTGAAACGTGATGAGTGGATACAGGCTCAGGAACCTAGAGCCTACCTGATGACCGTTGCCAAACGGGTACTGCTCGACCACTGGCGACGTGAACGCATTGAACAAGCGTATCTGGAAGCCTTACAACAACTGCCAGAAGCCGAAGCGCCATCACCTGAGACGCAACATCAATTGCTGGAACTACTGGTGGAAATAGACCGACGCTTAGATGGCCTACCCGCCCTGACACGCCAGGCTTTTTTGTATGCCCAGTTGGATGGCATGACCTATAACGAAATAGCCCTGACACTGAACATGTCAGTCAGCAGTGTCAAGCGTCACTTGATTCGCGCCACTAGCCGCTGCTATTTTCCTGATCTGACAGGCTGATCATAAAATGAACTCTCCACCACAAACGCTTCCAGAAAGTGTTGCTCGTGATGCAGTTGAGCTACTGCTAGACTGGCAAATGCAGGCGGAGCCCGACAGTTGGGAGCGCATTCGTCGCTGGCGTGCAGCACATCCCGATCATGAACGTGCCTGGCAACAGATTGAAATCACTCAGCAGCAGCTGTCTGTCCTGTCACCTGCAACAGCCAAGCTGGCTCGTAACACCCTAAGCCCTGGTCGACAAAGCCGTCGACGTTCCCTGAAGGTCATGGCATTGCTTTGCATGGGCGCAGGCAGCGGCTGGTTGGTCAGTCGTCAGCCAGGGATCACACTTGGTCAGGATCAACACTTCACGGGTACCGGAGAGCAGCTTGAACTGCAATTGCCCGGTGGCAGCCGAGTAGAGCTCAACAGCCGCACGGCCATTCGATTAAGCTACAATCAACACAGCACCCAGATACACTTGCTGCAGGGTGAAATTTTCATTCAGACCGCCGCACCCCCTGCAGAGCTCCCTCGCTCTATGCTAATCACCACACAGCAGGGCGTTCTGACACCGGTGGGAACCGCTTTTAATGTGCGTCAGCTGCACGAAACCACCCAGGTGGCAGTACTCGCAGGCCAAGTACGGCTGATCCAGGGGCCGGTGCAGAAACCTCACCTGATTCCTACTGGCGAAACACTGCTTTTCTCCAACACGGCGTTAGTCTCACAAAGCCAGGTAACAGCTGCAGACACCGCCTGGAGACAGGGCATGCTGATTGCAGACAGCATGCCTTTAAGGCAGTTTGTTCAACAACTGGAGCGTTATCATCGCGGCGTCATCCGACTCGATCCTGCACTGGATACCCTCCGCGTCTCTGGCAGCTACCCGATTCAGGATACCCACCGAGTATTGGAAAGCCTCAGCCACAGCCTGCCCATCATTCTGGAACAGCGCTCACGCTACTGGATCTCACTACGCCCTGACAGCTAGTGAAAAATTGCGCTTGTACTGTGGGCTCGTAACTTTCTTTCGGTCAGGAGCTTCCGCTCAGAACATCATAAATCTCAGTGGCCAGCTCTGGATCTGTGATGTTTATTCGGAATCCAGAAGTCGGATCAATCTTACTGGACAGCAGAGTCGGAGGTAGTATTGTATTTTCACCATAGAGTATGGAGATATAATCACCTTCGTGTGAGAGGATTTTTTCGTACAGCTCCTTTCCACAAGAGTCACTATCTTTAAGACTCAAAATGATAGATGAAATGCCATCTTTGACTTCATCTAGAGCAATGTTACGAACGCAGATGGGCTCTAACGTAAATTCCCCATATTTGTCGCTAATAAATCTAATGCTTTGTTGATCTGCATTCGCACCAACAGGTAACAGAACGACTGCCAGTGTTAAAATTCCGATCAATTTACTATTCATATTTAAGTCCTTTTATTTAGTGTCATACCTGCCATTGATGCTAGCAACATAAGCCACAAACGTCAAAACTAATGATAACTATTCGTATTTGTATTGGTATGCCATTGTAAGAAAATATGGACTGATTTTCATTCTCAAACGTCAAGGTGGGTATATGACGTTTTATTGAGGATGTTTTCATGTCATTCAACTTGGTTGCTCTACCCTTTAAATCGAAACCTCTGCCACGTTTAGTTTTGTTTGGCGCACTCGGAATGGGGTTATTCGTTGGCTGGACACTACCCAGCATAGCCGCTGCGACTAGCGCTCACGCCGAAGTCCATCCGTTGGAGATTGCTGATGGCGACCTGGGCCAGGCACTCAACGCCCTCGGCCATCAGACCGGCATTCTCCTGTCCTATTCACCAGATCTGGTGGATGGCATGACCAGCCCAGGGCTGTCCGGTCAATATACCGTGCTACAGGGTTTGGGCCTGCTACTGTCCGGCACCGGACTGCAGGTCGAGCAACTCGCCAATGGTGGCTTTCTGATTCGCAACCAAAGTAACACCACCGATGATCAGGCAGCAGCACTGCCACTGATGCAGGTTGAAGGGGCTTATACTGGTTACGGCTACGCCGCGATTGAAAACGGTGAGATGCGCAATGCCATGCGTGGCGATCTAGCTGAAACGCTCAGCATTATCCCTTCCGTTCGGGTGGCTGACAGTAGCAGCTCCAGCCTGCAACAGGGTGATATCAAACCAGCGGAGCTTTCCATTCGTGGTGCCGCCCCTTATCAGAATAAGCTGATGCTGGACGGCGCGTCTATCGATAATCTGATGGACCCGGCACAGCGTGAAAACCCCAGCAACTACACCAATGTCGCCGGACACTCGCAGGGCATTTTTCTCAATACCGACTTTCTCAGCCAGGTTGAAGTCATTGATGTTAATGCGTCTGCCAGTGAAGGGGGATTCAGTGGCGGGGTGATCAAGGCCGAAACCAAGTCCTATGACGGTGAAGACTTCTTTAGCATCAGTCAGCGCAGTACCCGTGACAGCTGGACCAACTTTCATATCGATCCGGCACAACTGGGTGAGTTTGGTGATGGCGCCGCACAGGCGGTTACAGGTGTCCCAGGTGACTTTCAGCCCAACTTCCGCAAGGATCAGCTCAGCCTTCAGGGTGCCACGCGCATCGGAGATATCGGTATTTTTGCCGGACTGGATGAAAAGACCTCGCGTATCTGGCAGAAACAGGTGGTGGATATAGATTTCGACCATTTTGCCCAGACGGGACGTATTTTCAAACCCAGTGAAGAACGCTCACTGGATACCTACTCCCGCTCAGGCGTGCTCCGCCTGGATTGGCTGGAACAGGATTATCTGTTGAACGCCTCCTTAGCTTTCAGTGAATATGATGAGGACACCTTCTTTATTAACTACCTGGATTCAGACTTCGATAGTCGGCATCAGGGCCTGAATCTAAGCGTCAATTACGGCCAACACTTCGGTAATACCCGACTGGATCTGAATGTCAGCGCAGGTATCAGTTCAGATGAGCGGTATTTTAAACATGCTGTGCTGGATCAGTACCGATACACCACCATCTATCAGGGCGGCATCATCGGTGGCTATGGTGATCTGGAAAGTGAGCAGCGTACGCTGACATCCACCCTGAAGCTCAGTACTCCGCTGACGGATGCGCTAACCTTCGACTATGGTGGTGAGCTGCGCTGGCTCAACTTCCGTCAGAATCGCCTCAATGATTTCACTTACAACGAATATACGCTCGACTTCACGCAACCCCTGCCGCCACAAAGCGGGCTGGGATCCTGGTCGCCCGCGGATCAATACCATGCACGGGAAGTGATCTACCAGGCGGGTGAAATCAAGTTTAATAACCTTAATGCCGCCGCTTTTACGGAACTGAATGGCGATCACCAGCGCTTTTTCTGGCGCACCGGCTTGCGTCTGGAGCGTGATGACTGGTTGGGTAATACCAATCTGGCACCGCGTTTAAGTGCCGGTATCTATCTGGATGCTGCCAAGCGTTACCGTATTACCGCCGGTGCCAACCGCTATTATGGCAAATCCTTCCTGGCCTATCGTCTCAGAGAGCTGGAACGCGATCGGATCGTGATACGCTCACGCACGTCACCCAATGCCGAGTATCAGTCAGTTGATGTGAATCGCACCTGGTTCTATCAGGATCTTGACACCCCTTATGATGATGAACTGAATCTGGGTATCAGTGGACCCCTGATGTCGGGTGAAGCCGGACTGATGCTGGTGGAACGAAAAGGCGAGCGCCAGGTGCGGACCCGCTATGATGCAACCACACAGATGTACTGGTTTGACAACTCAGGCTCCAGCCGTACCCATCAGGTCGACCTCTACTGGCGCTCAACCCCGGCTGAATGGCTAGGCGCCTACTGGGCCATCAATACCTCCGCTTCCTGGATGGATAAGCAGACAGACACCACCTATGGCAACAGCTCATCCGGCTATCTGTCCAACAGTAACAGTGCTGATGACGAGGTCTGGTTTGAAGGTAAACGCATCCTCAAACGCGACCTGCCAGCCAATGATTTTGCCACCCCTGTCAGTATTAATCTGGATCTGATCACCCGCAGTGGCGATGACCGCATCCAATTGCGCAATGCGTTTGCCCTTACCAATGGCTATCGCTCACTGCGTAATGTCGGCACCGACTCCACCACTGGCTTAAAACAATACGAAGTGCATAAGCAGGGCAGCACGCTGCGCTGGGACATGAGCATCGATTTGCGCCTGCTGCAATCGAGAAACTCGCCTTACCTGCGGCTGGATGTGGTCAATGTCACCGACAACCAGAACACCATCAGTGCTGAATCCAATGTGCAGCTATTTGGTGTCGGTCGTCAGTATTGGCTAGAACTGGGCTACAAGTTCTAGGTGATGCCATGCCATTGAAGCTATTCATTTACAGTCTGGCGATGGCCCTATTCATGAGTCCATCACACGCCGCGTCTGACCCACTGATAGAGGCGTACCGGCAACCTCAGTCGCTCTGGCCCGCGGCTGAAACCGATGCGGGGATTGATGCCATGGAACTCGCACCGCTGCCGGCGCCAGACAGTTTACCCGTCTGGTCCAGCGTGACGCCCGAGCGCATCACGCTGGGTAAACAATTGTTCTTTGAACGCCGCTTATCAGCGTCTGATCAGATCGCCTGCGCCTCCTGCCATGATCCAGACTTAGGCTGGGCAGATGGTCGACGTGTGTCCATCGGTCACAACCGGCAACAGGGTGACATGAACGCCCCCAGCATCGTCAACAGTATTTTTCTGCATGAGGTATTCTGGGACGGTCGTGCGGCCAGCCTGGAAGAACAGGTTATCGCCAGTTGGACCAATCCCATTGAGATGGCGGGTGATGTGGACGTTTCAGCAGCAAAGCTGTCAGCTATAGCGGGTTACGCTCCCCTGTTTGAAGCCGCATTTGGCGATACCGAAGTGACCGTTGAACGCATCGCATCTGCCATTGCGACGTTTATGCGCAGCGTGAATATGCTCGACGCCCCCTATGATCGCTTTCTAAAGGGTGATACTCAGGCTCTCAGTGATGCTCAGGTGCGTGGTCTGCACCTGTTTCGCACCAAGGCGCGCTGCATGAACTGCCACCAGGGGGCCTTACTGAGTGACCAGCAGTACCATCACCTAGGCACCTCATTTGAGCGCGTCGGTAATTTTCAGGGACGCTATCAGATCAGCGGAGCGCCTGAAGATGTCGGTGCTTTCCGCACACCGCCACTCAGGGGTCTGAGTGCAACCGCTCCCTACATGCACAATGGTTTTGCCAGTGATCTTGACCTGTTACTGTCGCTCTACAACATCGGCTGGTGGCAAAACGCTGCGCTACGGGACAAAGACCCTGACATTCCCTTGGCACAGCTTTCGCCGCGAATCAAACCGCTAGAACTGTCCCAAGATGAACTGGATGATCTCAAGGCGTTTTTGCTGTCCCTGACCGGCAATCTGCCTTACATGAAACCTCCAGCAGAATTACCCTGATATAGAAATATGTCGCCGATAGACACAATCCACCTAAGGATGTCGTTTTCAGAACAGTAATGATTTGAACTGCCAGACGATGCAACTTATGCTTGAACTCTCAGGAAAATAAAATTAACTGAAGTAAATAATCTATCAGCGTGAGCGGAAGGGGGTAACCGGGTGAAACTGGCATTTACGAAGAAAGAATACCTCCAGCGGGTTAGAAAAGTTCGTCGCGAGATGCGCACCCGCAAAGTGGATGTCCTGATTGCGACCGATCCTGGCAATATGAACTGGTTGACCGGCTATGATGGCTGGTCCTTTTACGTTCATCAGGGGGTGATCCTTCATGTCGACCATGAAGAGCCTATCTGGTTTGGACGACGCATGGATGAAAGTGCCGCGCTGTTGCGCTGTTTTATGAAAAAGGAAAACCTGACCAGCTATCCGGAAGAGTATGTTCAAAACCTCGAAAAGCATCCGATGACCTGGATTGCAGAGAATATCTTCATTGAAAATGGCTGGAGCGGTGCCACCATCGCTACCGAGATGGACAATTACTACTATACCGCGGATGCCCACCGTTCGTTGCGGCTGGCTCTACCGGAAGCACGCTTTGTCGACAGTTATAATCTGGTGAACTGGTGCCGGGCGATCAAGTCCGACAAAGAAATAGAGTTCATGAAAATTGCCGGTAAAATCACCTCGAAAATACACCAGCGTATTCTGGATGTCGCCAGAGTCGGTGTACCCAAGAGTTTTGTGGTGTCACAGATTTATGAAACAGCGATTGCCGGTGTCGATGGGCACAGTGGGGATTATCCTTCCATAGTGCCGCTACTTCCCTCGGGTAAGGAAGCCTCAGCGTCCCATATCACCTGGGATGAGCGCCCCTTTCGAGCCAATGAAGGTACGTTTTTCGAAATCTCCGGTTGCTATAAGCGCTATCACGCGCCCATGTCACGGACCCTTTACATGGGTAAACCCAGCCAGCGGTTTCTGAATGCCGAAAAAGCCCTGCTGGAAGCCATAGATGCCGGATTGGAGCAGGCCAAGCCTGGTAACCGAGCCTGCGATATCGCCCACGCCCTCGACCGGGTAATGGAAAAATATGGTATAGATCGCCAGGGTGCACGCTGCGGCTACCCTATCGGCGTGAGTTATCCACCGGACTGGGGTGAGCGAACCTCCAGCCTCAGGGCATCAGATGAAACGCTGCTGCAGCCCGGTATGACCTTTCACTTTATGCCTGGTATCTGGCAGGAAGACTGGGGTATCGAAATCACCGAAAGCATTTTGATTACCGAAACTGGGGTGGAAATGCTGTGTGATTTTCCCAGACAACTGTTTGTGAAGTAGCATCCTGCCAGCCCTATCGCTATGATTAGACCTGAACACCTAATCAATACAGAGCGATAGCATGAACCTGGCGTTGCCAAAAGAGGTCAAACAGCAGCTTATTTTTCTGCTGGCTGAGGTTAGAACCCAGTTGCAGAATTTGATTCTGCTGCTGGATTCCCCTTCGGCAACGCTGGCGCGCGCCATCACGGAACGCAGTGGACACAGCTATAACCTGAAACAGCGCACCCACATTCGCTGTCTGAAAGCCTTCAGTGACAGTGAGCGCTATGATCCCCAGTCACTCAAGGCCGCCGGTGACCTGGCCGATGAGTTGGAGCGGATTACCAGCCTCTGCCGGGAGTCTGCCAGAGAACTGCAGCACCTCAAGCATCGCCAGATGCTGCAAAAGCACAAGTATCGCAAACGCCTGAAACAAATTGACAAGGCACTGCATCTGGTAGAACAGATCATGGTGTCCAACGACACCCACGCCGCTCTGGATATAGGCAAGGTACAGCAGAAGCTGGTGCGTTTTTACAAACACGCCCGCGCTTCTCACCTGGCCGCACTGAAAAAACACAAGCAAACCGAAGCGCTGATCAGCAGCCTGTTTCTTGCTCGTCATATCATGGATATGGGCTCCGCCCTGATCAATATCAGCGAATCTCTGTTAGCTGTTTTGCTTGGCCAGCCGATGAACATGAAGCAGTTTTTATCGCTGCAGGCGATGGTTTCCAGCATGGGCCATGACGAGTGGGATAACCTAACCCTGGAAACCATTGCTGAAACCCGCTCAGGCAGCGCCATTTCGGCCATATCTCAAGATGACGACCAGTTTATCGGCGTGCTCAAGGAAGGGGCGCTGCGCAAAGTACAGGAAGAGCGCCGCGGACTGGAACGCTGGAATGAAATTATTCCAGGCATTGCCCCTCAGGTTTTATCACAGCACCACAAGGGCAGCTCCGGTGCCCTGATTATTGAACACCTGCCTGGCAACACCCTGGAACAACTGGTGCTCAAGCAAGCTGAACAACCCCTGTCTGAAGCCATGGAGTTAATGTGCGATATGCTGCCGAAAATCTGGCAGTCAACCAAGCGCAAACAGAAGGTATCACCAGCCTATATTCAACAACTGCAAAAACGCCTTCCAGCCGTCCTCAGTATTCATCCGAGCTTTAACTCGACCAACACCCTGATTGGCGAAGTCAAACGCCCGGCACTTGAACAACTATTGAATCAGGCCGCCAGACTGGATGAAAAGCTTCCGGCGCCCTTTGCCGTCTACATCCACGGTGACTTCAACCTGGACAATATCCTCTATGAACAGGTTAAGCAGCAGCTACGCTTTATTGACCTGCATCGCTCAGGCTATATGGATTACGTACAGGATGTCTCGGTCTTTATTGTTTCTGGATTGCGCCTGCCCTTGTTTGATCAGCACTCCAGGACCTGTATTGAGCATATTTCCACGCGCCTGTATGAGACCACGGCCAGCTTTGCTGAATCCCAAAAAGACGCCAGCTTTAAAAAACGCATGGCGCTAGGACTGGCGCGCAGCTTAATTACTTCGACCCGCTTTATTCTGGATGAAGCCCATGCCCGCTCCCTGTTCGAGCGGGGCTTTTATCTATTGGAGCATCTGATTGCACATCAGGATAGCGAAGACTATCCATTGCCCCTTAAGGAAATACTGAATGTCTAAGCCCCGAATTGCCGTTATCGGGAACCCCGGTAAATGGTCAACTGAAGTGCTAGCAACTGCATTGCAACAGCGCACAGGGTTTCGCCTGATCGCCGATCTATCCCAAACCGCACTGGACCTGACATCTGGACGCTTACTGTTTGAGCAACACAATCTTTGCGATCTGGATGGCATCATCATCCGCAAGGTAGGAACCGACTACAGCCCAGTCTGTATTGAACGCTTGGAAATGCTGCGGGTAGCCGAACATGCCGGTGTGCGTATCTTCAGCTCCGCCCATAGTCTCATCCGCCTGCTGGATCGGCTGGCTTGCACAGTTACACTGCATAACCACCAAATCCCCATGCCGCCCACACTGGTAACAGAGTCCGTGGAAACGGCGCTACAGCAGATTGAGAGCTGGGGTCGCGCCATTCTGAAACCATTGTTTTCCACCAAAGCCCGAGGCATGCAAGTACTCAATGCAGATCAGGGCCGCAAAGTACTCGAATCCGAACTAATCCGCTACAAAACCCGACACCCCGTGCTTTACTTACAGCAACAGATAGATCTACAGGGTGAAGATATGGGGCTGGTTTTCATTAACGGTGAATACCAAGGGGCGTATGCGCGCATCGCCGACAAAAAAGCCTGGAATACGACCATCCACAGTGGTGGCCGTTATGCGCCCTGCCAGCCCGATCCAGACACCATTGAGGTCGCACGTCGGGCACAGGCCGCCTTTGATCTGGACTATGCCACTGTTGACGTTGCCATGTGCCAGGATGGACCGGTAGTGTTTGAGGTTTCAGCACTGGGTGGCTTCAAGGGCTCCCATACCGGCAGCAACATTGATCTGGCAGCACGTCTGGCAGATTATACCCTGACCCAACTCAGGGGCTGATGTCATGTCGGCCAGCTTCACACCTACACCACCACTGCCTAGCTACCAAGGGCGTAACTGGCTAGCTGCCAAACTGCCCGATACGG
The DNA here is from genome assembly GCF_048264025.1 of Nitrincola sp. Lineage (NCBI taxonomy): Bacteria > Pseudomonadati > Pseudomonadota > Gammaproteobacteria > Oceanospirillales > Oceanospirillaceae > Nitrincola > Nitrincola sp. The sequence continues at coordinate 26,476 of NZ_JBLXDN010000001.1, forward strand.
CGTGTAACTGGTTAGATAACGCCCCTGGTAACTGGCAACTGGTGGGGCCAGCTCAACCTGCCCTGACCGACCAACTCCTCAGGCTAGCAGACCCAGTTGCCTGGCAATGGCCTGAACAGCTGGTGGTGTTTATCACCGATCTGCATGCCGATGCAGAAGCCCTGTCTGCCTCGCTAGTCGCCAGTGGGCTATTTGCCCGCCATGGACCGGCTCCAGGTGACTTAACCCCTGTCTGTCATATGCCAGCTTTTGAAATCATCATTGGCGGTGACTGCCTCGACAAGGGTCCCGCCAACCTGCCACTGCTACGTCTGATTCGACAACTGATCGACTGGCAAATCCCACTAACACTGCTCAGTGGCAACCACGACTTGCGACTGCAGCTAGCCATTCAATCGCTAAAACAACCCGATTGCTCCCGCAATGGACACTTCCTGCTACGTTTAGGCAGTAAAATCATGCCCTTCTGTGTCGAGCTACTCAGTGAGTACCCACTCTCAACCGAAGAACTGCAGAAACTACCCACCGAAGCCGAATGTCGCCAAATTTTACTGCCCTCTGAAGACTGGCCAGACCGTTTTCGCCAAGCGGCCACCAGCCACTTGAGCCCAGCCCAGATCAACCTGGAACTGGAACGCTTGGAAGCCCGCAAACAACGTTTTTTCCAGGCCGCCACCACAGCCAGTCTAACGCTGCAACAGATCTATGCCGCGCTGCAACGCTGGCAGCAGCAGTTTATGGAACCAGACGGTGAGTTCTACTGGTTCACCGAGCGCCAACAACTACTGTGCCGACGCGGCAGCTTTGTGTTTGTACATGCCGGTTGTGACGATAGCATGGCGCAGCGCCTGGCTCGGGAGGACTGGCAGACCTTGAACAGCGACTTTCAAGTTGCGCGTCAGGGTGAAGCCTTTTCGCTGTATTTTGGCCCGCTGGGTAACATGCTGCGTACCAAGTACCGTCGGCAGGATCCACCCTTAACAGCCAGCAGCCGTCAGGCACTGCATCAGGCTGGTATTCATGCTCTGGTCCATGGACACCGCAATTTACATCAAGGACAACGCATCACTTTTCGCGCTAATATGATACATTTCGAATGTGACGTGACCTTAAACCAGGTATCTCGCCAGCAAGAAACGCTGCAAGGCAGTGGCGCAGCAGTCACGCTGTTTTATCCACAGGGCTGGGTTGTCGGCATCAGCAGTGACGCTCCTGCGGCTAAGTGCTTTTCCCCTCAGGGACTGCATAAACTCGCCACACAGTTGTACACGGATTCAACGAAATGAGGCTTGATATGAGTAAGAAACGATCCTTTCATCATGAATCGTTACAGAAACCGGATCAAATTAGCTGCATTCTCAACGCCTTAGTCGAAGGGTTTGAACAAGGCACAATCAAGCTCGATGATGGCAGTGGTAAAATCAAGCTGAAGCCGGAAGGCCTGCTCAATTTAGATCTGCTGGCCAGCAAAGAAGCCGGCGTAAACCGTCTCTCTATCAAAATCAGTTGGCGCGACCAGAACTGTAAACATGAACCCGCAGACAAGTCCTCTCTCAAAATATACGGTGGCTAAATTACTCAGCTAACATTGCACTCCGACAGATTTTAAATAATAATGATTAGCGTTTGCATAAACCCTGCAAATCTGTCTGTCGAGGAGTGTGTTTCATGTCAGCAAGCCCTACTGCACAAACCCAGGCTATTGGTGAACTCTATGTTGCCCACAGCGACTGGCTGTCGCGCTTTATTCAGCGCCGTGTCGGCTGCCCACATACCACCGCCGATCTGATACAGGATACCTATCTGCGCTTACTGACCAGTGGCCGTCTACCTGAACAGCAAGATGCCCGCCGCTTCCTCACCCATGTCAGTAAAGGGCTGGTCATCGATCTCTATCGGCGCAAGCGTATTGAAGATGCCTACCTGGTGTACCTGAAAAACCAGCCTGAGTACCTGGCACCCTCACTTGAAGAACACCTGCAAATGATTCAGGCGCTGACAGAGATTGATACGATGTTGCATCGTATGCCGGAAAAGGTGCGTCAAACACTGCTGCTGCGGCAGTTCGAAGGGCTGAGTTACAAAGACATTGCTGAACGCCTGGGGGTTTCCATCTCATCAGTAGAAAAATATATGGTTAAAGCCCTACAGGCCTGCCTGATGCTATACCGAACCTACAATTGATCACCTAGCTTTATTCAAGCTCAAAAACGTCGCTCCAGCTTCAGGCTAACCTGGTTTCGATCATGGCTGTAAAGCCAATCAACATTGCTGCGTGTTTTACGATGACGCAAGGTCAACACCGGCTCAAATCCAGCGATCTGTAAGGTCGGCGCACGCAATATCAGTGTCAGGCTCTGTTCATCGTCCTCCCGCCGCTCACCCAGTACCGCACTAAATGCCTGGTGACGCCGTTCACGATGTGACAACAGCAGAGTTGTATGCAGGTGCGGACTCAATGGTGCCGCCCCCCCTATTCGCACGCCAGGCTGCTTGTAGGCCAAGGTGTCATCATCCGCATCACGGTACTGCCAATCCAGACCGCCAAACAGCGTCCAGTCATTGGGTAGCACCTGCCAGAGGGTCGCATACAATGCATGTGATGGACCCTTATAGCGATCAAACCTGGAGTCCTTGTAATCGAGTACCCGAGAACTACCCTCCAGCTTGAACACTCGCCGGGGGGTCAGATGATGCAGCCACTCGGCTTGCAGGCCCCAGGCATCATGCAACAGTTGATCACCCTGAGCCGTAAATTCGACCAACGGAGCCAAGCGAAACTGATCACGCTGGTTTTGATAACGGTACCCCAACTGGAGATTCAAGGTACTCTCATTGTACTCGCGGGTATCTTCATAAGACTGTCCATACCAGAGCGCACGCACATACATGCCATGATGCCCTGACAAGCTGAACTGACGGTTCAAACTCAACTCATAATCCACACCCGTGGCGGCCACCGCATCCGGCACTTTGCGCTCGTAATAGCAGATCCCACCCTGCTCCAGCAGACAGGTACGACTACCCGAGGACTGATTCAGGTTGTCATTCCAGATAGGTCCCAAGGCCACCGATCCCTGCCAGGCATGGCGTTGATCCAACGCCTGCAGAAAGCTAGCCACCGTGCGCCGCACACCGGTCTGGCGTGTGTCCAATGGATCCAACTGTGCGCTGATCTGCTCAAACCGCTGATAGGCTTCGCGATTTTTATGGTTCTCGAACAACACCCGTGCTAATTCCAGTTGTCCCGGCAGAAACCCAGGTTGTAATACCAGCAACTGCCGGAAAAACGCTTCTGCACCACGTAAATCACCCTGTGCCCGTGCCAATGAGCCTTGCGCAAAGGCCAACAGCATCGGATCCGCATCCGCTAATGCCGCATAGCGCGGCAGAAAATACACCACCGCCGACCACTGACGTTGCTGTAGCGCCACATAGAGTGCTCGCCCCAGATCATCAACATTATCCCCAACAGGATACGCGCGGCCTTCAATAATCAGTTGTGGCTGTCCGGCGGGCTGATAGTCTTCATCAGCCAGTAAGCGCCGCTCCAGCGTTTCAGCCTGCTGATCCAGACTCTGTTGCAAACGCAACTGCACATCAGCATCTTGCGCAGCAAGGGGCATCGCCAACAGCAGCAAAATAGTCCCTAGACCACCCACCTGCCAGCGCGTTATAGGCATATCAAACATGAAAGGGTTCCAGCAAAAAAAGCAGAAACTGGGCAGCGCGTCCGCCACCCAGTCAAGGGGCACCAGAGTGCGTTAGATCAGCTCAGTCCTGAGTACCACCGAAAGCGGTGTCATACTGAGTACCGGCAAAATCAACCAAACCAGCCAGGCTTGAATGGCCATTGTAGAACTGGCCGGAGACGTTGCCGCCTGTAACGAATGTTGAGCCAAATAGTCCGTCTGCAGTGCCTGTTCCTGTGATAGAGGCATCACTGTTGATGGTAGCTGTACCAATATCAACAGCGTTACCACTGACACTGGACATGGACCCAGTCAGAGTATTCGCCGCAAAATTAGCCGTAAACGTACCATTCAGCAGACTATTGGCATTACCATCATAGTTGTTGATACCAACCACGGTGTAGGTTGCACTGCCGGACCCAGGTACTGAGGTATCTGCATCGGCACCGGAGTAGTAGACTGTGCGGGTGCTGCTGTCGGCACCGTCAGACCATTCACCGAACCAGACATCATCACTGCCAACCTGGGCAAAGTTAAACGCCCCCATGCCACCATGACCACCGCTTCCCAGCGAATAAACATCATTGGCAAATGAGGAATAGCCGGTCAAGCCCACAAAATCGACCGCCAGGTTAATATTGATTGAAGCTGCTGCAATACCGGCCAGACCTGCTGTATGTGGCCCACCATTAACCTGAGATTCACCTGCAATAATCTGGTTCTCATTGCTGGAGCCACCGACAACCGCCGCCTGTGCTTGACCGGCCAGTGAAAATGCCGCCATTGCGACCAGCAGTGAAGATGCAATTACTTGTTTTTTCATGGTATAACTCCTTGATACATTGATTTTTCATCGTGAAGCACATCCTTGTGCTGATGGCTGTTACAAGCCATCCTCCCTGTTAACTGGCCGTTAGAAACGACCGGTCAAACTCAGTTTCAGGGTCCGACCCGGAGCCGCTACCGGCGACCGGGTGGTCGGATCCACGTAATAAAGATCAGTCAGGTTGGTACCCACCAGCTCCACCGAAAGGTTGTCGTTGATCTTGTAATGGGCATAGGCATCTAGCAACAGGGTTTCATCCCAACTGAAGGGGGTATTGGCAAAGTAGGTAAAGCCATAGCTACCATCTTCAAGCTGCCCGGCATAACGGGTATAGTTTTCCAGATCACTGTTTTTATAAGCCTTATGCCAGGTAAAACGACTACCCAATTCCAGTTTACGATTCAGAAAGCGGCCACCCAAAGTCCAGTTGATTGATAGATCCGGTGCCGCCTGCGCCAGTAAATAGCCATTGGGATAGCCGTACTTAAAGCAGGAAGGAATATAGTGAGGAACATCCCAACGGTTATTGGTCAGCATGGCGGCCGTATGCTCATCACAAACCTTGTTTTCCAGGCTGTAATTCACCCCCAGACTGGTAAAAAAACCACCGGTATCATAGCGGCCATCCAACTCGATACCGCGTAGGGTCTGGCTTTCAATATTACGGAAGTTGAAGTAGTTATCCCGCTCAATTACATCGCGAATTTCATTGTGGTAGTAGCTCAGCTTCAGATCGGCATACTCGGCTTGGGGCAGCCAGGGAGTCAGATCTTGGATATACGCAAGTTCCCAATTGCGTGCATGTTCCGGTTTAAGATCCCAGGGATTCAGTGACGCGGAAAAGCCGATGGTACTTTCAAACATGCTCGGGTAGCGTAGGGTTTCGGTATAGCGTAGATACATACGGCTGGCGTCGGTGAGCCGGTAGCCAATACCGAAGTGAGGTACCCAGCCATGATCCTTGCGCTTGCGGGCTTCTGCCGTCATCCGCTCATTTACTGACAGCGCTTGGCAACTGACAACATCATCACCCTGAATTTCACCATTAAAACAAGGGTGTGTTGCTCGACTGTAGTTACCTTCAGCATCCGGGCGCCAGGTACCACCGTCATGAGAATGTATTTCGGATGTAGGATAAGTCTCGTAAGCAGTAGCAGCAAACTGATCATAGATCTCTTGGGTGATAAACCCGCGAGCTAAGGCCATCTGTGCAGATGCTAAAGACTGCTCAACCAAAGCATTACGCTCATCTTCGCTATAGGTGTACTCCGTCCGGTAGGTCACGTTGTAATACTGGGAGACCAACTGAGTAATCTGCCCATCATGATTCGCCAAAAAATCATCAAAGGCCCAGTAAGCGGAGTAGGTCAAACCAGCATTCAGACGTAGACGCTCCACTGGCTGCCACACCAGATCAAAGCCACTTTCCCACTCTTCACGCCGACCGGCCCGGGGAAACATCCGCCAGTTATCGCTGCCAGTATATTCATCGTCAGAGCGTAGTTTTTCCATCTGAAAACGCCCTAACAGGGTCAAAGCCAGGGTGTCATGCAGTTCCATGCGGTTGCTCAGGGTGATACCGTCACGGGTGTTGGTGGCATTGGCAGTCGCTGTATTGCGTAAAATGGGATCGCCATTTTGGTAATAGCTGGTGAAGTTGGGGAAGCCGCCAGCACTGTAAGTGTCACTAAGGGTATCGGTGCGCCAAAGGTTGGCATGAAAATCAACCCAGGGGTTATCGTCTGGCTTATACTTGTATTCCAGGGTGTAGGCTTGGGTTTCCACCTGACTCAACGGCCATTGGATCGTACCGCGCTCCTCAGACTGACTGATACGGGTTGGCATAATCTCCCCGTATATACTCTCCGAAGCACGGTAGCTCAGCCCCAAACTCTCATTCTCAGACAGATGCCAGGTAGTTTTCAGTAACCAGGATTCCATCTGACTAGAGGTGTTGGTGACTTCTGTGCCTGGCTGCCAGTAGTTAGCCATGCTGCGAATATAATCAAGGGTGTTATCACCAGCCTCATTCGAGAAGTAATCGGTATTGCGCTTACCCGAAAAGTAGTTGCCCCGTTCGCGATAGGCATAAGCCGCTAGAAAGTCGAACTGTTCCCCTTTTGAAGCCAGGGCTAAGCGGTAGGCGTAGTCGTCTCCACCCAGCGGGTTCTCATCGCCACTACTGCGGGATGCCGGTGTCACCATCAGCGTCGCATCATCATAGGGATAAGCAGCGCCTCCACTCCCCTGTGGATAACCCTCCACGGTACGGAAGTCCTGACCTGTGTGCAGTGCCGGTACTCTGGGGCTGACGGAATTACTACTGCCCTCCACCCGAAACTCAATCCCGAAATCTTCGCCCTCGCGAATGATGTCCTCTGGCTCCAGGGTGCGAATCACCATGGCGCCGCCGACACCACTTTGTACATCGCGCTCGCGGGTGCCGCCTTTGAAGATCTGGATACCGCCGATCAGATTGGGGTCTATGTAGTTACGATTGGTCGCACCGTTATAGCCTCGCCAGACCGTCAGGGCCTGCTCCGTACCATCCACTGTCACCGGTACACGACCTGGCCCTTGCACCCCGCGGATATTCAAGTCCAGCGCACCGCTGTTGCGTGCCTCACCACTGAACACACCCGCCACCCCTTTCAATAGGTCAGCAGGGTTAGTGCCTTGATAGCGCTCGGCTTCCACTCGGCCGATATAGGCGGTGGCGGTATCCCGATCATAGACTTCGTTATAGCCCTGCTCATCGCGACTGATGCTAAACCCGGCACCCTCAATCTGCAGGGTGTCTAGAGACACGGCACCACTGTCGGCTTGCAACGCTGGTTGAGGGGTACTGGCGGGTTGTACCCGCAAGCTACCATCCGGTTGCGGTTGTGCCACCAGATCAGTACCCGCTAGGAGTTGATGCAATGCCTGCTGCACATCCATGCTGCCCTGCACTCCAGGGCTGCTTCGACCTTCCAGTTGCGCCGGTGTCGCCGCAAGCAGAATGCCAGTTTTCTGGGCGAACTGGGTCAGCACTTGATTCAACGGGCCGGCTGCAATATTAAATGCGTGGGGCGCTGTAGATGACGACAAATTGGCCGTTTCCGAGGCCTGCGCTATGGCCGGATGGATTGGCAGCAACATCATGCCCACCAACGCTAGCTGTATAGCCGTACTGAGCAATCCTGGACGAAAAATCTGGCATGTATACTCTGGTGGATGGATGCGTTGATTGACAACAGGGGCTTGAAAACTGGACAGCATGGGTCGGTATCCTCTCTATTTGCAGATCCTATACCCTTTAATCGAATAACCTCTGCAAAAGCGGAACTTCTACGTAAACATTTTTATCAGCAACTACTCAGATAAATTTGCATCAATACTGACCCACCAAGGAAAGCGATGCTGCACACGGATTGGCAGTACCGACTCCAGCATGGCCAGGGTCTGGTCTGTATCAGCCAGTGGATAACTGCCAAACACCCGCAGGTCGGCCACTGCTGGAGATACACCCAAGTATCCACTGCGATAGCGACGGAGTTCGCTGACCAGATCGATCAGGGTAATATTCTGCGCAATCAGAATGCCACGAGACCAAGCTTCACGCGCTGGGTCCGCGACTTCAGGCTTGAAGATAAGCTCCTCGGTGAAACTTGTCTGAGTACCTGGCAGGATGACCTGGGTTACTCCATGTAATGCCGTACGAATTTCAACGGCACCTTCATAGACAGCGACAAACGCATGGTTGTTTTCCAGGCGCACGGTAAATCGCGTACCTAAAGCACGCAACTGCCCCTGCGGGGTAGTCACAACAAAGGGACGAGAGACATCGGAGGCCGTTTGTATCAAAATTTCACCCGACAGCAGTGCAAGGCGTCGTTGATGCTGTTGATAGTCTTCATTAACAGCACTGAGGGCATTCATCCAGATTTTAGAGCCATCTTGTAAAGCCAGTTCCCGCACTTCACCAAGCGTCGTGCGATGGTCTGCAACCCAGGTTTGCCCCAACCCGGTGAGTTGTGTATGGCGCCCGCCCGCCAAGCCCAGTAGACCGGTACCACCCAAGGCGACCAGGCCTAGCAGCAGTTGTCTACGCCGAAGTTGACTACTTTGGGCTTTACGATAGGCTGACACAGCCGAGTATCTGGCTGAACTGGTTTGAATGGGCTCAAAGCGCTGGCCGATACGTTCAACATACTGCCAGGCCTGCTGATGATCCACCGAGTCATTAATCCATTGTTGCCATTGCAACTGATCAGCCGCGCTGGCCTCACCCGAACGCAATAGTGCAAACCACTCAGCAGCCTGTTCCATTGCTTGATAAGTAGGTTCCCCTAAAGTCAGGTCTTCGGATTGACTGGCGCTGTTTACCACGCGGGGACTCCTTATAAAATAGTGTCAGCGCCCTGCCAAAGCGGGTTGAATTACATCCAGGTAAGGCCCGTCCGCCACCAAGTGGCGTGCTTCAAGCTGCATGCAGTAGAGCATAACCTTGGCAACATACTTACGTACCATACGCGCCGAAACACCTAACTCATGCGCCACTTCCTGGTCGGTCATTTCACAACCTACAGCCATCACGAAAGCGCTGGCGGCTTTAGGGGGCAGGCTGTGCAGCAGTCGATCTATCTCCTGCAAGGCTTCCAGCACCATAACCTGTTGTTCTGCAGAGGGCACCAGGGTTTCTGGCTGATTCGCCATGGATTCCAGCCAAGCCTGTTCCAGGCTACGACGCCGCCAGAGATCTACACACATGCCACTGGCCATGCGGCGAAGGTAAGCACGTGTTTCTGCCGTAGAGCTAAAACCTCGAGAGGCCGGTCGAAGGATCAGACGAACAAAGATATCCTGTGTCAGATCAGCGGCATCGGCCGAATTACCCAGACGATGAAATAGCCATGTCTTTAGCCAGCCATGATGATCAGCATAGATATATTTCACTGCCTCATTCACCGCTTTATTCACCTTAGATCACAAACCTTAATGATAATATAAATCATTATTGATAAGAATTATGGCGATTGTAAAGCCTGGTGCTGAGTTAAACAACACCCAGTACACAACGAACTGACAGTTCGGTTAGCAAGAATAAAAAGCAAACGGTGAGGTGCGTAGGTGGATCTGCGTATCTAGACCGTGTTTCCCCTAGGCTCAATCAGAATGTAATAACGGCTGAGGTAGCGCGTGCTGACTGGCAGGATTTCAGTCAACTGTTGCAGAATCCGGTCAGTATCCTGCAAGGAAAACACACCGCTGACCTGAAGGTTAGGCAACTGCTCAGAGATTCGGATCAAACCGTTACGGTAGCGGGAAACTTCGTCAATAAACTGAGACAAAGGCATGTCGGTAACGGCCAAGCGACGGCTCAACCAGTCTGGAGAAGTATCAACCAACACCTGCTGGGTGAGCCGACCAGTTTGATTAAAGTGCAGCTGTTGCCCAGCCGTCAGGTGCAGTGGCTGGGTGTGTTGCGCGGGTGCAATCACCAGCTCACCCTGGTACAAGGATACGGCTGTAAACTGGTCATATTGGCGCAAGCTGAAATGGGCGGCTTCTGGATAAAGGCGTCCATCACGCTGGCTGATTCGCCAGGGAGCGGTATTCACCCGTGTCTCCATCCACAATTCACCCTGGTACAGATGCAGTTGCTGCACTTGGCCGGTGCTGTGAAGATCAACAGCCGTAGCGGTGTTCAGCACCAGTCGAGTACCATCGGCCAGTTGTCGGTCTTGCCATTCACCTCGGTGAGTTTGCCAGTCGGCGCCCGTTAGCCCTGTTGGCAAATAGCTATCGGTTGCCAGCAGCCCCATAGCCCCCAGTATACCCACCCCAGCAAGAAACCGCCGCCGCGGCAAGGACGACGCTGAGCTGCGATTTAAAATCTGATAGCCCGCAACGGGATCTGTGACTTGTTGAAAACAGGCTTGCAACCGCTGAGCTCGCCGCCAAGCCTCGGCATGTTCGGGCGATGCCTCATACCATTGGGTAAAAGCACGACGGTCTTGCTCGCTCACATCATCCGCCCAAAGACGTGCCATCCAGACACAAGCCTGATCGAGAGTCTGTTGATTAGGATGTATTTCAACGCTCATATTCTCGGAGCACCAAGGTTAGATGGTTTTATGGTGATATTTAACGCTTCTACCTAGTAACCGAGTCAGCAGGCAAAACCCTCAATCCTTATAAGATTATTTTTAAACAAGTCATTAATCTCCTGCTCCGCGCCGCTATGCGCCCCAAGTCAGCTGATGGATTTACAGCCGAAAGGGTAAGTGTGCTCTCAGGGTTTCTTTATCGATGGGTTTCACTAGGTAGTTAACTGCGCCCAGCATGATACAGTCCAGCACCACCTCTTTCTCATGATGGCCACTCACCATGATCACCGGTATAGCTTCAAGTGTCGGCTCATTTTTCAATTGGCGCAGTGTTTCAATACCACTCATGTCCGGCATAAACACATCCAGCAAAATGATATCGGGGTGCACTTGGTTTAACTGCTCCAGTGCATCCATTCCGGTAGTCGCTTGATGCACGATATAGCCTTCATTCTCAAGCATCTTTTTCAACAGCAGGCACTGGAATTCGTCATCATCAATCACCATCGCCACCAAGGGATTATGCGCGGCTACTTTCTGCTGTGTAAGCACCGCCTGATTGAGCTTTTTTAAAGCGGATTCAATCAAATTATTGAGTTCAGATTTCTTGGTTTTTTGTTCCGCCAACATCTGTTCAACCAGTTGGGTTATCGCCTTAATGCTGTATTTTTTAGTTTCGAGCTCGTATCTTTGCTGCTGAATATCAGCATTGTAACCCAGGTCGTCCAGTGCCTGATGGACTGACATGATCAAGCGATACGGGTCATAACTGAGTGGCCAGAACACCACATAATCATAAAAAAAGCGTTGTTTGCTGAGTTGGTAGGCCTGCTCGACACTGGCTTTATTACAGAGTGTCACCGTATGGAACGGCGTCGCTCTTTGTTTATGGCAAACCTCTATCAAGGTCTTGCGTAAATGAATAGTACTGTCCAACGACTGGTAGGCCAGTAGTATCACATCAGCCTCACTGCGCAGAAACATCTGTGCTATGGCAACAGCTTGATAGTGAACACAGCGTTGTACAGTTGTGAATTCAGTCTCCAGCTGTTCAATCACTGTGTCAGCAATAACCTCACTATCAGACGCTACGAATATAATGGATCGACTACTCATGGCGTCGACTTCTCTGAGCCGTTGGTAGACAGCAGGCTGACAGGACAAACCTCATCCATTCATTGATCATGCCAATTCTCACTTTTAACACCTGTTAAAAATCAGCTTAGCAGTCCACAGGGATTTAATACATCAGAGAAAAACAAACCCACGCAGAGGTGGGTTTGTGTGGGTTGCTGGATTTTGGCTTGTAGATCAGGCGCCGATCACACCACCATCTTCACGGCTAATCACTATGGTTGCGGAACGTGGGTAAGCAGCACCATCGTGCGGCCAGTGACTGACCAACTGACCGGCGGCAAAGTCTTCCGGTGAGGTGGTCGCACCTGGGTGCTGTACGTTGACGAACATGGTTTTCTGATCTGGGGTAGTGACCACGCCAGTGATCTCCTGACCAATTGGCCCCACCAGGAAGCGGCGGATCACATTATTCTCAGGATCAGCAGCCAGCATCTGGTTATTACCAAACTGTTCCCAAGGACCGGTGTTGACGATGCTTTCACTCATATCTGTCTGAATCCATAGACGCGAGTCAGCATCAAACCATAGGCCATCCGGGCTGTTGAACATGCTGCCACCATCCAGTGGCTGTCCTGCAAGTTCCGAGTCAGACTCAGGTCCGGCCAATACAAACAGATTCCATTCAAACTGAATGGCACTGACCTGATCATTCTGCTCGCGCCAGCGCACGATCTGTCCCCAGTTGTTTTCAACACGCGGATTAGCCGCATCCGTTTCTGTACGGCGACTGTTATTGGTCAGGGTAAAATAGACTTCACCTGTTTTCCGATCAACCGCGCCCCATTCCGGACGGTCCATTTTGGTTGCACCCAGAGTATCCGCTGCAAATCGAGTGTTCACCAGCACATCAGCTTGAGAGTTGAAGCCATTTTCCGGCGTCAAAGGCCCCATACCGAACACCAGTGGTAACCAGTCACCTGAACCATCTTCATTGAAACGCGCCACATACAGGGTACCGTTGTCCAGCAAATGACCACCCGCTGTTGCCTTGTGATAAGGCTGTGCACTGACATATTTGTAAATATATTCAAAACGGGCATCATCACCTGAGTAACAGACGATCGGCTGACCTTCAACAGCAGGCTGAAAAACTATCCCCTCATGTGCGAAGCGGCCTAACTGCGTGCGTTTGACCGGTGTGGCTTCCGGATTGAATGGATCGATTTCGACCACCCAGCCGAATCCATTGACTTCATTACGATAGTCTTCGGTGGCTGATGCGCCCGTCGGGGTGACATTATAACGAATGAACTCATCGGCACCGGTATCGGCCAGCTCCCAGCCATAGCGACCTGAACCTTCTTTAGCCACACCATAACGACTTTGTTCACGTGGCTGTTCAGCATGGTTAATAAAATAACCGGCCCAGTTCTCTTCAGCTGCCAAGTAGGTGTTCCAGGGCGTCACGCCGTGGGCACAGTTGTTCAGTGTACCGCGAGTGCGCGTACCTTCGGGACTAAAACGGGTTTTAACAAAATCAGTACCCCGTACTGGTCCACTGATCTCCATTTCGGTCAGACCGTGGATACGGCGATTGCGGACATCCGCTTCCATGGCCCACTGCCCATCGGCCTGCTTTTTCATGCGCACGACACTGACACCATGGCCATGGATTTCCTTGAGAACTTCATCTGCATCACGCTGACCATCGGCTTTTACCGGAACAGCTGAGCGAGACAGGGCCTGGCCTTTAGCCGAGGCATGCATAAAGCGAGGCTCAACATATTCATGGTTCATCACCAGCAACCCATCCTCTGAGCTACCCTGATAAGGATCCTGTCCTTCAATCGGGAAGAAGTGCATACCATCATGATGGCTGCCCATCTGATGAGCCTGATCCAGGCCGGAGTTCGTCATGGGGTCAAAGGCAGGCAGATTACCCGAGATAGGTTGACCCCAAGGTAGTATGACCTGATGCTTATAGCCCTTGGGTAAGCTGACACCATCCGTGGCAGCGACAGAAATCGCTTCAAAACCGATCAAAGGCGTATGACGACTGCTAGTCCCGGCTGAAGCCAGTGCAGAATAGCTGCTGGTAGCAAAAAAGCCCATCATGGCCGTACCAATACTGCCTTTCATCATGGAGCGACGTGATAGACGTTTTTCAAATATCTGTTGGAATGAAGGGTTATCGGAATGATTACTGAGAGGCTCATCACCCTCATGGTTATCAATCATGCCTTGTGGGGGTTGCTGGATTGTCATGAAAATTCTCCGTGATTTATTGACAGTTCAGCAACTCTAAAGCGCTAGTGTTTCAGTATTTTAACCATCCGGTGACGCCTTCATTACAGTTTTAATAACCCGCTACAGCCTCACTTCAACTGTAACACTGGCCATCCGCGTGCTTTGGCAACCACAGCCAAGTGCTCGTTAGGATTAACCACAACCGGCGTATCGGCTACATCCAACAGCGGTATATCATTGTGTGAATCCGAGTAGAAGGCTACCGGCCAATCACTCAACTCCATCTGTTCAGCGTAGCGGCGACAATGGTGTACCTTGCCCTCTTGATAGCTCATAGGTAACAGGGCGCGACCAGTAAAGCAGTTATCCTGCAGCTCAGGGTCTATGCCGATGACGCCATCAAAACCCAGCGCTTGCGCCACAGGTTCCACCAGAAATATTTCACTGGCAGAAATCATCAGCAAATGATGTCCAGCGGTACGCAACTGACTAATCAGACTCAGGCCATCCTCGTACAAGCGCTGCAGTAACTGCTCCCGAACGAAAGTTTCTGCAATTTTGGCAACCTCCGCATAGTGACGTGCTTTCAAGGGTGCCAGATTAAGCGCCAAATAGGCCTCCATATCCAAATTTCCGGTGGCATAGGTGTCCATCAGCACGCGATGCTTGGCTTGAAAGCTATCAATATCATTAATCCAACCCAGGCGTGCCATCTCACCAGCCCAAAGCTCAGAGCTGTCGCCCGCCAGTAGAGTGTGATCAAGATCAAAAACAACCAAATGGGGTACGTTCATTAGTATTTCTCAATTCAGTGCAACCAGAACCAGTCCGGTCATCATTAGTGCCAGGGACAGCCAGCGAAAACCAGACAGGGTTTCTTTAAGCCAAAACACGCCGAGCAAAGCCCCCAGCGGAATAGAGGCCTGCCGCAAAGCCACCAGATAACTGACATCTTCGGTATAGGCCATGGCAATCAATACCAATCCGTAGGTACTGAGCACCATCAGACCGGCAAGCACCCAAATACGGGTCGGCCCTTGCAACAATAGTCGAGCAGCAGCACGCTCACGTGGCATCAGCGCCACAACCGGAAACATCCACAGCACGGCCATCCAGGCCTGTAACACCATGAACTGCAAACCGGCCAATGTGGCACTCAAGCCGTCAGCCAACATCAAATCGATGGCGGCCTTATCAATCAGTGAGTAACCCACCGTTCCTACCGCCGCCATCAGCATAAACCCCAGTGCTGGCGTCAGATACAGAGACCAACTGAAAGCACTGGGACGTACTAAGGGCAACATAAAACCAGCCAGTGCGATCAGTAGCATTCCGCCGACATCTCGCAGGCTAAGTGACAGCTGTTGCCAGATGATAAAGCTGACACAGGGCACCAGCAGCACAGGCAAAGCCCGCGCCAGCGGATAGAGCACACTGATCTCACCGCGCGCATAAGCCCAGGCTAATCCGGCCATATACACCGCCTGAAAACCACCGGAGAGCAGCAGCAACCACCAGAAATCAGCGCCCAGTCCAATCCAGCCATGGCCAACCAATAATAAGGGTGCAAACAGTACCGCGCCCCCGAGCATCGCCAACGAAAAAAAAGCCAACGAGGGCACCTGTTTCTTGCCCAGCAAATTCCAGCCCGCATGCATACACGCGGAGATCAACACCAATACCAGTGCCAGGTTACTCAAGGCTGTTCAGCACCCGCTAGCCGAAAACCTATTTCTTCCAACACCTCGGGAAGCTCGGCCACAGAGTCGATAATATAATGAGCTCCTGAGCGACTCAGCGCCTGGTGGGCGGCCAGACTCTGCTGTTGCTGCTGGCTATCTGACAGCGCCAGCCAATCAGCCTGAGACAGGCCGGTCTGATTACCTGAAACAGCAACGGCAACCGTCCACATGCCGGCATTCAAGCCTTCTTCAATACCCACTGCGGTATCATCCACTTTGACACAGGCCTGTACACAACTGACAGACAGATCCCGAGCATTCTGCAGTGCCATCCAGGGGAAGGGGCGCCCTGCAGGTACATCGGTCGCACACACCACTGATAGCGGCTTAAACCCTTGCTCGGCCAGTGCTGGCAGTAACTCGGCAATCATCTCGCGGCTATAACCGGTATTCACACCGATATTGATGCCCTGTTCATCACAATAGCCAAGCAGGTCGTCCATACCCGGTATCAAGCGATTGTTCTGAGCAATACTAGCCTGTTGGTAAACCACAAACGCGTTATACAGGCGGTCCACTTCGGCCGAGTCGGTCGGCTGCTGTTTAACAGCTAACCAGGCTTCAGCAATGCGTGGCATCGCCAGCAGAGCTTCAATATGCTCACGCTTTTCCTTGCCCATGGGCGCACGAGCTTCTGCCTGGGTAATTGCCACCCCTTCAGCGTTAAACAGGCTCTGGAAAGCCTGTATCGGTGCCAGGGAGCCAAAGTCTACGCAGGTGCCAGCCAGATCCATAATCACTGCCTGAACCTGTCCACAATAACGGCGCTGATAACTAAACATGTTTTCTCCTTACAGGGATATAGCCCGAGGGGGTTGAAGCGTCGTCAGTCCAAGGGCACTGCAACTCTCCGCTACAGCCCCAAGAACAGCATCGATCTGCGGGTCAAAAAGCTGGCCAATACAACCCAGCCTGAAGCTTTCGACCTGGGTCAATTTACCCGGATAGATCAAGAAACCACGCGCCTTCATCTGCTGATAAAAAGGCATAAAGTTGAACGCCGGATCATCTGGAGACAAGAAGGTAATAATAATCGGTGAAATCCAGGCATCTTCCAGCAGCGTCTGGAACCCCAGTGCGCGCATACCCGCTACCAGCCGATCACGATTGCGGCTGTAACGTTGCAAACGCGCTGGCTGACCACCTTCTAACTGGTACTCCTGCAGCGCCTGATGAAAGGCCGCGACTACATGAGTAGGTGGTGTAAAACGCCACTGACCGGTTTTTTGCATATAGCGCCATTGGTCATAGAGGTCCAGCGACAAGGATGCTGACTGGCCTTCACACGACTGCAATGCCGTTTCAAGGATCAGTGCGAAACCGAATCCTGGCACCCCTTCTATACACTTATTGGCTGACGAGACCAGCGCAACAAAGGGTAGCTCGGTGGCATCCACCGCAATGGCTCCAAAAGCGCTCATGGAATCGATAATCAACTCTCGCCCTTGTGCGGCTACCGCCTTGGCGATAGCTTCCACGGGATTGAGAATGCCCGAGCTGGTTTCACAGTGAATCACCACCACATGGGTGATCAACGGGTCCTGGCGCAGCAGCTCGTCCACCTCTTGAGCCAGTGGTGGCTGGTAATCGCCCTTATCCAGGGTCACGTAGGATTTTCCCATACGCTTAAGCATGCTGGCGGCACGTTGGCCGTAGGCACCATTCATCAGTACCAGTGTCTTGCTATCCTTACCCAACAACGTGGCGAATACCGCTTCGACCACATAGGTACCACTCCCCTGCAGCGGGACACACACATGAGTTTGCTGGGCATTAGCCAACGTCAGCAAATATTGACAGATGCCCGCGGTGATCTGGTTGAAATCACCATCCCAGGAACCCCAGTCCCGCAGCATGGCTTGTTTTACACTCAGGCTGGTCGTCAGTGGACCGGGTGTCAGCAGATAGGGTTCGTTGTGCATGATCGGCACTATTCCTTCATGGTTCTATGTAGAGTGGTCTTAGAGGGATCAACGATGCCGCCAGACCTGAGCTTTTTTAAGTAACAGATGAGTCACCAGCGCATGCAGTATCTTCACAGCCACAGAGGTCAACAATATCAGCACCGCCATCGCCGCCGCACTGGCAAAGTAACCGGCTTCATCCAGATGCAGGACTGAAACCGCCGCCAAACGCGTGTCCGGCCCATACAGAAAGACCACCGCCGATACCGTTGTCATGGCATTCACAAACAGATACACCGAAATATCTAACACCGCGGGCAATGAGACCGGCAGCGTTACACGGGTATAGGTACGCCAGAAGGGCACTTTGAGCGATGACCCAACCGACTCGAATTCCGGATCCAGTTGTTTCAGCGCCGTCATCGAGGTCAGATGGCACACGGTATAAAAATGTATCAGAGTGTTCAAAATCATAATCGCCAAGGTGCCGTAGAGCACATTCAGCGGATTGTTTGGATGGTTAAAAAAGAAGATATACGCCAGACCCAACACCATACCCGGCACCGCCATAGGTAAAATGGCAAATAGGTGCACAGTCTGTCTCAGTAACGGAAATTCCTTACTTTTTTCCACCAGCCAGGCGGTGGTGAAAATCACCAACGTGCCGATCAGTGCCACTGATCCAGCCATTTTCAAGGAGTTAAACCAGGACTCCCAGCCACTCCCCCCGAGACCGTCAAAACTGTAGTGATTCAGGGTAAAGTTCAAGTTATAGGGCCAAAAGTGAATCAGCGAAGCATACACAGCGGTACCAATCACCAGCACAATCACCGCAGCAACTGCATAGCAAAGCAGGGCAAACAGCCAATCACGCATTGGAGAGGGCTCGGGCTGATAGGGCACCGCTCTGGATGACAACTGTGCTGTTTGCTTGCGTTGTACCCAGCGATCAGCAATAAAGGTGAATACTGCAGGTAACAAGAGTATGACGCTTACAACGGCCCCCATCTGGAAGTTCTGCTGGCCGACAACCTGCTTGTAAATATCCGTTGCCAACAAGCTGAACTGCCCACCGATGACCTTGGGTACACCAAAATCGGTAATGGCCAGGGTGAACACCACAAATGCGCATGACATCAAGCCGTATCGAACTCCCGGCAACGTGACGGTCATAAAGGTTCGAAACGTCGAGGTCTTCATCACCTTGGCGGCTTCATATAAACGCGCATCACTATTGGACAGAGCGGTAATCAGGATCATCAGGGCATGTGGGAATATCCAGAAACACATACCGATCACGATACCGACAGGCCCATAGATGCTGGTATCTCCCAACAGGGATTTCATATAACCCTGAGTACCAAAGATATACACCAGGCTGATGGCTGGCAGCAGCGAAGGTGCCAGGATTGGCAACAGCGTCAGCATACGAAACAACTTTTTCCCCGGCATGCAGGTACGGGTAATGCCATAGGCACACATGAACGCCAACGACACCACCAATAGCATAGTAACGAAGGCTATAAAGAAAGAATTCAGTATCGAATTAACCAGTGCAGGCGTAGAAAAGTAATACCTGTAGTTCACCAAACCGATAAACTCACCGCTGCCATTCTGCAAACTTTTCAGCAGCATGGTGTAAAGTGGCAGCACCAGACCTATAAGCATCAGTGCAAGTGCTGCGAGCAGAAACAATAACTTAAGTAGTATTTCTGCGTTGATTTTATAGCGCCAGTCAGCCAATCGGGCCATAGGAAAGCTAGTAGTGCTCATGTCAATGCACCTGTTGCACAAAAATTCGGCAGTAGCACTGCGGCAGCTGCAAAAACACTTCTCGCCCAACGGCAACGGTCATACGTTCGGCATCAGTATGCTGCAAATCCACTACTAGCTGTTGATCTAGCATTAACAGGTCGCAAGTTACGCGCATAAATGAACCTAGATACTCGACATGTACCACCCGTGCTTCCAGCGCGCTGTTTTCATCGTCATGCTCGGTCAGCACGACCTCTTCAGGACGGATACCCAGACAGGCTGAATCACCATTATTTAACTCATGTGGAAGACAGGGTAGATGCTGAACACCCAACTGCACACCTGACGCCGATGCGACCTCAACCGGCAGCAGATTCATACTGCCAACAAACCCGGCCACAAAGGCATTGACCGGATGACGGTAAATCTCTTCTGGCGTACCGATCTGTTCAATAACGCCATGATTCATCACCACAATGCGATCAGCCATCGTCAACGCTTCTTCCTGATCATGGGTGACCATAACGGTTGTTACACCCAGCGCCTGCTGCAATGACTTGATCTGTTGACGCAGGTGCAAACGCACCCGTGCATCCAATGCTGACAGCGGCTCGTCCAGCAGCAATAACCCAGGCTCAGTCGCCAACGCGCGCGCCAGCGCTACACGCTGCTGTTGCCCTCCGGATAACTGCGCCGGATATTTGGCATCCGAGCCCTCCAGACCAATCAGTGTCAGTAGCTCCTGCACCCGCTCGCGGATGCGTGTTTTACAGTAACCCTGACTTTTCAGACCGTAGGCAATATTGTCAGCAATAGTTAGATTGGGGAACAGGGCGTAGGACTGGAACACTATGCCAAAATCACGCTTTTGTGGCGGTAGTGTGGAAATCTCTTTATCCATTTGAAAAATTCGCCCACTGCTTTGCATCTCCAGTCCGGCGATAGCACGCAACAAGGTGGTCTTACCGCACCCGGATGGACCCAGAAAGCAAACAAACTCACCCTCAAAGATCTCCAGGTCTATGGTCTTAAGTGCGGTGAACTCACCAAACTGTTTGGTTAGGGCCTCAATTTTCAGACACACTTGTGGTGAGCTATGATGGCTGCCAGCCAAGGTGGAAGTTTGCGGCACAAACGCCGTTATGGATGATTTCTGCAATGCATGCATAGGGATAACTCCAATTAAAAAGCAGGTGGAGCATCCATGCTCTCACCTGCCGTGTTCAGTCCTACTGATACTTAACGCGCTTCACTCTTACCATCGTAACGACGCTGCCATTCCTGCAGAATGCGGTCACGGTTCACGGCCGAGAAGCTAAAATCGTTATTGATCATGCGATCGACAATATCGGCTGGATAGTTTTCAATTGGCTGGGCAACCCCTGGCATGGCTACCACGGCATAGCCTTCGTTATACAACTCATTGGCTTCACGACTGATAGCCCAGTCCATCAGGGTTTTGGCGGCTTCCAGATTCTGAGTACCCTTAACGATCGCAGCAGCTTCCATATCCCAGCCTAAACCTTCAGACGGAAACACTACTTCAACCGGCGCACCTTGAGATTTCAGGCGGGCGGCACGGAAAGCAAAGGACACACCCACAACCGCTTCACCCGAACCAGCCAGGTTGCAAGGCGCTGAACCTGAATGGGTGTAACGGCTGATGTTATTGTGCAGACCATCCATGAATTCCCAGGCTTTTTCTTCACCCCAGAGTTGGATCCAGCTAGACACATCCAGGTAACCGGTTCCAGACGAGTTAGGATTTGGCATCACCACATGGCCCTGATATTCCGGACGGGTCAGATCTTCCCAACTGGTTGGCATAGGCACACCCAGCTTTTCACCTTCGACCGTGTTGTAGCAAATTGCGGCTACCCAGGCATCCATTCCGACCCAGGCCGGTGGATTATTGGCATCAACGAATTTTGGATCCAGATTTTCAACACCGGCTGGCGCGTATGGCTGCAGCATCTCTTCTTTATCCAGCATCAGCAGACTGGTTGCCGCCAATCCCCAGATCACATCGGCACGAGGATTCTCTTTTTCGGCAAGCAGACGGGCAGTCATAACACCGGTGGAGTCTCTCACCCAACGAATGCTGATCTCAGGATGGGCCTGATTAAAGCGTTCGGCATATTTCTGTAGGTCATCAGACTCAACAGCGGTATAAACAGTCAACTCTGTCGCTGAAACCGCTTGTACTGCCATGACAGAACCCAGGGCAAGTGCAACAGCTGTTTTTTTCAGGGAGTGAAACGGTGCGTTTTTCATGATGTCTCCTGAGTATAGATTGGTATAGACCAGATACTAGGAGTAAAATGTTTCAATTTAATGACATTTTATTGAAATTTTCTGGTCATAAGTGCCTTAATAGATCTGCTCTACTGCAAGGACAGCGAATAACCACACACAAGCAATGATAATTATTTGTGTTTACACAGTAACATAATTTTAATAATATCGTTCATTCAACGACATACTAGTAAATGCTTTAGCTTATAAAAACTAAAACTCCCTGAATTCAGATAATAACCGCAACACTCATGTGATGGGCCAGGTCGGAGAGAGGCCAGCTACCGAAATGTGGTAGCCTTATTTTTCGACCAAAAAAAATGAGATCTACACATGAGTTATCGGCAGCTGACCGAGGGACAACGATACCAGATTTCTTTGCTGCTCTCACAGGATTTTTCGCAGCGAGAGATTGCAAGAAAGCTAAACATTGCACCTTCGACCGTCAATCGAGAGTTGCGACGTAACAAAAATGAAGCAGGTCACTATGACCCCGATAGAGCTCAACAGCGCTCATTATTTCGCCGTTTAAAGCCAAAAGCTAAGCGAATATGTGAGAACACAAGGAATGCCGTTGAGTTCATGCTCGAACTTGACTGGAGTCCTGAGCAGATATCGGCTATTTGCACCAGGATTGGTTACACCGTCAGTCACGAGTGGATCTATAACTATGTACTGGCTGATTTTAATGAGGGTGGCACCTTGTTCACCCACCTGAGACATCGGTTGAAACGTTATAAAAAGCGGCTTCACAAGCAGCGGGGCCGTATCCTGGGTAGGCGCTCAATACACGATAGGCCTGGGATTATTGATGATCGAGGCCGCTATGGAGACTGGGAAATAGACACGGTCATTGGCAAACAAGGAACGGGGGCTATCGTAACTATTTTAGAGCGAAAAAGCCGCTTTTATTTAGTTAGGAAAGTGACTAGTAAACGTGCCGATGCGGTGGCTGAAGCAACGATAGATATGCTACAGCCTTTCAAAGCTTTGGTTCACAGCATTACCGCCGACAACGGCTTAGAATTCGCTGACCATGAACGCATTGCTCGTGAACTGGAAACTGATGTTTACTTTGCAGACCCCTATGCGTCTTATCAGCGTGGCGCAAACGAAAATGCAAATGGGCTCTTGCGTCAATACATACCCAAGGGCACGGATTTGCGGACAGTAACCCAAGCCTTGATTGCAAAGGCTCAAGTAAGGCTGAACCTGCGTCCCAGGAAAATACTGGGTTTCATTCAACCAGACGTAATTTTTAAAGAGCAATTGCGACAGAATATAAGCGGGTGTTGCAGTTAATAGTTGAATTCAGGCTTTATTACCAGCCTCAGGTTTGTGCCCGTTCACAGAAAATACTCGCTGTCGAAGCACTGATACGCTGGCACCACCCTAAACAAGGGCTAGTACCTCCCCTGCGCTTTATTCCTGTTGCAGAAGAAAGTGGTCTGATTGAAACGATTGGTGCCTGGGTGCTTGAAGAAGCTTGCCGTCAATTAGCGCTTTGGCATGATGAAGGCATCATCAACATTCGCATCGCGGTCAATCTCTCATCGCATCAATTACGCTCAGCCCGCTTAGTCACTCAAGTCGCAGCTTGTATGCAGCGCTATGCTATAAAATCTGGTGAGCTGGAGCTTGAAATTACCGAATCTGTTGCCATGGATAATCCAGAGCATTGTATTAGTCAACTGATGGATTTGCGTCACCTGGGAGTCAGCTTGGCAATTGATGACTTTGGCACCGGATACTCGTCTCTGGCCTATCTCAAACGTCTGCCAATTGATACCCTTAAGTTGGATCGCAGCTTTGTACGCGATATCGAAACTGATCCTAACGATGCCGCGATTAGTGAAGCAACTATTTCTATGGCACATGCACTAGGTTTGAAGGTCGTGGCAGAGGGTGTGGAGACTCAGGGGCAAGCCTACTTCCTAGCCAGCATTCATGACTGCGATCTGCTGCAGGGCTACCTCTTTGGCAAGCCGGAACCTGCCAGTGTAATCGTTGAGCGTCTAAGATAGCACCGCTGTTTGAGTTAGCCTTTATACCCTTTGCCTACGACAAACACTTCTCGTGAGCGAGAGCGTGACGCTTCTGGCTTGCGGATCACTACGCTGGCAAAATGATCACGCAGCGATTTGATATAATCATCATAGCCTTCACCATGAAACACCTTGGCAACAAAATTACCGTTGGGTTTCAATACCTGGCAAGCCATATCCAACGCCAGCTCAACCAAATACATGGAGGCGGCCTGATCTGCAGCCGACACACCACTGATATTAGGCGCCATATCTGAAATCACTACATCCACTGGATCACCATTAACAGCGGCCATGATCTGATCAAAAACAGCCTGCTCAGTAAAATCACCTTGAATAAATTCAACATCGGCCATAGCGTCCATGGGTAGAATATCGGAAGCAATCACCTTGCCTTTTGGTGCAACCAGTTTTGATGCCACCTGAGACCAACCACCCGGTGCCGAGCCAAGATCCAACACTAGCATACCCGGTTTGATAAGCTTATCTTTCTCATTAATCCCCAGCAGTTTATAACTGGCCCGAGAGCGATAGCCATCAACCTGCGCCTGCTTTACATAGGGGTCATTGACGTGCTCATCCAACCAGCGGTTACTACTTTTTGATCGTGCCATAGTTGCTGCTTCACCTTTACCATCTTAAAACTGGCATTGTACGTGGCATCGCCGGACAGGCCAATCACCTGAGCCACATATAAAAACATCAACTTATATAAGCAGTAGAGTTTGAGTAGTCATCATTCAATATCTCAATTAACTCATGCCTAGGTACTGATTTAAAAAAGTACCAGCCTTGCACATACGCATCATCGCAATAGTTCTTTATAAACTCAAGTTCAACAGTATTTTCAACACCTTCAAATATTAACTGCTTATTCAATCCAGAAATCAAATTTATTATAGAAAGGACCATATCCTTTTTCAAATCATCATTTAATGACTGGGTAAATATCCTATCAATTTTAATGTCATCGAAATTAATTTCAGTAAGCCAAACCAGATTAGACACACCTGTACCAAAATCATCCAAGGAAACTCTAAACCCACAACGCTTTGCTCTATTAGAAAAATCTGAAAGTACGTTGAGTGGTACTTCTATTTCTTCAGTAATTTCAATTTTAATTTGATTAGGATTAATACCATTATCAAGGACTTTTTTATTCAGATAGACCAAGAAACTCTCTTCAGTAACTTCAAATGTGCTTACATTAATTGACAAGAAAAAATCCTTTCTAGTTTTCAAAACAGAAACCATATCATCAATAGAAGATGTTGCTGTCTGATAAGCCACATACTGATAAAGCTTAATTTTTTCGGCAATACTAATAAATAATTCTGGTGAAACTCTTCCATACACTTCATCATCCCACCTAACCAAACTTTCCACACCAATAATCTCAGAAGTTTTCAAAGAAATGATTGGTTGATACTCCATGTATAAGGTTTTATTAAGAATAGCTTTTCTTAACCTATACTCAATTGACCCCTTATTATAAAAATATGAATTAACCGCATAAAAAATCACACAGCTAAAAACAAAACCAATTAACAAAATCGTCAAAACCAAAGACACTTTATAATATAATAAACCAGGACGTTTATTGAAAGTATGCACACAGTACCCATATAAGCTACTACATACTGATGTATTCACCCTGACACTATCTATAATAGAAAAATTCATCCACTTGATATTCTGTGCAGGCGAGTCGTAATTAACAAACACATGATTATCAGAAGTCGCTTCAATTGAAAATGAAAAATCATCATTTCTGCTTAAAAATGGCTGAAAAGCAAAGTAAGCTGTAAAAGCAGCTATATTATCACTCCGTGTGATATCCAGATCAATTTCTATCGGAAATAGACCACCAACCATTGAATATAGCAAAAACCTACCATCAACATGATGATCTTTAGGTAACCAGATTGGTGGTGATAAAACTCCCCAATTAGCAGTACATTTAACCACTTCGTTTTCAATTAGTCCCAAATCATATACGTATAAATACTTATGGGTTATTTGCCTAATAACACCCAGGCTGTATTCATCACAATTTTCTATCTCTATTTCTTTAGCCTCATCAATAGCATTTTGTAGTTGCGTAGATACCAGTTCAGCATGCTCAAGCAACTTATCAGAAAATTCATTCTGTTTTTCATATTGATTTTTAATAGCAAAAACATGTGCCAACACAATTAGCGAAAAAAATATTGCTATAATTAAAATAAAATTTCGGATATTAAGCATTATCATTTTAAAAGCATATTCTCTAATTTAATCGATCATCAATATAACATTTAACTAAAAATACTAACATTTATCAACCAAAATCACATATTGAAATATTTTTATCAAAAACACTCTTTAAAAACTAGCATCAAGAACCTTACTCAACTCAACCTTAGGCATTGACTTATAAAAATACCACCCCTGCACATAAGCATCATCACAATATTCTCGTATCAATTCAAGCTCATCAATATTTTCTACCCCTTCAAAAATCAACTGCTTATCCAATCCAGAAACCAAATTTATTATAGAAAAAACCATTATTTTCTTAAAGTCATCATTTAATGACTGTGTGAAAACTCTATCAATTTTAATATCGTTAAAATTAATTTCGGTAAGCCATACCAGATTAGAAACACCTGTTCCAAAATCATCTAACGAAACCCTAAACCCGTAATGCCTTGCTCGATTGGAAAAATCTGATAACACACTAAGAGATACTGCTATTTTTTCTGTAATCTCTATTTTCACCTGATGTACATCTATACCATTATCCACAACTTTTGCCTTCAAATACTCTAAAAAGCTATTCTCAGTTATTTCATAAGTACTAACGTTAATTGACAAGAAGAAGTCCTTTCTCTCCCTTAAAATTGAAGCCATTTCATCAATAGAAAAGGCAGCTGTTTGATAGGCCACATATTTGTAGAGTTTTATTTTTTCTGAAATACTAACAAACAATTCTGGTGAAACCCTTCCATATACTTCATCATCCCATCTTACCAAACTCTCCACACCAACAATTTCAGAGGTTTTCAGGGATAAAATAGGCTGATACTCCATATGTAGCCTTCTATTTAAAATTGCTCTTCTTAGTCTATATTCCATTGAATTTTTGTTATAAAGATACGAGCTAACCGCATAGAAAACAACATAACTCAACATAAAACTAAACAATAATGTCAAAAAAACAAAAGCCTTATCGTAATATAATAATCCAGAACGATAATTAAATGTATGCACACAGTATGAATATATATTACTGCATAACGACGTATTAACTACAAGATCATCTAGAAATGGAAAATCAACCCATGTGGTTTTCTGATCGGGAGATTCATAATATATAAAGGCATGATTGTCTGTCGTTGTTTCAATTGAGAATGAAAACCCTTCATCACTGGTTAAAAACGTTTGAAAAGCAAAGTAGGCGGTAAATGCAGCAATATTTTTTCTTCTGGTGATGTCTAACTCCAGTGTGATAGGAAAGATACCTGGGACCATTGAATATAAAAAAAATCCAGACTTTGTCGTATAAAAGTCCATCGGGAGTGAAGCTGGGTAGGGCAACCTACCCCAATTAGCTGTACATATTATCGCATCATTCTCGACAATACCTAAATCATAAACATATAAATATTTATGTGTTATTTTTCTGATAGTATCAAGACTATTTTCATCACAGCGATTGATATCTTCATTTTCAACTTCTTTCGTGGCATCAAGCAATTGAGTGGATACATCTTCAGCATGGGCAAGCAACTCCCTTGAGAATCGTTCTTGTTTATTGTATTGATCCTTAATAGCAAAAAGGTGTACTGAAAAAACCAACAACATAAATATCATTAGAATTATACAAACATTTTGAAAGCTCCATGTTTTCATTTAAAATCACATCCCATATTAATTTATATTATTATAGCAATATTAAAATAATGTAATCTATCAAATATCTTACCCAAGCCAATCAATCACCTACAAATCATATAGCTAATCCAAATCAACTCGTCAAGCCATGGTTGCTGCTTGCATCAAATTATGGCCACCATAAATCAGCTAAACCCACTACTCAGACTGACTTTATCCAGGCTGACAGGTATACTTTGCAGTTCAGATTACAGATTGCCCCCTACCGTCCGGAACGCCAAGATGATTCGCCTTACTCAACTGTCGCTACCCCTTGATCACCCAGAATCGGCACTGCGTCAAGCCATCCTGGAGCGTTTGTTACTCAGGGATGAAGAACTACTCAGTTTCAGTGTATTCAAGCGCAGTTATGATGCCCGCAAGAAAAACACCGAGATCTCCTTCGTATACATTATTCATCTAAGCACCCCAGACGATGAGGAGGTACTGACGCGTTTTAAAGATGACCCACAGGTTATTCCAGCACCGGATACGGTCTATTATCCCGTCGCCTGTGCGCCGGAAGGACTGACAGAACGCCCTATCGTTATTGGCTTTGGACCTTGTGGCCTGTTCGCGGCAATGATTCTGGCTCAGATGGGCTTTAAACCTATTGTGCTGGAGCGTGGGCGTAATGTGCGTCAAAGAACGCAGGACACCTGGGCGTTATGGCGCAAACACCAACTCTCTCCTGAGTCCAATGTGCAGTATGGTGAAGGCGGCGCAGGCCTGTTTTCCGATGGTAAACTCTATAGTCAGGTGAAGGACCCCAAGTTTTATGGCCGCAAGGTGATGCAGGAGTTCGTCAAGGCAGGTGCACCGGACAACATTATGTATGTCAGCAAACCGCATATCGGCACCTTCCGTCTGACCAGTGTGGTTGCCAAAATGCGCGCGGAAATTATCGCGCTAGGTGGTGAGATACGCTTTGAATCCAGAGTTACCGATCTGATCATCGATGCAGGGCAAATTCGTGGTGTGGAACTTGCCGACGGTACGCAAATTCCCAGCAATCATGTCGTACTGGCTCTAGGTCACAGCGCCCGTGACACTTTCAGAATGCTACACCGCAAGCAGGTGTTTATTGAACCAAAGCCCTTTGCCATCGGCTTTCGTATCGAACACCCACAATCCATGATCGACAATGCACGCTTGGGCAAGTATGCCGGTCATGAAGCCCTGGGAGCCGCTGATTACAAACTGATACACCATGCTAAGAATGGCCGCGCTGTATATAGCTTTTGCATGTGCCCTGGTGGTCAGGTTGTGGCGGCAACATCGGAAGAGGGTCGGGTCGTTACCAATGGTATGAGTCAATATTCGCGTAAAGAACGTAATGCCAATGCTGGCATCGTGGTAGGCATTGATCCAGAGAAGGATTTTCCCGGCAGTCCCTTAGCCGGCATAGAGCTGCAGGAAAAGCTCGAAGCCATTGCCTATCAACTGGGCGGCTGTGACTACAGCGCTCCAGCACAGCTGGTCGGGGACTTTATCAAAGGCCGTCCATCAACGACGCTCGGCGAAGTGATCCCGTCGTATCAACCTGGTGTCAAACTCTGTGACCTGGCTGATGCCCTGCCTGATTATGTCATTGAAGCTATACGTGAAGCCCTGCCAGCCTTTGGCAAGAAAATCCGTGGATTTGATCGTGAGGATGCCGTATTGACCGGGATAGAGTCACGTACCTCCTCCCCTATCCGCATTACCCGAGATGCAAACAGCCTGCAAAGCCTGAACGTGCGTGGACTTTATCCGGCTGGCGAAGGCGCCGGTTATGCCGGTGGCATACTATCGGCCGGTATTGATGGCATTAAAGTAGCTGAAGCCTTGGCGCTAGATATCATGTCACAATCAGGGGCTTGAAGCATGAAACTGGATGCCATCAAAAAACTGCAGCAGAAAAAGTATCGCCAGGAATTTGGCCAGTGCCTGGTAGAGGGTGAGCATCTGGTACTGGAGCTGGAGAAAGCAGCCCAAAAGCAAACAGGGCTCCAGGCAAGTATCCTGCTGGTAACCGAGGATTATGCTGACTGGTCAACGTCATTCAACAAGCAGGTCATCAGCAGCAAACAGATGGCGGGCATCTCAGATACCAAGTCTCCCCAAGGTATTCTGGCGGTAGTGCCTACTCAAGCGATACAGCCGATTTATACAGCTACCGATGTCGCTATTTATCTCTATCAGATACAGGACCCAGGTAATCTGGGTACTATTTTGCGCACATTAGGTTGGTTCGGTGGCTTTCGCTGTCTACTAAGCCCAGACAGTGTCGATCCCTATAATCCCAAGGTGATCCGCGCCAGCATGGGCGCTATTTTTCATGTACCGCTAGAGCAGGATGTCGCTCTGGAATCCTTGTCTGGGCGCTTTAACCAGATCGCCTGCCTGGATATGCAAGGTGAAGCCATAACCACACCAGCCTTTCAACAAAGTGACTGTTATCTATTTGGTAATGAGGCCCGCGGCGTACCGCGTGCGCAGTTGGATGCTATGCAGGCAAAAGCCTTTACCATTCCGGGTGCCGGACTAATCGAATCACTTAACCTGGCCAGCGCAGTAAACCTCTGTGTTTATGAGCACCAACGCTGAGTCCTGATCATTGCAGATAACGTTGCACAAACTGCTGCAGCTGCTCATCATGCAACTCGCCCGTGTGCTCATTGACCAATCGCCCCTCAGCATCAAAAAACTGTGTGGTCGGCAAACCTCGCACCTGCATGGCCTGCAATGCGGCTTGTCGGGGGTCGAGTAATAGGTGCTCAAAGGTCAATCCAGCGCTATCCAGATAATCAGTAATAACATCCACGGTTTCTCCCTGATTGATCAATACCAGCGTTAAGCCTTCCTCTTCTGCGTAGCTTGCCAGCAGTGGCATCTCACGGATACAGGGCGGGCACCAGGTTGCCCAGAAATTAATCACCACCGGCTGTCCCTGAAAGTCATTCAGATCCACAGGTTGCCCTTGCAAACTGGACAGTACCAGCGAGTCCGGCAGGCTGCGGGACAGCTTTGACTGTTGCAATCCCCAGAACACAGCAAGACCAAATACCAATACTGCCACTATAAACAAAGGCCAATAATATCGTCGCACAGTGTCCCCTTAAGTTACTCAGTAAGAAGGCCCTGGTTGAGTTCCCCCAAACCAGGGCCTTATTGTGCCACAGATAGTACCGCTTTCGGGTAGCCTTACTGATCAGCCTGAGACAAAACTCGGTGCTATCCCTAAGTCCCACAACACTACCGTAGATGCCAGCATGCTCACCAGTACTACCATGCCCACCGTAAGAATCGATGTGGAAAACATAAAACCCCTGTCAGCCGGGATATTCATCAACTCGGGCACACCGGAGTAAAGAATGAAAACCGTGTAGGCCAGTGCTACCAAGCCTACCCCAACCACAAACCACAACATCGGCCACAAACCGGTGATACCGGCCAACAGTAGCGGTGTAGCAGTACAGGTAGCCAACACCATGCAATGTTCCAGATCAGAATCAGCCCCGTAGGTTTTTTTCATCCAGTGAATAACATGTGCCATAAAAGCCACACCAACCAACAGAGCAATGTAAAACACCACGGCAATCATAAAAGCACTGCCAGTTGACAGTTTGACATAATCGCCGGTGCCTATACTCCAGCCAACCTGCGTTGTTCCGATAAAGAAGGATACCGGTGCTATGGCACAGAGCCACAACAGCGCATGGGTATAACATTCAACGAAGGTGTAATTACGCTCGCGAATATTCGTCCAGATACTTTGTTGGTGAAACATAACTCCACTGATTTGATGTAGTAGCATAGTGTATCTCCTTGGTGGCCAGGCCACCCTTTGTTATTCAGATCAAGGATCTGGTTATTATTATTTTCACAGCAAGAACACCTAATTTCTTAGAGCACTATTTCTTAGAACACTAATGTGACGTAATGATCCAGTAACAACCAACCAAATAGATATAAAATGTAGCGTATTGAAAACCAAAATGCAGAAAGTGGCGCCTTAGGATCATTCCCACGCCAGACTTTCCAGTTCCAGTACATAAACCGGCTGTTCAGTAATACAATTCCGAAAAGGTATATCCAACCACTCATGCCGGTGGCAAATGGCAATAGTGTGGCCACTACTGTCAGCCATCCATATAACCAGATCTGCAGGCGAGTGAAATCAATACCGTGAGTTACCGGCAGCATGGGAACCCCGGCCTTGGCATACTCTTCACGCTTATGAATTGCCAACGCCCAGAAATGTGGGGGAGTCCAGGCAAAAATTATCAATACCAGCAACAAGGCATCCGGGTTAAGCTGACCGGTCATGGCAGTCCAGCCCAACAAGGGCGGTGCCGCTCCTGCCAGTCCACCAATAGTGATATTTTGCGGGGTGGCATGTTTCAGGAATGCGGTATAAATCACCGCGTATCCCAGCAGCGCCATGGCTGTCAGCATGGATGTCAGTGGATTCACCTCTAGCCACAACAGTGCTAATCCGGCCAAGGACAACAGCGTGGCATAAACTCCAGCCTGCCAGCCACGAATTCGCCCTTCAGCAACAGGCCGTCGAGAGGTTCTCAACATCAGTTTATCCAGACGCTGATCCAATAAGTGGTTGAATGCAGCCGCTCCCATTGCGGCCAGTCCGATACCTAGCAGGCCAGTAACGACCAACAGCATATTGGGTATACCTGGGACGGCCAGGGCCATACCTACAGCCGCACACACCAGCATCACCAACACAACACGCGGCTTGCCCAGCTCAAAATAATCCCTGGCAAGGCTCAAGTAGGAAACCAGCTCCTGCTTTGGATGTATAACCAGTTCTGTATTACGCATGAACCACCTTCCTGTAACAATAAGCCTGTGATGCGGATTCGTTAATACCCAGCGACCAACCACTGCGTAACAGCAGCAGCATGAGCAGTGCAGCACCCGCGGTATGCAACAGGGCAACGGATAAAGGCAGCGCATTCAATACCAGAATGACACCCAGTGATACCTGCAGCAAATAGGTACCCAGAGCTGCCAGTAACCAGGGACGTGCGCTCCTGTGGCGTTTGTAATGTAGCGTCAATACCAGTAACCCCAACCCCAGCGCCAGAGCTCCCAAGCGGTGCGTGTAATGAATCGCCGTGCGGGCTCCGGCATGTAGTTGACCATAGAGGTAATTGGGACCGACTTCTTGGGTCAGATGAAAGCCTTCGTCAAAGTCCATATAGTCAGGCCACCACTCATTGTTACAGGTAGGGAAACCGGTACAAGCAATCCCAGCATAATTACTGGATGTCCAGCCACCCAAAGCAACCTGAGCCACTAACAACAAGCTAACCAGCCACCAGAGCCTGGGCAGATGCATATTTCGTTGCTCAGATCGGCGACAAGCTTTCAGTTGATAATGCAGCCAGAAAAATGTTGCCAGCACAGTAAATCCACCCAACAGGTGCAGCGTTACGATCTGAGGCCAAAGTTTCAGGGTAACCGTCCAGGCACCAAAGGCACCCTGCAAACAGATAATCCCCAGCAAGATCCAGCTAACAACGACAGGATAGCCCGGAATTTGACGGTTTCTCCAAGCCATCAAGGCCAGTGTCAATGCCACCAGACCGAGGCCTGAGGCAATATAACGATGAAACATTTCCATCCAGGCTTTAAACGGCTCAAGGGGCACATCCGGTGCAAAACCAGCCGCGCGTTGTGCATCAGGAACGACCAATGCACCGTAGCAACCAGGCCAGTCAGGGCAGCCCAGTCCAGCATCCACCAAACGCGTCCAAACCCCAACCAGAATAACTACAAAGGTAAACCCAACCCCTATAGCAGACAGATACAAGGCCCGGTTAACCGCCTGTCGGGATCGGCCCTGGAGGTTGTCGTCAGTTCGCACCATCATCACCTCTTGTTATTGTTATCTAGTTACAACTATAGCAGTCATTTCATTCAGGGTTGCGTTTCAGCAAACGTTCCAGATCTTTATGCACATCCCGCACTTCAGCAAACGCGGCATAACGGGTCACAACAATGCCCTGCGGATCAACCAGCCAAACCTGAAAGTCTCCAGCCCAATCCGGTCGACTGTCCTGCCACAGAACCTGGGTCTCTCCCGGTAATACTGACTGTTCTTGACCGGCTAAGCGCAAGCGCTCTACCCGAATAGCCTGGCGCCCGAGTGCTCGGTGCATACGCCACCACTGATCTGCTTGAGCCAGGCATTCAGATCCACAGACGTCTGGTGCACTCCAGACCAGCAGCCAGCGATCATTGGCCTGCCAGTCCAGTGGCCACTCACTTAAGGGTGGAAGCTGATGGTGAAGCTCCCCCTTGGCTACATCTGATTCAGGAATGCCAATTTGCCAATGCAGCATTGCCCAGGCCATCGGCATGGGCGCAGCAAGAATCAGAATCAAAAGAATGAGCTTGATACGCGATTTCATAAGTTATCCTGCTGGCAGGTTTTACGATACAGAACACGATGCCCTATCACAGCGACTACCAAGGCAAGCACAGCCAGACAAAGCCACTGAACAGCATAAGCGATATGCCGTTCAGGTGGCATTTGACTGGGCTTCCACCAACTGGCCAGTTGCCCATCACCCGCACTTTGATGCACTACACCCTGAAAATGTGGCTGCGGTAGATGACTCCATGGACTTAGATCAAGGGACTGCAGGCGGTTTCCTTCGCGATTATCACCGAACACCAGGTTGCCCTGCTGAAGTTGTTGCCAGTAGCCACTTACCTCTAGTGAGGAATTAGGCGTGGTAACTTCGGGTTCCACACGACGATCAACCACTGTTGCAATAAAACCACGCTGTATCAGCCACCAATGCCCTGAATCAGACACAAAGGGAGTCAATACGGCCACGCCAACCTGCCCTTGTAGAATCCGGTTATCCAGCCAGAGGGTTTCCTCAGCCAGAAAATGCCCCGTCAGCGTCACTTGCGCCAGATTTTCAGGCTCAACCACTGGGTTGTACAGCATCTCGGTTGCGGCCCACTGGGTCAGCAATTCAGTTTTCTCCGCGGCGCGTTGCCACTGCCAATTTGCCAGTGCCAAACCAACTAACATCAGACTCATCCATAATCCCCACCATAACGTCAGACTGATAAGACGCTTGACCTGTCGCGTATTTTTTGATCGACTGGGTGCTTTATAACCCCTGCGCTTCAGCGCTTCGGAGTGATTCATGCTAAAGCTCCTGATAGCCCTCACCTTTATTGCTATGTTAATCAGTTTAGCGGCCGGTGCCGGCTTTTTACTTAAAGATGCCTCTGCATCAAGACGCACACTGACATCCCTGAAGCTGCGAATCACCCTGGCCGTGATACTGATGGTCCTGTTGGTCTATGGCTTTTCACAG
Source organism: Nitrincola sp. (assembly GCF_048264025.1). NCBI lineage: Bacteria > Pseudomonadati > Pseudomonadota > Gammaproteobacteria > Oceanospirillales > Oceanospirillaceae > Nitrincola > Nitrincola sp. Next base: position 61,412 of record NZ_JBLXDN010000001.1, read on the forward strand.
GGAATACTCACTTGATTAGCCTTGCACTCAGAACACATAAACAAACAGGAACAAACCTATCCACACCACATCAACAAAGTGCCAATACCAGGCACCCGCTTCAAAGGCAAAATGGTTATCAGCAGTGAAATGGCCTTTGAGTACCCGCACTAATAATACTGCCAGCACAATGGCACCAATGGTTACATGCAGCCCATGAAAACCCGTCAGCATAAAAAAGGTAGAGCCGTAGATACCCGCCTGAAGCGTTAACCCGAGATGATTCCAGGCTTCGACATACTCGATTCCCTGAATGATCAGGAATACAAACCCCAACACCAGCGTCGCTATTAACCAGTTACGCAATTTGAGGCGCTCACCGGCTTTCAGCGCATGATGAGCAATGGTCAGGGTCACACTGGATGACACCAGCAGCAGAGTATTAATCAGTGGCAGGGTCCAGGGATTCACCACCGCAGTCGGACCTCCAATGCTTGGATCGGGAGTCTGCATCAACGGCCAACTGGCGGTGAAATCAGGCCAAAGCAACGCGGTAACACCCTTGGCTCCCTGGCCATCCAGCCAAGGCAAGGCAAATACACGAACATAGAACAGTGCCCCAAAAAAAGCGGCAAAGAACATCACTTCCGAGAAGATGAACCAGGCCATACCCTGTCGAAAAGAGCGGTCCATCTGCGCATCATACAGACCGCCCATGGACTCTCTGACCACATCACGGAACCAGCCATACATCACCAGTGCAATGCCAACCAGGCCAATTAGCAAGAAGGGTAAGCCGGTTCCATAACTCATTAATGATCCGGCACCTATGGCCGTACTGGCCATAACCACAACAGCAATAATCGGCCATTTACTGGTTGGGGGAACATAATATTGACTAGTCACGAAAGCCTCCCAAGGCAACCACTTCATCCATCGGATAGAGCGTATAAGCCAGCGTTAATGTTTTTATATCAGCAGGTAGATCAGGGTCGACCTGAAACACCAGCGGTAACTGCATCGTCTCACCGGCCATCAACCATTGCTGCTCGAAGCAGAAACATTCCATCTTGCGAAAATGCCGAGCACCCGCTGAGGGGCTGATGCTCGGCACGGCACGACCAGAACTGCGCTCATCACCTACATTAGTGAACTGAAAACGCGCCTGTGAGATCTGCCCCGGATGCACCATCACCACGGAGTCGAGAGCTTCCAACCGCCAAGGCAAACCACTGCCACTGCGAGTCACCAACTGGACGCGTATCTGGCGCGACTCATCCACACCTTTAGCACTAATGATCTGCGCTGAATCGGCGGTTTTTCCATTCAATCCGGTCACTTCACAGAAAACGTCATACAGAGGTATCAAAGCCAATGTAAAGCCCACCATACCCAGCAACACCCAGAGGGTTTTTTTAACGGTTCGCTTTACACCGGCTTGAGCTGTTTGGCTGACACTCATCGAGACGACCTCCTGGCATCTGTCGGCATGCTAGTGTCGACTCGGTGATTCAGTGGCCGGGTTATACGCTGGCGGCGTATCAAATGTATGCAGAGGCGCAGGACTCGGTACGGTCCACTCCAGACCTTCGGCACCCTCCCAGGCTTTCGCCGGGGCTTTTTCACCGCCGCGTATGGCTTTAATCAGCACCCAGACAAAGATCAACTGAGAGAAGCCGAACATAAAACCACCAATCGATGAAAGCATATTGAAATCAGCAAACTGCAGGGCATAGTCCGGAATACGGCGCGGCATACCGGCCAGACCGGAAAAGTGCATTGGGAAGAAGGTTAAATTGACACCAATCACTGACATCCAGAAATGCCATTTACCCAGAGTTTCATTGGCATAGTGCCCGGTCCATTTTGGCATCCAGTAATAGGCGGCAGCCATAATCGCGAACAAAGCACCCGGCACCAACACATAATGGAAATGGGCCACCACAAAATAGGTATCGTGATACTGGAAATCAGCCGGCACTATCGCCAACATCACCCCGGACAAACCACCAATGGTGAACATCACAATAAAGCCCAGCGCAAACAGCATCGGCACTTCAAAGGTAATTGACCCTCTAAACAGCGTGGCGATCCAGTTGAACACCTTAACCCCGGTAGGCACGGCAATCAGCATGGTTGAGTACATAAAGAAGAGTTCGGCCGTGAGCGGCAACCCGACCGTAAACATGTGATGAGCCCAGACCACAAACGACAGTACAGCAATGGATGCTGTGGCATAGACCATGGAGGCATAGCCGAACAGACGTTTACGGGCAAAGGTTGGTACGATCAGTGACACGATACCGAACGCCGGTAGTATCATGATGTAGACTTCGGGATGACCGAAAAACCAAAACAGATGCTGAAACAATACAGGATCACCACCACCGGCGGCATTGAAGAAGCTGGTACCGAAGTTGATATCCATGAGCATCATGGTAACAACACCCGCCAGCACCGGCATCACCGCTATCAGTAAGAAAGCCGTAATCAGCCAGGTCCAGACAAACAATGACATATCCATCAAACGCATACCCGGGGTACGCAGGTTCAGAATGGTGGCAATGATGTTAATGGCCCCGAGAATGGAGCTGATACCGGCCAAATGGATCGACATGACAAAGAAGCTGGTTGAAGGTGGAGCAAAGGTGGTCGATAGCGGCGCATAGAAGGTCCAGCCAAAATTCGGCCCGCCGCCTTCCATAAACAGTGTAGATAACAGAATACCGAAAGCGACCGGTAATAACCAAAAACTGAAGTTGTTTAGACGCGGCAGTGCCATATCTGGCGCGCCGATCTGCATCGGAATCATCCAGTTAGCCAAACCAACAAAAGCTGGCATGATTGCACCAAACACCATGATCAAGCCATGCATGGTGGTCATCTGATTGAAGAATTCCGGCTGAATATATTGCATGCCCGGTTGAAAGAGCTCAGCACGAATCACCAGCGCCATAGTGCCACCGATAAACAGCATCAGCAGCGAGAACAGCAGATAAAGGGAGCCGATCTCTTTGTGATTAGTGGTTAATACCCAGCGCATTATGCCAGTCGGTCCATGGCTTGCATGACTTGCGTGTGCCGCACCACCCTGTGCAACATCACTGACACTTTGCTGAACAGTCGCTTGCGATGTATCAGACGCCATAACATTAACCTCTTCTTATTGTGATTCCAGCAAAGCACGCACGGCAGATGGCTGCACAAGATCACCCGTATCATTTCCCCAGGCATTACGCTCATAGGTGATCACCGCCGCGATTTCAGCCGGTGACAGCGTCGCACCGAAAGCTGGCATGGCGGTGCCTGTTCTACCATGTAAAACAATTGCTTTATGAGCTTCCAGCGCATCTGGATCTATCGAAATACCTGAGCCTGCCAAGGCCGGGAACATGGGTGGCAACCCCTGCCCTTCAGGCTGATGACAAGCAGAGCAGTAGGTGTTGTAGGTTGCCATGCCCCGTTCCATCAGTTCATCCATTTCCCAATCACGGTCAGACCCAGCGGCTTCAACGGCCGCCGCCTCGCGGCGACTATCTAACCAGACAACATAGTCCTCAGGGGATACAGCTTTAACCTCAATCGGCATAAACGCGTGATCACGGCCACACAGCTCAGCACATTGACCACGGTAAATACCCGGCTCATCGATCTCAAACCAGGTTTCATTGATAAACCCTGGGATGGCATCTTTTTTCACCGCCAGGTCAGGTACCCACCAGGAATGAATAACGTCATTGGCCGTCAGCAACACACGAATTTTTTTACCGGTAGGCACCACCATTGGCTCATCTACTTCAACCAGATAATTGTCACCCTTAGCATCGGCTGCATAGATCTGGTCTCTGGGGGTTGCCAGGTTACTGAAAAAACTGACATCTTCTTCAAGATACTCATAACGCCAGCGCCATTGATACCCTGTGACCAGCACATCGATATCAGCCTCTGAAGCGTCATACATTTTTTTCAGGGTAGCGGTTGCAGGCACGGCCATCAGCACCAGGATCACTAATGGGATGGCAGTCCAGATGATCTCAACGGTAGTATTTTCATGAAAATGAGCAGCTTTTGCCCCCTTGGATTTACGGTAGGTAATCAGTGAATAGAACATGACCCCGAAGACAACCACAGCAATCACTACACAGATCCATAGAATGATCATGTGCAGACCGTACACTTCCCGACTGATTTCTGTGACACCAACCGGCATATTCCATCCGGACGAGGTATTTATTGATGATGCTTGTGCAAAGCCAGTAAACAATGACAGAAGCACGACACTAAAAGCTGTGTGAATAAGTCGGCCCATCAATCCCCCCTTTATTTTTATGAATAAGGAAATGCAGCCAGTATTTTGTTACGTTGAGTATAGACAGGAAATGAAAAGGTGCAATAATTTAATTAATTAGCGGCGAACCAGGCAATGGTTGCGACTAAAACAACAAAAATCAATGCCATAAGAATTCCGACAAAAACAAATTTCCAGGGTGATACTGACTGAAAGTCCTGCTGCCGGTTAGCTTCAGACTGTACGCCAAAAAAGGCAGCCAATACTGACTTGATTATTTTAAGCATCTCAGCACCTATTAACCTTATATTTTATGCAAGAAATAACATTAGAAATACTGAATAAATCTAGATGTCTGTTAGTTGGCGCACATAACCGATGGACATTTTAAAAATATAATTATTTCATCACTTTATATAAAGTAGACTATAAACAGAAAATAGAAATACCTAGTCTAGAATATAGACTAATAAATTATATCGTTTGATAATGTTTTATTAATTAATTGAATAGTTTAGATGCACTGTATCTATGCACCTGGAGCCTATAACATCAGTCAGACAAGGCTAGTCAGATGATCGCGGATTCTTGCGGTGTGTTACGGCATGCAAGGCTGTCTGGTATTCGAAATAGACGGTAAAACTATCATAAACCCACTGACTGATCGGTGGCTGTCCTACTGGTGCAACTTTTCTGACGGGTTCGCCAAAACGGCTCAGCACAGCCTGCTCAGACAAGCCATTAACGAACATCTGATCACCAGGGCGCACTTCAGGCTGAAACTGGTTAATGGTCAGTACTTCGGCAGATAAAGGCCCAGACAACGCAACTAACAGCAACATCCCTGTGAAGCTTATCTTGCTCATGACACTCTTCCTTTCTCTGATAGTCATATTCACGCTCAACACCTGAATAAAACTCTAGCCTGAGCCTGCATGCATTACAACTCTCCGTATTGAACAGTCGAGTACAACCTGCCGTAATGTTGATGCAGCTCAAGCTATCTGTTCAGGCTACTTGTTCAGGGAAGCGCTGCCACTACCATAATTTCAACTTTCCACTCCGGCTTGGCCAGCTTGGCTTCAACACAGGCGCGCACCGGTGGACGTCCTGGTGCAACCCAGGCATCCCAGGCAGCATTCATCTGATCAAACTCGGCCAGATCTGTCACCCAAATGGTAGCGGACAGAAGATTGTCCTTTGCTGTGCCTGCTTGTGCCAACAACGCATCGATACCGGCCAGAATCTGTTCTGTTTGCCCGCGCATGTCAGCACTGGCATCGGCTGCCACCTGGCCTGCCAGATAGACTGTGTCATTATGCACTGTCATTTGGCTCATACGCTGATTGCTGCCGTGATAAGTAATAGTCATGCTGTCTCTCTCATTGCTGTTGTATTGCTGTTGTATTAGATGCCCTTTCAGACACCACGAAAACCCTGTAAAAAAGCCGCCAGATTGTTACCCAGATGCACTGTCGGATACCCACCTTCCTGAACTACCACAGTCGGCAGATTCAAATCGGCCAAGCGGCGACCAATCGAGTTAAAATCCTGTGTTTCCAGCGCAAGCCCCGCCAAGGGATCATCCTTATGTGCATCCAGTCCCAAGGCAATAACGACAGCCTCAGGCCGAAAATCAGCCAAGCGCTCCAACAAGGCATCCAGGGTATTCAGAAACCCCTGCCCGGCGGTTCCGATAGGCAAGGGCATATTGACATTAAAGCCCTGCCCTGCACCCACTCCGGTTTCATTTTCATGCCCCCAAAAGAAGGGATAAAACTGCCGGGTATCCGCATGCAGGGAGCCGGTCCAGACGTCTGGGCGCTCATAGAAAATCGTCTGGGTGCCATTGCCATGGTGCAGATCGACATCCACTACAGCCACCCGATCATACTGCTCACGTAGTACGGTAGCCGCCAGCGCTGAGTTATTAAGATAACAGAAACCACCAGCCAATTCTGGTCCGGCATGATGTCCTGGGGGACGACAGAGGGCATAGGCACTGCCTGCACCCTGCAACACGCTGTCAGCGGCCGCTTCGGCGGTAGCAGCACTGGCCATAATACCTTTGAAGCTATCCGGTCCTATAGGGCACGCCATATCACTCAGATGCCAACCGGCCAGCCCTACCGGGTGCTGGGGATACATCCTAGCGGCCCCGCAAGGATGCGTATTCGGAGTCACTATGTCAGAAGCACCGGGTAACGCAACCCAGCGTTGATAGATGGTCTCCAGAAAGTCCAGATAACGAGGCGTATGGATCTGTTGTAAGCGTGCCCGGATACGCTGCTGCTGCAGCTCACTGTCCAAAGCTTCAGGTGCCGACAACTGGATATCCAGCTTATCCAGCGTAGCGCGCAAAATATCGGCACGTACCGGGCCTTCAGGCGAATCAATAATCTTGCCGCGCATGATCATTGTCGCCGGAGCATGCAGGCTTTGAGGTTCTGCGTAATAAAATTTCATGCGTATTCCACTTTAACTGTTCAGGATAAAAATCAGTTGATGCCTTCCAGCAACATAGCAATGCCCTGACCGCCACCGATGCAAGCGGCGGCGATACCGTAACGCCGCTGTTGTTGCTTCAAGGTACGCGCCAGTGTACCTGCCAGGCGGATGCCGGTTGCACCCAGCGGGTGACCGAGTGCCAGCGCACCGCCATGAATATTCACCCGTTCGGCATCCAGCTGCAGCCTCTGTATGGCATACAAGGGTACAACACTAAAGGCTTCATTGATCTCCCAGAAATCGATCTGTTCAGCCCGCAGCCCGGTTAATGCCAGGAGTTTTTCCACTGCTGGCACGACACCCTGTCCCATCAACTCCGGTCGTGTGCCCCGATCGACACAAGCCACCACCCGTGCCAGGGGCTCCAGGCCATTGCTTTGCATTGCCTGCTCTGACATCAGCAACGCCAGTGCCGCGCCACTGGTCAGTGGCGAACTGTTACCTGCGGTGATCTGGCCATTTTCTTCAAATGCCGGCTTCAAATCAGACAGGGTTTCCAGTGTAGTCGCCTCACGGATACAGGCATCCACACGGTAGTTGGGTTGCTCCGGCGTATCGACTGCCAGGATTTCACCCGCCAGAAAGCCCTGTTCACCTGCAGCCGTAGCCAGCTGGTGTGAGCGGCAGGCAAAGCGATCCATCATCTCACGGCTGATATTGCCCAACCTGGCCAACGACTCGGCCGTCAGCCCCATATTCATCACTCTGGCGACATCATAATCCGGCTGTAGCTGCGGTACTGTCAAAATACCTTCGTTGAACAGCGAAGGACCCATGGGCACCCGGCTCATGTGTTCATAACCACCGGCAAGAGCAATATCAGCGCCGCCTGAGGCTATATTCAAACTTGCCATGCGCATGGCCGCCAGGCCCGATCCACACTGCTGATCGATCATCCGCGAGGCACACTGATCACCGAGGACTGTCTGAAGTATGGGATAACGTCCACCAAAACTCCACTGCTCCTTCACTCCCAGCGCACAACCCAAGGTCAGGTCATCCACCTGATCGGTTTGCAGTTGGGTGGTCTGCAGCATTTCATCAATCAGTTTAGCCAGTAAAGTGGGGCCAGACAGGGAAGAAAACGCATCCACTTCCGGTTTTTTCGGGTGCGCCCGGGTAAAGGCGGTGCGTCGGTAATGACTCAGGTAGACAGGTTTCATAAGGCTTCCAGTTTGCACCAGCGACTGATAAACAGCGCATAGGTTTTCAGAACATGGCGGATAGATTCGATATCGACACACTCATCCACGCCATGGATATTTTTAGCTATCGGACCGTAACAGGTGCCCGCGGTACGACTGTAAAAATGAAAGGCTCGCAGGTCTGTGGTGCAGGTGGACAAATACTGCTCCGGTTCGCTATCAGTCAATGAGCGGTGACAGCCAGCCAGCAAGCCGATCCCGCCATGCTTCAGATCGACCAGATGTCCTTCTGAGCGAAAGCCGTGAAAGCGCAGCACAGGTTTGGAGATAGCCAGGTTACTGCTGGACCTGTTGACACTTTCCACCGCATCACTGACTTTCTGCATAATGTCATTCGCGGACATTCCCGGTGGAAAACCTATCCGGCCTTCCATTTCAGCATAGGCCGGAACACTGGAGGGCCAGTTGCCTCCCTGAATTTTACCGATATTCAGATTAAAGGGCCGTGCCACCGCATCATAAGGAGGCGACTTGTGGTAGGTATTAAGCTCTTCTTCCAGAAGTTTAAGTGCCGGGATATAGCGCTGCAGTTTTTCGATGGCATTCTCTCCGGCGGCGGTATCCAACACATGCACTGGCTTCCCCTGCACCGTCAGTTTAAACCAGAGTACACCCACCTGACCGGAATAGATCTGTGGCCCAAAGGGTTCCGGAATCAACACAAAGTCGCCGCCAAAACCCTGCTGCAGACACGACAGCGCACCATTGCCGGAACACTCCTCTTCAACCACCGCCTGCAACGTAATTGGCGAGGTGATTTTGTACCCGGCGTGCTGCACTGCATGAACGGCAAAGATCATTGCCGCCACACCGGATTGCATATCGCCAGCCCCTCTACCATACAACCAGCCATCCTTGATCCAGGGCTCATGTGGAGCCTGAGTCCACATATCGACAGGATCCGCCGGGACCACATCCAGATGACCGTTAAACACCAGGGTTTTGCCACTAGCACCCGGATTGAGTTGCGCTACCAGATTGTATTTATCTTCATGATTCCAGGGCACGGGGGCATAGAGTGGATGGGTGCAGAGTTCAGCATGCTTCATCGCCACGCGTTGCACCGGCAATTGCAGCGCCTGCAGTTGCCGTTCGACGACATCCAGTACGCCCTGCTCCTGATTCAGAACGCTGTACTGCTTGACCATATCCTGAGTGAACGCCAGAGTATCGGCAAATACCGCATCACAGCTCTGCAGAATGGCCTGTTCAGTTGTATTCAGACTCATAGCACCCCTACCTTATCTGCAAAGATTAACCGGGCTTCGGTAATCGCCTGCAATTTATCGGGGCTCATCTCTTGTGCCATTTCACGTACCAACAGTCCTTCCGGGGTGACATCCATCACCGCCTTGTCAGTAATGATGCGTGAGATGCAATGGTAAGCGGTGACCGGCAAACGGCATTGCTGCAGTATTTTTGAGCGCCCCTGTTTGTCACAGTGGCTCATCAGCACTACGAGGCGCGGCGTTTTTTGTGCCAGCTCCATCGCACCACCGATGCCCGGTGAAAACTTGCCAGGGATTTTCCAATTGGCCAGATTACCCTGCTGATCCACCTCAAAGGCACCAATCATAGTCAAATCGATTTTACTGCGCCGGATCATCGCAAAGGACACCGCACTGTCAAAAAAGCTGCTCCCCTCAACGGTGGAGACATAAGCTCCAGCGGCATCTATCAGCGAGGCACTCATCTGCTCTCGTGGGGCCTGCTTCCAGGAACCCAGCACACCATTTTCGGAATGTATGAGTGCATCCAGATTATCCGGAAGATAATCCAGCAGTTGGGTTGGCAAGCCGATACCCAGATTCAGAATACTGCCTGGCTTAATCTCTTTAACGGCCCGCTTCAATAAGGTTTCAATGTCTGACATGGTGCTCCATTATCCTGTATTCCTGAGTTAACTGGGGCAACACCACCAAACGATCGACAAAAGCACAGGGGGTGTGTATCTGATTCGGCAGCAGTCCGCCGGGTTCCACACAGGACGGGGTTTCAACAATGACCTGATCAGCCGCCATCGCCATCAACGGATTAAAGTTCATCGCACTGCCGTCATAGATCAGGTTGCCAAACCTATCAGCACGCGCCGCATGCACTAAGGCAAAATCAGCCTGCAGCGCCATTTCCATCTTGTACTGTTTACCTTGCCACTCCAGCAACTGCTCGGGACGGGTAATTTCGGAATGCAAACCGATATCGGTGAGAAAACCGTAACTGCCAGCGCCTGCCGTACGTATTTTCTCAGCCAGCATACCTTGTGGATGAAACTCCACCATTAATCGCTGGCTGTTCATCCATTCGATGGCGGTTTTATTCAAACCTATGTGGGTGGTAATAAGTCGTTCCACCCGCCCCTGCTCAATCAGTTTGCTGATACCGATACCGGCTTCGTTGGCATCATTTTTGATCAGTGTCAGATTGCGTTGTCCCTGGCGCAACAGCTCATCTATCAGGCTGAAGGGTGTACCTGGACTGCCAAACCCACCGACCATGATCACAGCACCCGAGGGGATGGCTGCAATCGCGTCTTCAATCGAGGTTGTTTTATTCACAAGTCACATCCAAAATTATTTTAATAAACAAAAAGTTATTATTATGTAGTTATGGCAGAATCCGGCTGAATTCAGCTAATGCCTGATCCAGTAACGTCATCATTTCATCAATTTCTGCACGCGTGGTGTTCAAGGGTGGCGTCACCAGAAAGTGATCACCTTCGACACCGTTCAGGCAGCGCCGTGGATAGATCAACAAACCTTTTTCCCTGGCAATTTCGGTGATTTTGCTGAAGGCATTAAATGCTGCCGGGAAAGGGGCTTTAGTGTCTTGTGATTGCACCAACTCAACCCCTTGCAAAAACCCTATACCGCGCACGTCGCCGATAAAGTCATAACGGGTTTTTAACAGTTCTAATTGCTGACGCAGATAGACACCCTGCTCGCGTACATTGTCCACTATGTTTTCATTATGCATGGCACGGATCACCGCCAGACCCGTCGCACAGGCCAGCGGGTTACCGGCATAGGTATGGCCGTGCATAAAGCCCCCCTGATTCTGGACCTGATCCACTAGCTCGGCTTTGGCCATGATCCCGGCTACCGGGTAATATCCGGCCCCCATGCCTTTAGCCAATACCAGAATGTCCGGACAGATACCCCAATGCTGCCAGGCAAACCATTCACCGGTGCGACCGATACCGCTGAGCACTTCATCCATAATCAGCAAACAGCCGAAGCGGTCACACAATGCACGAACCCCTTCTACATAACGTTTATTCAGCATTCTGGCACCGGTACTGGCACCACCCACTGGTTCAAGCACAAAGGCCACAATACTGCCCTCAGGCTGAGCGGCCATCGCCATTTCTGTTTGCAACAAAACCGCTTCAATATGAGCAGCGATATCCGCTTCTTTGAAACGGTAAAAATCCGGCGACGGCACTTTCACTGAGGGGGTAATCAGATCAGCATAAGGGCGCTCCAGGGGTTCATAGCCAGTGAGACCCAGGGCACCCAGCGTGCTGCCATGATAAGAAGGGCGCAAGGAAACAAAACGCTGGCGTTGCGGCTCGCCACGATCATAGAAATACTGGCGTGCCAGCTTCATCGCACTTTCGACCGCTTCCGAACCACTGCCAACAAAAAATACCTTGTGCAGTTGCGCCTCGGTTAATGCTACCAGGGCATCACCCAGATCAATCGCCACCTGACTTTCAAACTGAGTTCGATAGCTAAAAGCCACTTGATCCAGCTGTGCCTTCATGGCGGCAGTGACGGTCGGATGCTGGTGTCCCAGACTGCAGGTGATAGCACCGGAGCAACCGTCGATATAACGTTTACCCTGGGTATCCCACATATAAATACCCTTGGCATGGCTGATCAACGGCAGTTCTGCACCCGCCTGATAAAACAAAGCGTTACTTGTCATATAACCTCTAACTCCGCTAAAAAAAGCACAAAGATTTCCCGTCCCTGTCCGCACACGCGGTCACAGAGACTGTATTTTTCACTCACATTTACCAGTAAGTACTAACGATTAGTATCCAGATGTTTGCGCAAGAAGTTGCGGGTGCGCTCGTGGTCCGGATTGGTAAAGAATTTGTCCGGAGGCCCCTCTTCCACCACAACCCCGCCGTCCATGAACATCGCCCAGTCTGATACATTCCGGGCAAAGGCCATCTCGTGGGTCACGATCAACATGGTCATATGGTCTTTAGCCAACCCCTGCATAACCAGGTTGACCTCTTCAACCAGCTCTGGATCCAATGCTGAGGTGGCTTCGTCAAACAGCATCACTTTCGGCTGCATCGCCAAGGCTCTGGCAATAGCTACACGCTGTTTTTGTCCACCTGAAAGTCGAGAAGGATAGACTTCGGCTTTGTCTGCCAACCCCACACGCTCAAGGTATTCACGACCCAGTTCATCAGCAGATTTACGATCCATACCTTTGAGCTTACGCGGCCCCAGAGTCACATTTTCCAGGGTGGAAAGGTGTGGAAAAAGGTTAAAGTGCTGAAACACCATGCCCATATTCTGACGTATATGGTTGATATGACGCTCAAATGCCAGTCCGGACATATCAGGGCGATTCACCTGAACGCCATCCAGCATGATGGTGCCTTTATCGATCACTTCCAGATGATTCACGGAACGAAGCAAGGTGCTTTTACCTGAACCGGATGAGCCGATAATCGAAACGATCTTGCCACGTGGCACGGTAAGGTTGATGCCTTTGAGCACTTCCAGTTCACCAAACTTTTTGTGTACATTAACTATATCCACCATGGGTGTTTCGGTCGTTGTATCAGTCTTCATAACTGTCCCATTCAAATAAGGTATATTCGCTAAAGTGATTAGTTTTCATCGGCGATCGGCCGTCATACGTTCAAAGCGCGCCTGACCATATTCCATAAACAAATTCAGGATGTAATAAATTACGGCAATGACAATAAAGAATTCGAACGGACGGAAAGAGACGCTAATAGCATACTGTGAGGCGTATACCAGCTCAGCAACCCCTATGGCTGAAAGCACCGAGGTATCCTTGACCATCAAGATCAGGTTATTGCCTATCTGCGGTACTGAACGAATAAAGGCCTGGGGTACGATAATGTAATAAATAGTCCTGACATGCCCAAACCCTAGTGAACGTGACGCTTCATACTGACCCGACGAGACCGAACGCATGGTGGCCATAAAAATATCCGCGTTGTACGCCATGTAGTGAAAACCCAGTCCCAGCACCCCAACCATTAAGGCGGGTATCAGTATCCACTCCCCCAAACCAAAGTAGAGAAAATACAGCTGCAGTAGCAACGGCGTGGTCATGAATAGCCAGATAAAGAAACGCAGCGGCCAGCTCACCACTTTGTTGGTAAAGATCGAGATCACTGCGACCAACAACCCACCCACAATCGAGAAAATCCCCACCACCAGTGCGATCAGAAAGGTTACCCAGACACCTTTCATCAGTGTAGGGGCGTAAGTAATGACCGGAGAAAAATCAAATTCCATCACTGTACCCTCTTAACTAAAGTGGTGTAGCGCGTGGCACGACGATAAGCCAGCTCAACGATACCCATCACGGCGTAGACGATGCAGATATACATAATGGCTGTGAGCGCGAAAATTTCGAACGGCTTATAGGTTGAACCGATGAGACGTTGCGCCTGATACGTCAGTTCCACTACAGAAATAATCGATACCAATGAAGAGTTTTTGACCAGCACGATACCCAATACGCCGACAGAACGAATCATTAAACCAGCGGCTTGTGGCAACACCACGTAGATCAGCGTTTGAAAACGACCAAAGCCGATTGAGCGTGATGCTTCATTCTGGCCACTGTCCACTGATTCCAAGGCACCGCGAATAGCTTCGCTCATATAAGCGCCGATATTAAAGGCACCAACTAACACGCCACAGGTAAATGGATCCAGCCTAACCCCCAAGGAGGGACCACCATAAAACACCAGCAACAACTGCACAAAATACGGTGTTCCCCGTATAACGCTAATATAGCCACGAGCAAACCACTGCACGGGAATAAACTTGATTGAACGCATGAACACCAGTACGCAAGCGACCACAAAACCCAACGAAATAGCGCGGGCTGATATATCGACGGTAACCCAGGCTGCTTTCAGCAATAAGGGGGTCACCCCGACCATCAAATCAAAATCCATACTCCCACCCTTTTTCTATTTTAAATCTCAAGGAGACAAGAGTTATCATAGGGGTACAATCCACAAACCCGATCGTGAAACCAGAATTACAACCTGTGACTTGTACCCCTAATAAGCATCTGATCATAAAATCAGACTACTGGGTGGAATCACTCAATAGTGGCACCTTCACCGATCCACTTATCTACAATGCTCTGATAGGTCCCGTCTGCTTTAATTTCAGCCAAGGCTGTATTCAAAGCGGCCAGTAGTTCAGGTTTGTTTTTCTGAATAGAAATTGCTGCAGGCCATCTTGGCAGTTCACCCACCTCGACTAATTTAATGTCTGGGTTATTTTCTTTCAGCACCACATACACAGGAACATCATCGGCGATAATCGCATCAACTCGACCGGTAGTCAGGCCTGTGAGCAAATCGGGTAGACCCTGGAAGGTCTGGTTACGCCATTTACCCTCACCATTTTCAACGGCCCATTGGTTACCGGTTTCACCGATAGTGGAGCCCACTCGCTTGCCTTCAAGATCTGCCAGACTGTTAATATCGGTATTATCACCTTGTACCCACACAGATAAACCTGCACTGTAATAAGAGTCAGTAAAGTCCACGGCGCGCTGACGCTCTTCCGTTACACTCATACTGCAAATACAGGCATCAAAGCGTCCGCCAGCCAGTGCGGCGACTATGCCACTCCAGGGTGATGTTTGAATATCAACATCCACACCCATTCTTTCAGCAACAGCCTTGGCGATATCAACATCAAATCCAACAACATTACCGTCGGTATCTACGTAACTGAACGGCGGGTAAGCACCCGAGTTCGCAACTTTAAAAACATCATCTTTAATTTGGGGTAAATCACGTGCATCAGCCGTCATGGAAACCATGGATGCCGTACTGAAAACAAAAGCAGCGGCTACTAAAGATTTAGTTAAATGCTGTTTAATCATATTCATGTTGTTATCCTACTTAGTGAAAAGATCTTGTTTATGCCCAGGGGTATAAACAACACAGTTTGTCGGATTGATCAGTCATACTTCAGGTATTTCAACCGGATCAATCAATGAATTTTAAGCCTGTATCAAAAAACTGACTTGTTTTGAGTGTAAGTTAAATTCGATTAATTTCAACTTATAATGTTTTTTCATTAAATCATGATTTTTACTCATGGATTTTTCTGCTTGAACACGTAATAATCGATTCTGTGTCAGTCGATACTTACAGGAATGTTCGATGAAAGAAGTAAATCTTAACTCACTCAAATCACTGATGGTTTTCAAGACTCTCTATGAGTCTGACACCGCTACCCGTGCAGCCAAAGCCCTCGGGCTAACCCAGTCAGGTGTGAGCCGATCACTGGCACAGCTGGAAGAAAATATCGGCATGCCCTTGTTCATGCGCCACAAAAATCGTCTGATCAAGCTGCCTGAAGCGGATGAGTTGTATCAGGAAATAATGCAACTGATAGGCAATCTGGATGAGATGAAGCACACCATCGTCGCGCTGCGTGAATTCGGTGTTTCGCGCATGCGTCTGGCATCAGCCCCTGCCCTCGGTTTTGCCTATATCCCTGAGGTTATTGCAGCCATTTTGAAAATTAATCCGAAATACAGCATCTATTTCGATATTATGCCCAGCCCCGATGTCGTGCGTGCAGTGGAATCAGGGCATTTCGATGCGGGATTCGTGACTCTGCCGATCAGTAGTGAACGACTGACTGTGGATGAATTGTTTGCGGTAGAAGCTGTATGCCTGATACCGGCAGGCCATCCGTTAGCAGACGCTGAATATATTGAAGTTGCTGACTTGAAAAATCAGCATCTGGTTATTCCAAACCAACCCAATCTAGCCGCCGACCAACTGCTTCGGTTAATTTCACAGCATAAGGTTAGGATTGCCGGAAAAACTGAAGCCAATATCGCCGCCATCTGCAGCCTGGTCGCCAATGGCGTAGGTATCAGCCTGATCAACCCGATAACGGCCTACGATACGGTAGCCGTTCAGCGTGATATTGTCATCAAGCCCTTTCGTCCATCATTCCACTATCGCTTTGGTCTGGCCTACCGCCGCAACTGGGCTGACACTCAACTGATCAAGCTGCTGAAGGACAATCTGCCCAGTACACCCAAATACCTGAACCAGCGCAACTGATCAGTACTTTCAGGTAGCCGTGGATAGAAACTGGGTGATATCAACTTCGTCTATCTGCTCTGGCTGCATAAATTGCTGTGCATAATCATGATAAATACCAGAACGCAGAAACAGTTCAAATATGCCAGCATCCAGGTGCGCTTCCGCGACCATACTGGCCATAATACCGAGGGCTTGTGTCAGCGTTTTACCCTGCTTATAAGGACGGTCAATAGCGGTCAGCGCTTCAAATACGTCTGCTACCGCCATAATCCGCTCTTGCAAGCTCAGCTCCCCGGCAGATAGACGCCTAGGGTAGCCGGTGGCATCGACTTTCTCATGATGGTTACCGGCTATAGCCGGAACTTGCGCCAGATAATCTGGCAGAGGCAGTGCTTCAAGCATAATGATGGTCTGTACGATATGCTCATTAATTTTAAACCGCTCTTCTATTGTCAGTGTGCCTTTTTGAACGGTCAGATTATGCAGCTCACCTTGATTATAAGCCACATCGGGTACCTGCATATCAAAGCCCCAACGATTATCTGGATCCTCTTTTGCAACCGGTGGCTTCCGACCATTCCAAGGGAATACCTGCTCAGGACGGTCACTCAATAAGGTGTCCTGCGCAGGCAATACTTCCTCAGGGAGACCACTCAATCGTTGCTTCTCATCCTGAGATAGCCCGATGCGATGACTGAAATAGCGTATCCAACGGCGCGAACCTATTTCCCGTACTCGGGCAACATCCTCTTCTGACATCAGCTCACTACCAATATTGGCCCTGGCAATAAAGCTGAACTCTTCGAGAAGTTGTTTCTGAGTAGCATCGCATGAGCGCTGCAGAGTTTCAGGGTCCTGCCCCTCCAGCCTACCTTGCAAACAGACAATCTGTGCATCCCGGTAGAGTACTTCAAAGCGGGTACGAATCTCATGGATGCGGTTATAAATAGTTTCCAGTTTGGTCGCCTTATCAACCACATACTCGGGGCTGGTAATTTTGCCGCAATCATGCAGCCAGGCCGCGATACGAAAGGCTTCAATTTCGGCTTCATTCAGATGGTAATCCTGAAATGCCGGCAGTTGGCTTTGCACCGCCGCATTAGAAAGCATCATGGCCAATTCCGGAACCCGCTCACAATGCCCACTGGTATAGGGAGACTTGGCATCAATGGCATCAGCGATCAGGTGGACAATGCCATCTATCAATGCTTTCTGTTCCCGTATCATCTGACGGGCCTCTATCGCTATAGCTGCGGCACCGGAAATATCATCGATAAAAGCCCGCAACCCTTGAATATCGGCTGATGGGGTATCCATGGCATCTATAATCAACACGCCCAACAGATGATCATAACGGTCACGTAACATCGTGCAGACATAAAAATCATAGCCAGCCTTTCTGACCTGTTCACGCACCTGACTATCAATTTCATGCAGGCCTTCCAGCACTATAGTGTCCGGCAGGCTCTGATCATCCATGCGGTTGTTCAGCTTTAGTGTCTGTGTACTCCTATCGAACAAATAGATACAACCTGAAACATGCCCTATGGCCTTAACCAGCTCCTCCAGAACAGACTGCAACAGTTTGTCAGGATCTCGCTCCCGATTGAGGGACATAGACAGTGATTTAAAATGCCGAATAGTCGCAGACATATCATCCAGCACACGTGTCAACGCATGCACTTCACGAATGGATGTTTGTGTAGTGATTTTGTTGTCGAAGTTCAGATTGGCCAGGGAGCGCACCTGCTTTTCCAGCTCAGCAATCGGTTTGCCAATGCGTTGTCCCACAGCCCAACCAGCTAACAACAGCACAATCATAATTGAAAAGGCCCACTGCAACTGACTGAGGATGCTTTTTTTAACATTACCCAGTAATTCGTCACCAGGAATAGCAATCAGGATTCTAAGATCATCATTGCCCAACGCGACCAGAGGAGACACCAGACCATACCAGTCTTGATCATCATCTTTAAAGTGCGTGAGGCTCTGCATACCCGCCGACTGAGTTACCAGCGCCTGTAATACCGGGACATTAATTTCCCGCAAGCTAGCCAAACGGGTTTCACGTGCATCACTGAGAATAAAGCGATCAATATCAGGATACGCCAGCAACAGCTCATCCTGGTTAATAATGGCAATCTCGGTACCCGGTGTCAGGCGCAATGAATCCATGTACTCACTTAAATCCATGGCTGTAGCATCTATGCCTAGTACCACGCCGTCACCTGCATGTAGCGACATGCTCACGCCCACTTCCTGAGTGGTATAAAACAAATAAGGTGCCGTCAGTTCAACCCTATCGGAATTAAGTGCTTGCTGATACCAGGAACGGCTATGGGGATTGAAGGTGTATTGCGGCATGCGGCGGACTTCAACAATATCAGTCAAGGATACATCGTAAAAAGACCATTCACCCTGGCGCTTTCCGTCCGCATCGGTGACAAGGGTTTGCAGCAGAAAATGACTACCTTCCGGTGCATCAACAAATCCTCTCGCATGTGCCGTATGCAGTTTCCGTAGCAATAAAAAGTCGGCATTGTCATAACCGATATAGACGGCGCTCAGCAAAGGGTTTGCTTTTAGAACTTCGGCAATAGCGGGAACTCGGTTCTGACGTGACTGTAAATCCGTAGTGTTGACCAAAGGATCATGCCGCAGCATTCTGATCAACATCTGGCTGGGCTCCATTAGCTTTTGGATACGTTCATTGACGGTAACCGTCAACTGTTGACTGGCCTGATCAGCCACTTCAAGTATGCCAGCCTGCATCCCGCGATAGCCCTGAAACACCAGCACGCTGGCCAAAATCACCATACTCAGCGTAACTGTGGCTGCAATCAATAATTTAAACGAGATACGTTTCATGTTTTCCCGCAACCATCCTGTGTTATATCTCCCAACTCACTGAAATACTGGAAGGTATTTCAGTGCCGCAGTTGCAGTATAGTTAGGTTTTGGCATCCTGCCTCAGGGTAACAAAATAAATATCGACAGGTACTAATACAGACACGATCAAAGTGACAGCATATTATTGAAACCGTCATAGATAAACTGAATGGCCAGTGCGGCCAGGATGACGCCCAAGAACCGACGCAAAATTTCATCACCGGTTTTGCCTATCACCCGCTTCACATAACCGGATAACAACATTAATACCAGGGTCAGTCCATAGGTGATGATTACGGCGGCCAAGACAGAGATTTCCTGCGCAGCGGTTTCTGCACCCGAAAACAACAGGATCGACAACGTCAGTGCACCGGGACCTGCCAACAATGGGATAGACAGCGGATAAACCGATATATCCTGCTTCCCCTCCGATTGGGTCATTTTCACTTCTCTGGTGATCAGGTTAAATGCCGTAAAAAACAGCAACAACCCACCTGAGATGCGCAGCGCATTGATATTGATTCCCAGGCTATTCAAAAACGCCTCACCAAAGTTGCCGAATACAAGCAGTAGCACGGCACTGATCAAGGTCGCCTTGACCGCCATAATCACCCGATGACGTTTATCCCCTTCCGGTAACAGCGCATGGAAGATTAATGCCGTGCCTATCGGGTCGATAATGACAAAAAAGCCAGTAAAAGCATTCAGGAAAGTCGTGAGTTCCATCAAGGTGTCCGTTTAGAAGAGTGTGTGTTTATATCCGGCTTGATCTGTACAGCGGCAGCCGCCTTCCAGCCAAATGCAAATTGAAAAATCTGTAACAGCATCAGCAACATTAAGGCTGTTAGCCAATGGCCACTGATATCATGCATTAACGCTAGGGTAACAGGGCCAGTAGCAGCCAACAAATACCCGAGACTCTGGGCCATTGCCGATAAAGCCGTGGCCTGCACGCCATCACCAGTGCGCAGTATAAAGAAAGACAACGACAGACTCAGAGCCCCACCGGCTCCCATACCGATCAACGCGGCCCACAACATGGGAGCAAGCTGAGGCGCCCACCAGAGCCCGGTTAGTCCGGAAAACGATAACAGGGATATGAGTACAACCAAACTGCGCTGGTTGTGCATTTTTGTCGCAAAAATCGGGATAAATAGATTAAAAGGTATACTGGCCAGACTGATCATGGCCGTTGTACTACCCGCCTCCAGTGGATTCAAGCCACTTTCAATGAGTATGTTTGGCAACCAGGTGACAATCGCGTAGAAATAAAATGATTGTAGACCCATGTATAAAGTGACGGCCCAGGCTGTAGCGCTTTTCCACAAAGTGACCCGCGCACCCGTTACCGGCTTAACCTCTCCGCGCAATTTCAGTAAAGGCAACCAAATCAGACAGGTTAACAGCGGCAACAGCGCCCAAACCATTACCGGATAATGCCAATGACCAAAATATTCCAGCATTGGTACAGCTAAGTACAGGCCCATGCCCGCACCCAGACTCAGCATAATGGAATAAAGCCCGGTCATCAGACCCATACGGCTGGGAAAGAATACCTTCACCAAAACCGGAATCAGCACATTCAATAAAGCGATCGCTGAGCCCAGCAACAGCGTGCCCAGAATGACCACTGGGTAACTTGCCACCAGGCGCAAAACAACACCCAGTGAAATGATCAATAAGCCAAAAACCACCAGAGTGATCGATGAGAAAAAACGGGTCATCAATGGCACTAGAATTGATATCACCGCAAAGCAGATCAGGGGTAAGGTGGTCAGCATGCCGAATGCACTGGCACTGAGGCTGAGGGCTTCACGTATCTCCAAGACCAGTGGTGCAAAGACTACCAAGCCACCCCGCAGGTTGGTTGCCGCCAGCAGTAAGCCGAACACAGCAAGCCAAGCCAGGGCTCGACTGTGTTGTTCAAAAGGAGAATGTAGCCTATCAACCCGGTTCATGGACTATCCGCACAAAAAAGCTTCATGCTACTTAAAATCCAATCTTTCTCCCAGTCAATAATTGTCTCCCATACACCTGTTGAAGCCAAACTTGCCGTTAGTCTCGCTCAATTGATTTTACTGATATAAAGTGTCATAAAGAGATTGTTTAGCCTTACATTGCATGGCGATCTGAACGTTGAAAAAAACAAAGGGAATCACGATGATTAAAAAAACACTTCTATGCAGCGCTATTGTTGCTGCAACGGCTATGGCCAGTATCGCGCAAGCGGAAGTCAAACTCGGCTTCCTCGGTGGATTCACCGGTCCGATCGAAAGCCTGGCACCACCTATCTATCAAGGAGCCCAACTGGCTGTTAGTCAGGTCAATGCTCAAGGCGGCATTCTCGGTGGACAGACACTTAGCATGTCTTCAGCTGATACCACTTGTACCGATGCGTCTGCCGCCATTAACGCCGCTGACCGTATGATCAATACTGAAAAAGTTACCGCTATCCTCGGCGCACTTTGCTCAGGAGCCACCATTGCTGCAGCCAATAACGTCGCCGTACCCGCAGGAGTGTTGATGGTTTCGCCAGCGTCCACCTCACCCGCTGTTGCTGAAATTGATGACAAGGATCTGGTCTTCCGTACCACGCCGTCTGATGCTTATCAGGGTGAAGTCCTGGCCAAATTATTGCTGTCCAAAGGCATCAATGAGGTGGTTGTGACCTATGTTAATAATGATTATGGTCAGGGGCTGTCGAACGCTTTTTCTGCAACCTATGAAGCTGAGGGCGGAGTCATTGCTGCTAATGCGGCGCATGAAGACGGTAAAGCTGACTACCGCTCAGAACTGGGCAGTCTAGCCTCCAGTGGAGTCGATACACTGCTGGTGTTTGCCTATGCCGACACTTCCGGCCAAACCATCCTGCGACAGGCATATGAAAGCGGTAACTTCATGCAGTATATAGGTGCTGATGGCATGGTAGGCGAAGCACTGATGGATGCCGTCGGAGCCGATGTATTGGAAGGCATGATTGCCACCCGTCCGGGCAAACCGGATATTCCAGGTACTGAACGCTACTCTGAGGCCGCACTAGCCGATGGTATGGATCCCAACGCGGTATTTGCCAGCCAGTCTTATGATGCGGCCTTCTTGCTCGCGCTAGCCATTGAAAAAAATGGTTCAGCTGAGCGTGCAGGTCTCTCTGAAGCCCTGCGCGCGGTTGCTCTTCCACCCGGAGAAGTCATTCTGCCAGGCGAGTGGGAGAAAGCGGTTGCCCTGCTAGCTGAAGGTAAAGAGATTAATTATGAAGGTGCCGCCGGGACGCAAGACTTTGATGAGCGAGGAAACGTGCCAGGTGTTATAGAAGAGATGGTTGTCAGAGATGGTGACTTCCGCACCGTGGGACTGATCCAGTAATTCTGTATTTGCAAAGCAATAGACCCAAGGCCTGATCTGCAACGCTGCAAATAGCAGCACCAAAGATCAGGCCTTTCAGCACTTAGTGATGCTGCTGAATCTTCTCCGGAAACAGACCTTTCGGTGCATAGCGTAATACCAGGGTGATAATCAGTCCGATCGTGAAGACCCGTGCCTGCAGGGCTCGACTGGTAAAGTCAGAGGGCGCTTCCCAGGCAAACCACATATCTCCCAGGTAGCTGATGCTATTCAGAATAAACAGCGCCACCGGTTCAGACATCACCCAGATGACATAGACAAACACCGCTCCGAAAATAGTACCGAGATTATTGCCCGGACCACCCAGAATCACCATCACCCAGATCAGAAAGGTATGGTTCAAAGGCAGATAACCGGTAGGATCAAAAATACCATTAAAAGTAGCCAGTGCCGCACCACCAATACCCATCAGCACGCAGCCCAACACAAACACTTCCAGACGACGCTGATTAACATTTTTACCCATCGCTGCCGATGATAATTCGTTATCCCGGATCGCCCGCATCATCCGCCCCCAGGGCCCTCGGTAAGCCCGGTGCAGCAGATAAAAGATGATCGCGATCAATACTGCCGTTACCGACAGATAAAATGCACGCGCCAGAATAAAGCCCACTTCACCTGCATCCGGAACCGGCCAGGGTAAGGGAGAGACAGTCAGCGTACCGCGAGTTAACCACTCGGAATTTTTTAAGAAGGCTTTGATAATTTCAGCCACACCCAGGGTAGCTATTGCCAGGTAGTCACTGCGCAACCCTAGACAGATATGCCCTATAAAGTACGCCAGTACACCAGCCAGAATACCGCCGACCAACCAACCGGCCCAGACCGGCAAACCAAAACCACCGATAAAGCCATGTTCACTCACAATCGACTGGGACACAGGCGCGAAGGCATTGATAACCCATAGGTAGACACTGGCCAGCACAATTAATATGATCGGCAAGCGAATGCGCCGCGGTACAGAGAGGCGATGCAGTTGCATCACCGCAACCATCAACAGCACAGCAGCTAACAGCTTCATAAATGCCATACCCAACTCACCAGACAGGTCTGACTCCCAGAAGCTTTGATTAACTGGAAACGTCAGTAGCATGGTCGCAAAGCCGCCCAGGGCCACAAAACCCATAATGCCGGCATTGAATAACCCGGCGTAACCCCACTGAATGGTTAGTCCCAGTGCAATAATCGCATAACAACTGGCCTCTACCAGTACCCTGACGCCATAGGCGGTACCCATCACCTGGATCAGCAATAACACCGTAACCGCCAGCGCGATCAGCAGCAGGGTTTCTTTCATGGGTAGTTTCATTAGCATCACAGCACCTTACCTTTAAATAGCCCTGTAGGTCGCCACACCAAAATAGCCAGCAGGATGAAAAAGGGAACCGTTATCTTGTATTCACTGGACACGAATGACAGGTTGGCCGGAATATCAAACCAAAGATAATCACGTACTGGACGTAACAGCACGGCCCAGTTAAATACTGACAGGGTTTCAGCAAAACCTATGACAAATCCCCCTGCCAGGGCACCGTAGGGATGGCCGACACCACCGACGATGGCGGCGGCAAAAATCGGCAACAACAGATGGAAGCTAAGATCGGGTTTCAATGAAACATCCAGCGACAAGAGCGTTCCTGCGGCCGCGGCCAGACAACCAGCAATAATCCAGGTCACCTTGACCACGGTATCGGTATTAATACCGGAGACACGTGCCAGATCAGGATTATCCGACATGGCTCGCATCGCCTTACCCAAGCGGCTGCGAGTTAAAAACAGATGTAACGCGATTACAGCCACAACCAAAAACAGTAGCAGCAGAATTTGCGGATCGGTCAGCACCAGCGGGCGATTAGTCAGCTCAAACGGCATGTCGATACGATGAATTCCTTTACGGTCATCAATATACATACTGCGCGCCCCGGTTCCCATGAACATCCGGATCAAACCCTGCAGCATCAGCGTGACCCCCAAAGAGGCCATGACGATAACGATAGGCTTAACCCCGTGACGGCGCAGTGGACGGTAGAAGGCTTTATCGATATACACGGCTGACAGAGCCGTCAATGCCATCGCCAGTGGGAGCATCACAAAGGCAGTGGGCAAGCCTAGAGCGGGTCCAACAGCTGGAAAAAGGCTGGTCAGAAAGAAGGCAAAGAACGCACCGAGTGTCATCAGATCGGCATGGGCAAAGTGCGCAAAACGCAGGATGCTAAAGATCAGGGTAATGCCGACCGCCCCCAACGCATAAATAGACCCAATCGTCAGCCCGGAAATCACTACGTTATTAACAAAAAAAACCAATTCGTTCAAAATTCTATCCTCAAGCCCTTAGCCACCCAGAAAGGCCTTGGCTACTTCGGGATCATTGATCAGGTTTTCACCGGTATCTGTAAAGCGGTTCTGGCCCGCGACCAGAACAAAGCCTTTATGCGCTATTTTCAGTGCCTGCTTGGCATGCTGCTCCACCATCAAAATGCCAACACCGGCTTTATTGATGGTGATAATGCGCTCAAAAATCTCAGCCATATACATGGGTGACAGGCCCGCTGTGGGCTCATCCAGTAAAATCAGACTAGGCTCGGTCATCAATGCCCGCCCCATCGCCACCATCTGACGCTGACCACCGGACAACTCGCCTGCAGGTTGCTGGCGCTTGTCGGCTAAAGGCGGAAAAAAACCATAGACCTGGTCAAGCATATGCGCAAAGCTATCCTTGCAGCTAAAGGCGCCCATCTCCAGGTTTTCCTGGACCGACATGGAGGGAAAGATATTCTTCTCTTGGGGAACAAAGGCCATTTTGCGCTTCACCAACTCCACCGGATCGGCATTGGTGATCTCTTCTCCACGTAGTTTGATGCAGCCTTCGTTAACTCTCAGCAGGCCGAAAATAGCTTTCAGCATGGTGGATTTTCCCGCACCGTTAGGACCGACGATAACACCAATCTCATCTGCCTCAACGGTCATGTTCACGCCATTGAGGATATTCATTCCACCGTAACCGCCGTGCACATTAGTCGCTTCAAATAGTGCCATGATCTATCTCTGTCAGATCAGTGTGCATCGTTGCCAAAGTAGGCTTCGATCACTTCCTGATTATTTTGAATCGCTTCAATGCTTCCCTCAACCATAACGCTACCCTGCGCCAGCACAATCACTGGATTGCACAACTGAGCAATCATATCCATATCATGTTCAATCACTAAAAAGGTATAGCCCATCTCCTGATTCAAACGCTGAATATTGCGGATCAGATCCTGTAGCAGCGTCCGATTCACCCCGGCCGCTATCTCATCAAGCAACACCACACGAGCATCCACCATCATGGTACGCCCCAACTCCAGCAGTTTTTTCTGTCCACCAGACAGATTGCCAGCCAGTTCGTTACGTACATGTTTTAAGCCAATAAACTCGATGACATCCATGGCTTTCTGGCGCACCTGCAACTCCTGCTCATGAACCAGAGCAGGACGCAGCCAGGTATTAAAGATATTTTCTCCCGCCTGAGGCGGCACCATCATCAGGTTTTCCAGTGCCGTCATGTGAGAAAATTCCTGCGCAATCTGAAAGGTGCGCAGCAAGCCGCGATGAAACAGTTGGTCAGAGGGAGTCGCGGTGATGTCATCACCGGCAAAGTGGATGCTGCCGGAATCCGGAGCAAAGGTACCGGCAATCAGGTTAAACAGTGTGGACTTGCCTGCACCATTAGGGCCAATCAATCCGGTAATGGAGCCTTCTTCGACCTGAATAGAGCAGTCATTAATAACCTGCAACGCCCCAAAGGCTTTATTGACCTGACGAACCTCTATAATAGATCCCATTTATACCCCGGAAAACTGTCATTGACTGTTAATATAATACGTTAGACCTTAGTTGACTTAAAGTTCAAACGTACTGACCTGCACACCAGCCACTGCTCCAGGCCCATTGAAAGTTAAATCCACCCAGCCAGCCGGTTACATCCAATACTTCGCCAATAAAATACAACCCCGCTACGGACTTGGTTTCAAAGGTCTTTGAAGAGATTTGATCAGTACACACACCGCCACGGGTGACTTCAGCGGTTTTGTAGCCTTCGGTACCTGCGGGAACACAAGACCAGCACTGAAACACGCTGACTAGCGCGGCCATATCGGCGTGGCTAAGCTGCGCGACCGGCTTGTCAGCCAAGGTCTGCAATTCGGGGAACGCCAGCCAGGCAAGCACAAATCGCTTGGGGAGTAGGCGCGACAGCAGGGTTTTCAATTCAGCCTTCTCACCGGCCTGTTGCCAGTCACGCAAACAGGCTTGCAGGTCATGATCGGGTAAAAAGTTGATCTGCACCGCCTCACCCGGATGCCAATAATTACTGATTTGCAGCACCGCGGGGCCGCTCAGCCCTTTATGGGTAAACAGCAAGGCTTCTTTGAAGGTCTGATTGTTACAGCTGATACTTACCGGTAGCGCCACGCCTGCAAGGGATTGCGCCAACGCCAGCCGTTCACCTTTCAGGGTGAAGGGCACCAATGAAGCCTGCAGATCGGTGACACGCAAACCAAACTGCCTGGCCAGATCATAGCCAAAACCACTGGCGCCCAAGGTGGGAATGGAGGGGCCACCGGTTGCAACCACCAATGACTCGCAGTGCACCGGACCCAGGGCAGTTTGCAACTCAAACCTGGCTATATCTGTCTCAGTGTCTTGCGGAGATGTTGCCGGATCAGTGGGGATCAGTCGGGTGATACGCTGAACCTCGCAACGAGTTTCGATAATCACCGCGCCGGCTTCGCATTCAGACAAGAGTATATTGAGAATATCCTTGGCGCGATTATCACAAAACAGCTGACCCAGTGTTTTTTCATGGTAGGCAAGTTGATGCTTATCCACCAAAGACAAGAAATCATATTGGCTAAAGCGTTTTAGAGCAGAAATACAAAAATGTGGATTAGCTGACAAAAAGTTTGAGGGCTCGACCCATTGATTGGTAAAGTTGCAGCGCCCTCCCCCTGACATGAGTATTTTCTTGCCGACTTTGTTGGCATGATCCACCACCAACACCCGCCGACCACGCTGACCTGCCGTGGCCGCACACATCAAACCCGCGGCACCCGCTCCTATAACCACACAATCGAAATAACGCATCGGACTCTTCGCAGGCTCTGATTACAAAAGCGCTAGGATAGCATGACACAGATAGGCGGGAACATTAGGTTTTATGCTACGTCTGATTGTGCATCGGCCTTACACAATCGATTCTATATAAACAGTAGATCATCACCAGCAAAGGAATGTTTTTAGTAAGTGGACCAAAGGGGTGGATCCAAAAACTCGCATCAATAACCGTTAATAGTAGCGTGTAGGTCAGTATCACTAGCATCTGCACCCAATAGCAGGGCTTTAACTTTTTACCTATAAGTAACCAGACACCAATAATCACATCTAAAATACTACCAGACCAAATACTGATATCCGCTAAAGTGCCTTCAATCCCGCTATTAGCCAATACTTCATAGCCAATTTCTTGAGCAAAAAAAGTCGAAGTAATTCCTGTGAAAATCCACATAAAGCTCAGACTAATTCTTGCAGCCAGATACATTGCTGAGGACACGCTTAGAATTCCTATATCAGTGAAAAAGGCTTAAAAACCATCAACCAGAAAATAAGCACTATAGCTATAAAGGCTGGCACACCCAGTGCTGTCCACCATCGCATCATACTTTTGAAGTTTGGGTCTAATACACCGGATTTTAACGATGAATCAGCCAGTGCTTTCAGTTTGTATTGAATAAATATAACCGGGATCCAACACACACCTATAAAAACAAACAGTGCCATCACTATGAAAAACCAGGTGGACGTAAACGAATAGCCTAGTTTCATCATCAGCAGCACTCCAGACACTAGCTGAAGCACTACGGCTGGCGCTGTAAAGAGCCAATCAGCCAATACCACATGGCGTGCGGTCACCGCTATCGCTGGCAGGTTTGAGGAACGATTAGCCATAAACATAAAGAAGGCTATACCTGTGCCGGTTCCGGCAACCACTACCGCGCTGACAATATGGATCAATTTTAATAGCAGATAACTATCCAATGCTAACCTCTGTTTGATGATAGATGCCCAGCGGTATTGCCTCCTGATCAAACTCTTCTAAGGTGTAATACCCTAAACAAGGAGTCGCTCCTCTGACATCGATAGTCTCAGTTAGCAATTTTTTCGCCAGAATGATTGCTGACAGCGTGGGTATATAAGGGCCCACGCCTTTCTCGGCACAGAGCGTCCATGTAATTTGTTTGGGTTTATTATTCTCATCCAAGCCGGAAAGATTAACCTGCATGCCGCCAGTGTCTGTACCGAACCCCTTGAACAGCTCACTGGAGGTATAGATAAGCTTGGTAAATTTTGACCAGTTTTTCACCAGGCCAATTTTGGCTAATAACGCCATAAACACCATGCCGAGGTGTAACAAGGGTAATTCTAAACCCGCTTGAAATTTTACCGAAGTAACCGGCTTATAACGTCGAGGGAAAAGCTCTAAATCGGGTATATCAATGTTTGCAAGCCATCGCTTACCAATAACCTCATTAAAATACAGTTTTCTGGGCGACATCCAGCCATACTGATTAACCCACTTACCGTTATTGAGCACTAAAAAGGTGTGCCCCGTGTAGGAAAGAATCCCCCTAACGGTAGCTTCGCCACGCTCGGCTTGATTTCCTGGAGCGATTGCAAAGTCGATCTCATCAAGTCTTGAAAATTGGGATATAAAACGATCTATCACCACCGAAGACAAACCAGGAACTGAACTGGCACCCGATACAATCAACACATTGTTGGCACAAGCCTGTTCATTTAATGAAATGATATCGCAAACAAAGCGTCGATCATCAGCCAAGTCTATGTAATGACTGCCTAGCGCAATGCATGCACTGGGAACTCTATAGTCTTGCCCTTGAAAGGGGCCGCCTGTATGTATCACAAGATCAGGAGATAAAGAGGCTAGCGCTTCAGTAAGCCCTGGTTGATCAATATCGATAAAAGCGGGTTCTAGGTGGGCCTTGGCTCCCCTTGATGACAGTTCCTGGCACAAGATCTGCGCTTTTTTGATGCTTCGTCCAGCGACAATCACCGTAACGCCCAACAGCATAGCTAAACTTTCAGCAATACGCTTACCGAAATTACCGTAACCACCAAGGATTATCACCCTTCGTTCTGTCACAAACTTATCCTTTATCATCCTAGTGACCACGGCAGCGGCTGAGTCGAAAACGCCATAAAGCCAGCTGTATCAGAGAATTTTATGAGATATCAGTGAAATATACTAGCCAGCTAGCCCACCCACCAAAGCCGTGCGCGCAATCCCCAACTGCTGGTCAAACCCACCTCGGTAAAACGTATCTGTCCAGATGAATCAATAATATACATTACAGGAACGCCCCTGACGCCTAGAGCCGAGGCCAACTCACCCTGGCTATCATTCAGTACCGGTAGATGGCTGAGTTGCTGTTCATCCAGAAACTGGCGCACCTGGTTATCACTGCCTGACTGAATGGCTAGCGTCAAAACCTGATGATCCTCCAGTAAGCCAGTCAGCATAGGTAACTCGATACGACAGATAGGACACCACTCGGCCCAGACTACTAGCAGTAAAGGTTCACCCGCATACCCGGCTAACGAAACCTGTTCACCAGCCAGGGTGACACCGCTGAAATCCGGGGCCGTGCCGGATTCAAGGGTCGGCGATTGATAGCTACGAATAGCAAAAATGATCAACACTACCAGCAGGATCTCCAGCCCCCAACGTAACCATCCAGGGAGTGCTTTGTAACGTTTAAACATCTAAAAGACCTTATGCAGATTGGTCAAGCTACTCACTCTGACGGGATTTCTATTGGTTAGTTCCAGGGCACAAGCGTCATAGCAACCAGGCACAAAAGTGCCGCCATACCGCCATCAAAGACACGCCAATGCGTTGGGGAGCGTAAGTAAGTTGCCAGTTTAGGCGCGAAACCAGTGAGCATAGTGAACCAGGTCAATGAAGCAAAACTGGCACCGACTACAAACATCAGCTTATCTGTCTGGGCAGCCCCGACACTACCGATCAATACAACTGTATCAATATATACGTGCGGATTAAGCAAGGTGATCGCCAAGGCCGTAAGACCCACTTGCCAGGCGTTTTGTACGCTTACCGGCTTAGCCGCCTGCAAGCCACCGGTGCCTTTCAGCGCACGCTGTGCTGCATTAAATGCAAGCCACAACAGTAACGCGACCCCCATCCAGGTGAGCAGCGGAATCAAGGGCGGTACCCACACCTTAAGCTGATTGACCCCATACACACCCAGCGTAATCAGAATCGAATCACACAGAATGCAGACCAGCGCAATGACCAGACGGTGATTGCCACGCATCGACTGACTTAACACCCAGGCATTTTGCGCGCCTATGGCGACAATTAACCCCAACGCAACGATATAACCGGTAAAAAATACTGACATGCCAGGCTCCCTGATAAAAATGCATCACTAGACTGGGCAAGACTAACGAAGCCAGCTATCATTAATCCAACGAATTATATTAACGGAATATTAGCTAAACTTATGATCGACTACCGTCTACTACAGGCCATGGCCGCCGTACTGGAACAGGGTGGATTTGAAAAAGCCGCCAACTACCTGCACCTGACCCAGTCCGCTGTCAGCCAGCGGATAAAGCAACTGGAGCATTTGCTCGGTCAGCCGGTACTCATACGCAGTCAGCCACCGAAGGCGACCTCACTGGGACAACGCCTGCATAACCATTTACAAAGGGTCAGGCAGCTTGAAGCGGGCCTGGAGCTATCCGCTAACCCTGAAGATCTGATTATCCGCATCACCGTGAATGCCGACTCACTGGACACTTGGTTACCGGGCGCACTGGTACTGGAAGATTATCCACTACTGCGCTTTGAAGTATCCGTTGAAGACCAGGCCGTGGGCCTGCGACGCATGAAACAGGGTGAGGTGATGGCCTGTCTGTGTGCCACCCCTGAACCGGTAAATGGTGGCGATGTAACTGCTTTAGGAGTCATGCGCTATCGTGCACTGGCCAGTCCGGCTTTTATTCAACGCTATCATCTGACACCCCCTGAACCCGCTACCTTCCATCAAGCGCCTTGCCTGGTATACAGCCGAGAAGACCGCTTGCAGCATCAGTTTCTAGCCGATGTCGCCGGCACCGAGCCCCTCTACACCCATCACCTCCCCTCTTCTGAGGGCTTTATTAAAGCGGCTAAGGCGGGTCTGGGTTACGGCATGATGCCGGAGCTACAGGTGGCTGACGAACTGGAATCGGGGCAACTGGTAGACGTCATGCCAGGCTACAGTCTGGATGTTCCGCTCTACTGGCACTTCTGGCAGATGGAAAGCCCGGTGATGGAAACCCTGAGAGCCTCCGTTACACGCGTAGCCAATAGCTCACTTTATTGAGCTGTTTGCAAGCGCTGCTCTACTGATACCTGGATAAGCTGTTTGAATAAACGCCGCTGACTGGACATAAAGATTAGAAATTCCGGATGCCACTGCACGCCCAGGAGGAAGGGTTGCTGCGGATCTTCAATGGCCTGAACTATGCCATCCAGATCATGTGCGGCAATACGTAAGCCATCACCGATGCGATCCATTGCCTGATTATGCAGGCTATTAATTCGACAGGGCCCCGGTCCCAGTAATTGCTTAAGTAGCCCGTCGGTCTCCAGTAACAGGGTTTTTAATGGCAACAGGGTTCGCCGGTTGGATGTTTTCCGGCGTTTGGATTTTAAGTCTTGATGCAGAGACCCCCCACGGCAGACATTTAGCAATTGAGCACCGCGGCAGATGCCCAGCAACGGCACCCCTCGATTCAAAGCATGATCTATGACAGCCGTTTCCAACTGGTCTCTGGCTGAATCGTACTTGGGTTCCACCTCAGGCTCTTCAGCATAGAGTACCGGATCGATATCATGGCCACCGGTAACGACGACCCCATCAAACGCAAACTCGGATAATTGCGCATGCTGACTGGGCCTGAGCTGTAACGCCTGCCCACCATAGAGGCGCACCATCAGGGCAACCAGACTGCGTGGTCCCAAAGCGCCTCGTTCAGGACCGGTAATAGCAATTACAGGCTTTCTCAAATTTATATCCTCTTTACACTTGCTAAGCTGTTAGCCAAGAACATAGCACAACCCCCTACGCTGATCAGGCAGGCTGTAGCAACATTAAAGCGGCCAGAAGATTAACAACAATGGCAGGCTCACCGAACACACCAGCAACTCAACCGGCAAGCCCAAGCGCCAATAATCACTAAAGCGGAACCCTCCCGGAGCCAGAATCAGGGTGTTATTCTGATGGCCAATCGGGGTTAAAAATGCGCAGGAAGCACCAATAGCTACTGCCATTAAAAAGGCATCCGGGTTTAAGCCAAGTGTCGATGCTGTACCTAAGGCTATGGGACACATAACCGCTGCCGTCGCTGCATTATTCATCACATCAGACAAAAACATGGTCACTACTAAAATCAGACCCAAAGCGATTATGGAATTACCCTGCGCCAGCGTCCCCAGCAAGAAATCGGCAATCAGATGAGCGCTGCCGGTGGTTTCCATCGCATTGGCCACAGGAATCAAGGCCCCTAACAACACAATAACAGGCCAGTCAATTGCTGTATAAATAGAGCGTAACGGCAGGGTTTTAGTCACCATCGAGGCGAGCACCCCCAAAGCAAAGGCAATGGCTGTGGGTAAAATTCCCAAGGCTGCCAAAGCAATCGCAGCGATTAAAATCACACCGGCGGTAATCGCTTTGTTCTTATCCGGTATTTTGAGATCTCGCTCGGCAAGCGGTATACAACTGAAGTCAGCCGCGAACTCCATAACGGTATCTTGTGCTCCCTGCATCAGCAGAAGGTCGCCCGCCTTGATTTTCATCGTTCTTAAACGGGCATGGGATTTATAATCCTCTCTGGACAAGGCCAGCAGATTAATACCGTAGCGAGTGCGTAAAAGAATATCTTTTGCCGAGCGCCCAACCAGACCAGACTCTTCTCTGACAACCAGTTCGACTAACACCACTTCCGATGGGCTGGCTGCTTCTTTGTCGTCTTTCTCCTGTTCAACGTCTGAAGGTTCATCCTTTTCTTCAGCCTCCTCCAGTTTGAGCCCCAGACTGGATAAAACGTCTGATAAAGACTCAACCTCAGCTTCAATAATCAGAATATCATCGGCCAGAACTTTACGGCCATAACTGGGTGCATTGATTTTCACCTCGTTACGCACCAAGGCAATAACCTGAGCATCAACCTCATCCAGTACTTTTTCAATATCACGCAGTAGCAGGTTAGCCGCTTTACTTTTTTCAGGGACCCGGACTTCGGTAATATAAGCCCCCGTATCAAAACTATCGCTCACACCATTTTTTCTGACCGGCACCAGTCGCCAACCCAACAAGGCGACAAATAGCACACAAACCACCGCCACTGGCAAACCCACCAGGGTAAAATCAAACATCGAAAAGGCACTGGTATCGTCTAGTTTTGATCTGAAACCTGACACTATCAGGTTGGGAGGTGTACCGATCAGGGTTGTCATACCGCCCAGAATCGTACCGAAGGCCAAGGGCATCAGGACTTGACCGGATGACAAGCCAAGGCGGCCCGACATCTGCATGGCGACCGGCATCAATAGCGCCATAGCACCGACATTATTCATAAAGCCGGAAAGCAACGCACCCAAACCTGTCAAGGCGGCAATACTCAGTGTCACCCCGGCGTTTTTGGGTAAGGCATACCGCGCTAAAATATCCACGGCACCCGAGGTTTGCAGTGCACGGCTCAACACCAGCACACAGGCCACCGTGATCACCGCGGGGTGCGAAAAGCCTGAAAAGGCATCGGCGGCATCGACCAATCCAGCCAAAACACAGGCCAGCAAGGTGGCACCTGCGACCATATCATGGCGCCAACGTCCCCACAGAAACAGCGCCATGGTGGCCAGCAAGATCACCAGAATCAGGCTCTGGTCTTGTGTCATAGCATCACACTCTCAAATCCATTGTGTGCAAACATCAGGCGCGTGGATCTGTATCCTGCAAAATTTCACGTGCTGCATGACGCTGATGGAACGCCTGTAAATCAGGGTAAGCTGAAAAATCATTCAGGCCTCGGAACATCAACCAGTCGACCAGACAATACAGACAGATAGCGGGGAAGTGCCAGTATTCAAACGCACCCAGCTTGGCTTGTTCATTCAGCACACTGAGTGTCGAAGCGATACGTTCGTGTTGCAGGTTGAAAAACAGTGCGTCTTGTTCAATATCAATACCGGAGCGTGACAGCTGAAACAACTCAATATAAGAATCATTGGCAGCATTGATCAAGGTGATAGCATTTTCATCGTCTATAGTTGTAACTTCCTTACCCAGCTTATGGTTCAGATAGTTGTAAATTACCCGTGAATCAAACACCGCCTGCCAGTCATCTACCAACATCGGCACTTTTAAAGCCGGATTGATCTGCTTCAGCGTAACACGACCTTCCGGGCTGTAAATATCAATATTCACAAACTCATGAGGCACATCTTCTAACCAAACTCTTAGACGGCGAACATAGGGCGATGTAGTTGATCCGTATAGCTTCATGACAGGTATCCTGTAGTTGTAACTAGTAGTGTAACCCGTGTTGTAACTAGGTCTGACATCAGCTTAGATGCAAATGACCACTGCTGACAATACCTCGGCCGGTCAATGCTTGAATTCTGTTGTGAGAATCTATACACCTTGTTTGCCTGCAGGCACTGGATTATTGTTTTCATTCAGCTAAGATACTGTTTTACATAGATGACCTGGAGTAAAACATGGCTCAACGCCCGATGCTTCAATGGGTGCTGTTGGTCGCACTGGCGATTATCTGGGGCAGCTCATTTGCCCTGACCAGCCTGATCGTACGGGAACTGAGTCCAGCGTCGACGGTGTTTCTACGCAATCTGCTAGCCTGCTTACTACTCTTCCCCGCGGCCCTGATATTACGCCGCCCGTTAGCACGAGGTACTCGGTTGTGGTTATTTATGCTGGCGATGGCTCTGATCGGCAATGCCTTGCCCTTTACTCTGATTAGTTGGGGGCAACAGCGAATAGACAGTGGACTGGCTGGTATTCTGATGGCGGTGATGCCGTTGGCTACGGCCATACTGGCGCATTTTTTCTTACCGGACGAGCCCCTAAGCCGTCATAAACTGATTGGCTTCTTCATCGGCTTTTGCGGAATCCTAGTATTACTGGGCCCGAGCAGCATCGATTCTGTGAGCCTAAGTGGTGAAGCGCTGCTGGCTCAATTAGCCGTACTCCTGGCCGCCGTCTGCTACGGCTTGAACACCATCATTGCCCGGCGCAAACCTGCCAGTGATCCCTGGAGTACCTCAGCATCTGTGTTGTTAATGGCTGCCTGCATGATCTGGCCCTTGGCCACCTTCACTCAGGGCTTTAGTAATCTGGACCATCTAACCGGTCTGCCTGGCCTGAATAATATTGGCGATTTTTCACAGCAGACCCTGCTGGCCATTGCCCTGCTCGGCTTCATCTGTACCGGTATAGCGACGGTCATCTACCTGAAACTGGTCACCCTGGCAGGGCCCAGCTTTGTGTCACTGATCAACTACCTGATTCCTGTCTGGGCGGTATTGGTAGGTGTCAGCTTTATGAATGAGACCCCCCGCTGGAATCACCTGGTGGCTTTATTGATGATTCTGGGGGGCATTGCCGTATCACAACGTCGTCAGCTGAAAACAGCGTTGAAAATTGATGGCTAAGCCAATCTTATTTCCATAGCTCACTGATAGGCGTTTGCGGACTGAAGCGATAAGCCACCTGGGCCATCAGCAATTCCGCCGTTGCCAGGGCATCCGTGAGCGCATGATGTTGATGGTAATAGGGTAAATTGTAGCGACTACGGCTATCGACCAGGCGTATGGACTCCAGCTCCACACCTCTGAGTTTTTGCCACAGGCTGAGGGGCTTGGCACGGTGAACTCGAGCTTCCAACTCCAGGGTGTCCACGACCGGGAATAATATACCCTCGTGCAGACGTTTCTCCAGCGCTGCATTCAAAAACGGACGCTCAATCCCTCGATGATGAACAACTACAATACGCCCTTCAAGTGCTTTCAGCAGGTACTCAAGTACCCGCATCAGATCGGGTGCGGCCTGAATATCGGAATGGGTAATACCGTGTATCACCACAGAATCCTTAACCAGCGGTGTTCTTGGCCGCACAATCCAGTGCTTGGCACCGGCACAATGGATACGCTTCAGATCAAAGGGCACTAACCCTATGCTGACAATACCATCACGCTGCGGATCAAAACCGGTAGTTTCGAAATCCACCGCCACAAACGGCACCTCACTCAATGGCGTAGAGGGTGCTACAACTCCTGCATTGTAAAAGGCTTTCAGGCGCTCATCTTGAACCACGTCGGCTTTCTGGCCATAAAATGCGCTCCAATCCGGAGAGCTATCCCTGTCAGCAACGTTTTTTTTGGCTGTAGACCCAAGATAGAACAAGATTCACCTCAACTCAACGGCTCGCTTGATAGCGAAATTTCATGAATTTCTGCGCATTACTGAGTATCTGGAAGGCGTCTTTCAGGTTTTTACGTTCAAAGTCTGACAGGGCTTCAGGGGCAATATTGTTGTCAGGGTCCTCACCATTTTGAATTGACAGGGCTTGATGACGGATGCGTACCATGGAAATAAACTCCAGCGCATCACGTAGATCCTGCCCACGTCCACGCGGCAAACTATCAGTCTTAATTATATCGTCCAGGCGTTCAAACGAATTACGTGCCGTTGATCCACTTGCTAATGCATGCACACGCACCAGATCAGCCAAGGGAGCCGTGCCGCGTCGTTTCATGTTAATGGTGTTATTTTGTCGGCCATCCTTTTCCATAACGAAATCTTTGAAGAAACCAAGTGGTGGCGTGCGATTCAACGCATTGCGCGACATACAGGCAAGAAAGCGAGGACTGCGCTGGGCTTTACGCACTATCATGTCGTTGAGCTGATCCGCCCAGGTGGTTTTACCCCAGACGCCATCCAGATCAAAGAAAATCGAACTGTGCAGCAGTCCCTCAGCACTTGGATTATCTATCCAATTATTGAAATAGTCGACCCATACCTGTCTCGGTTGCCGCCACTGGGTATTAGTCGCCATGATTTTACCGGTGCAATAGGTATAACCACAGGCGTCTAAACCATCGCTGACAAATTCAGCCAGGGATTTAAAGTAACTGTCATGCTGCTGCGGGTTAAAGGCATCATCCAGAATCATGGCATTATCCTGATCCGTAACAATCAGCATTTCATCTCGTGCCATGGAACCCAGGGCTAAAAAACAATAAGGCACCGGTGGTGGGCCGAATTTCTCTTCACCCAACTCCAGCAAGCGCTGTTTGAAGCTGCGCCCGATCACTGCCATGGCACTGCCGACCATATGTGAATTAGCATCCTCATTGACCATACGCACAAAGCAAGCGCGCACATCAGGTACCAGAGCTTTCAATTCTTCCAGTGTTTGCTGGCGGAAAATACTGCTGACAACAAACAAGCTGTTCTGCGATTCATAACGAATGATGTCGGAAATGGCAATCACACCGATGGGTTGATTGCGTTGCATGACCGGTAAGTGATGTAAGTTGTAACGCAGCATGGTCAGCATGGCTTCAAAGACGTATTGATTCGCTTCGATGCTGATCAATGTTTCCGTCATGATATCGGCTACAGGGGTTGCGTAATCCAGACCGGCAGCAACTACACGGGTCCTTAGGTCCCGGTCTGTAATAATGCCAGCCATAGGTGACCCGCTGACCTGATTATCCGAATGCATAATCAGTAGAGATGAAATCGACTCTTCAGTCATTTTCTGTGCCGCCTGCTGCACCGTCACCTCAGAGGTCATCATTACGGGTTCACGGCTGATCAGTGCCGAGACGCGTGACGTCATCAACTCATTGGCATCTTCACGCCGGGACACCGCCTGACGCAAGCGTGTGCGATCCTCTATCTCGACCGCATCTGCGAACTGTTCAAATTGTTCAAACAGTTGGGTAAACACGGCTTCCGGCACAAAATAGATCAGCGTATCTTCCAGTGCTTTGGCTGGAAAACGGATTTTTTTGTTGCGCATTAAGCCAAACTCACCAAAAAAACCGCCTTCCGATAAGCGATTATAAAGATCGCCATTTCGCCGAAACACTTCAACTGCACCCGAGCGAATCACATGCAGGGCATCTACTTCCTGACCAAATTCCAGGATTTGGGTTCCGGCTTTAAAGTAGCCAATCTCAATCTGACTAGCAACCCAAGAGAGAGTCTCTTCAGGCAACTCTCCGAAAGGGGGAAATCGCCGGATAAAATCCAGAACTTCGATCGGTTCAACCTGCATGCTTGGCTCTCTTATTGATTAACCAACTCGCGGTTCGGATGCCAACCCCTTCAGGGTGGCCACACACGCAACCAGCAACACGATAGTGAAGGGGAAACCGGTGGAGACAGCCATGGCCTGCAGTGCAACCAACCCGCCGCCTAACAGCAAGGCCACCGCAATCAAGCCCTCAAAAGTACACCAAAACACCCGCTGAGGCGTCGGCGCATTCACCTTACCGCCAGCAGCAATGGTATCAATAACCAGGGAGCCCGAGTCGGACGAGGTCACGAAGAACACCACCACCAGAATAATGGCTATGAACGAGGTGATCTGAGCCAAAGGCAAAACATCCAGCATACTGAACAGCTGCAAGGGTAGTGCTGCATCGGCTGCACCTGTATAGCCACCAACAAACTGACTGATCGCGGTACCACCGAATACGGTCATCCAAAGAACACAGGCCGCGGATGGGATCAGCAACACCGATATCATAAATTCACGCACAGTTCGACCACGAGAGACGCGTGCGATAAACATACCGACAAAAGGTGACCAGGAGATCCACCAGGCCCAATAGAAGGCCGTCCAGCCAGACGCAAAGTTAGAATCCTCACGCCCTATAGGGTTTGACAGTGCCGGTAAGTGCTGGAAATAAGCGGCAAGATTGGCAAAAAAACCAGTCAGAATAGCCAGGGTTGGCCCCACCAGAATAACAAACAGCATCAACAACAAAGCCAGTGTCATATTGATTTCTGACAGGCGCTTAACCCCAGCCTCCAGCCCCGCCACAACTGACAGCAATGCAATCAGGGTGATACCAAAAATCAACAGTACCTGGGTTGTAGTCCCTTGCGGTAAATCAAATAGATAATTCAGTCCTGCCGCCGCCTGAGAGGCACCAAATCCCAAGGATGTTGCCAGACCGAACAGAGTCGCAAATACAGCCAATATATCAATAATATGACCAGGCCAGCCCCATATACGCTCACCCAGCAAAGGATAGAAGACTGAACGCATGGTCAGAGGCAACCCTTTATTGAATGAAAACAGTGCTAAACCCAACGCAATCACGGCATAGATAGCCCAGGGGTGCAATCCCCAGTGGTAAATAGTAGCCGCCATCGCCAAACGCTCAGCCCCCAGAGCATCACCCGCCGCGGCACCCAGCGGTGCCCAGTCAGTACGCACCCCATTCTCCATGACTGTACCGCCCATAGAGGACGCAAAGTGCGATAGAGGTTCAGATACACCGAAAAACATCAGTCCGATACCCATGCCTGCTGCAAAAAGCATGGAAAACCAACCCAGATAGCTGAAATCAGGTTTAGCTTCAGTGCCTCCCAGACGCACCTTCCCCATAGGGGACACAATCAGAAACAAGCAGATCAGCACAAAGATATTGCCCGCACTGATAAAGAACCAGTCCAGGTTAGATGTGAGCCAGTTACGCAGACCGTTGAAACTCGGCTCCAATTGGCTCTGAAACGCCAAGGTCAATATAACGAACGCTATGACAGTGAGTCCTGAAATCATAAACACACGGTTATGAATATCCAGACCAAACGGGCCAATCTGAAGTTCGATATTATCCTGGCCGATCTGATAGTCCGTATCGATGGGGTTAACTTCACCATCGGGTATCATCGGGTCTTTCGAATCATGCTCACTCATGATGACAAAGCTCCATTGGGTTTAAAGCGGGTTAAAACAGCTTTTTACCCTAGCAGCTATACCCCTTGTTTTCCAGGCAGCATGCGTCATCTACCGCTGGTTTTACGACATATACCCACTGATAAATGCCGTGTACTAAATATGATTAAGTCTTTACGAGGCCCTCTACTTATGTATTATGTTAGTGATAATTTTATAAGAAAGTGACCTGCTTAACGGCAAGGACACGTACAAACGACCGGAGTCATAACAGGATATATTATGCAACTAAGCATATTGGTTATTTACCTTCTGGCCGCACTAACACCCTGGCTGTACAGTAAACACAAGGCCCGCACCAGTAATCTGCTGGCACTGGTTCCAGCTGCACTGACCCTGTGGTTTGCTTCACATATTCCACTCATCGCTAGCGGAGAAATCCTGGTGCATGAGTATGCCTGGATTCCCGGTCTGGATATCTCTCTGACGATGGTACTGGACGGCCTGTCACTGATGTTTGCCCTGTTGATCTGTGGCATAGGCACCTTTATCGTTCTGTACGCTGGCAGTTATCTTAAAGGGCATGAGTCACTGGCCCGCTTCTTAGTGATACTCCTGGCCTTTATGGCTTCCATGCTCGGTCTGGTACTTGCGGATAACTTAATCACCCTGTTTGTATTCTGGGAACTGACCAGTATTACCTCCTACCTGCTGATCGGCTTTAATCACCAGAGTGCCGAAGCTCGCAAGGCGGCTCTGCAGGGCTTAATTGTCACAGTCGCAGGCGGCCTGGCACTGTTGGCCGGCCTTGTCATGCTGGCAGGCGCAGGTGGCAGTTACTCTTTACAAGAAATATTCAACGGCTCTGAAGTACTGACCGAACATCCGCTCTATATCGGCATGATGATCTGCCTGTTGCTAGGGGCTTTTACCAAGTCGGCGCAGTTCCCCTTCCACTTCTGGCTACCCAATGCCATGGCGGCGCCGACACCCGTCAGTGCTTACCT
Organism: Nitrincola sp.; assembly: GCF_048264025.1. Taxonomy (NCBI): domain Bacteria; kingdom Pseudomonadati; phylum Pseudomonadota; class Gammaproteobacteria; order Oceanospirillales; family Oceanospirillaceae; genus Nitrincola; species Nitrincola sp. Next base: position 103,067 of record NZ_JBLXDN010000001.1, read on the forward strand.
TCACTCGGCTACCATGGTAAAGGCAGGCATCTATTTGATGGCACGACTGCATCCGGAATTAGGAGGTACCGAATTCTGGATCACCACGCTGACCAGCGTTGGTGCTCTGACCATGCTGACCGGGGCCTTTATGGCGATTCGCAGCACTGACCTGAAAAAATTACTGGCGTACTCAACGGTGATGGCACTGGGAACGCTGACCTTACTGCTGGGACTAGGCACTGAGTTGGCGATGATCGCATTTGCCGCCTACCTGCTGGCACATTCACTCTACAAAGGTGCGCTGTTCATGCTCGCCGGTATTGTTGACCATGAAGCGGGCACGCGTGATGTCACCCAGTTGGGCGGCCTGAGAAAAGTGATGCCGATCACCGCCCTATGCACCCTGGTTGCGGCTTTATCTTTAGCAGGCCTGCCGCCACTGTTTGGCTTTGTTGCCAAGGAACTGTTACTCGAATCCCTGCTTGGTGGACCGGTAGGCATTGCTATAGTGCTGATGGTAATCACCTCATCCATACTGGTGGTTGCCGTAGCAGCGGTGATCGCACTGCGCCCCTTCTATGGTCGCTTTATTCCACAGGCGCGCACCATACATGAAGCTCCCAAATTAATGCTCGCTGGCCCAGTGGTGCTGACGATTCTGTCATTGGCATTCGGGCTCATGCCAGGGATTGCCGGCAGCTTCATTACCCTTCCAGCCTCGACCGCTGTCGCAGGGCAGCCGATTGAGGGCTACCTGGCGCTCTGGCACGGCTTAAACTTGCCGTTATTGCTCTCTATTGTCAGTCTGGCCGCAGGCTACTTCCTCTACCATCATTGGAATACCCTGCGCGACACCCTGGCCGTGCTCAACCCCATTATTCAGCGCGGTCCCGAAGCGGGCTATTTCCGCTTTATGCAGGGTATTGTTGTGGTTGCTGAATGGCAGACACGTCTGCTGCAAAACGGTTCAATGCGTAACTACCTGCGCACCATTCTGCTGAGCTTTATCGGTATTACCGGTTACACCCTGTTGTGGCGCTATGAACTCCACTGGAACTGGGATGTGAGCCTTTACCTCCATGAGGCCGTGGTTGTCATGATCTTGATTTCAGCCGCTATTGCAGCCTCTATCACCCATTCCCGACTCGGTGCCGTAGCCTCCATGGGTGCTGTAGGCTTTTGTGTTGCGCTCATCTTTATTCTGTTCAGTGCAACCGATCTGGGCATTACCCAGATCCTGGTGGAAACACTGACGGTCATCCTGCTGGTACTGGTGCTTTTCCGACTACCGGGTTTTTCCAATATTTCCACACCAGCCGAGCGCGGTCGAGATGCCTTCGTCGCGATTCTTACCGGCACCCTGATGACGCTGCTGATCATGATGACCATCGATGTTCAGTTGTTCCCATCGATTTCGGGTTACATGATCGAAAACAGCCAGCCACTGGCCTATGGACGCAATATCGTTAACGTAATTTTGGTGGATTACCGAGCGCTGGATACCCTGGGAGAGATATTTGTACTGGCGCTGGCCGCGCTGGGGGTTTATGCCATGATCAAGTTCCGCCCTGATACCCAACCCGGAGGCAATCATTACGCCGGCACCTTGATTCTGCCTCCCAAGCAGTTGCATGAAAAATATATTGTGCACTCATTGGATGAACTCAAAGCCCAGCAGGAAACACCTTCAGCCAGTACCAGGAAGGAGGAACACTAAGATGATGAAGCCAGGCACGCTGATACTACATGTTGCCGCACGCTTTCTGGTGCCATTACAACTGCTGTTTTCAGTCTTTCTGTTGTTACGCGGCCATAATGAGCCGGGCGGTGGTTTTATTGCCGGTCTGGTGGCATCTGGAGCATTTGCGCTCTACCTGTTTACCTTTGGTGCCGTTGTCACACGTGATTTGATGCGCGTAGATCCGCGCAATCTGATTGGATTTGGCCTGTTTTTGGCGATGTTTTCGATTTTTCCTGCCTGGTTCCAGGGTCAGGCTTTTCTGACATCGCAGTGGTGGCCTGTCACCCTGCCAGGGGGTACCGAGATTAAATTATCCACACCGCTGATCTTTGATGTTGGCGTTTACTTTACGGTATTTGGCTCAGTGATGCTGATGCTGATTGCCCTAACTGAAACTGAAGAGCGCTGATGCGCAGGAGATAACATGGAACCGGTAATGGCCATAGTTGTCGGCTGCCTGTACGCCGCCGCCATTTATATGATGCTAAGACGTAGCATCGTCAAACTGGTTATTGGCTTGATGTTACTGTCCAATGCCGCCAACCTGCTGATTTTCACGTCAGCCGGTATGACCCGGGGTGCACCACCCTTGATTCCGGTGGGTGCTATGCAGCCTGATGGCATCATTGCCGACCCTCTGCCACAGGCCTTGATACTGACGGCCATCGTTATAGCCTTTGGCGTACTGGCATTTTCGGTGGTACTCATCCACCGGGCTTATAGCATCATTCATACAGACAACCTGGATCAGATGAAGGATACCGATACGTGAGCCCTGAAGTCGCTCTGCCGATTATTATTCCATTAATGACAGGTACGCTAACACTGCTCGCCTGGCGCTCTAATATTGTCCAAAAAATTCTCTCCGTAGTGGGTAGTATCGCGCTACTGGCATCCAGTATCTGGTTACTGAGTAGCGTACTGGATCAGGGGCATGTGGTTATGTACATGGGCGGCTGGGTCGCCCCCTATGGCATCACACTGGTAGCGGACATGCTCAGTGCCATCATGGTGGTTTTAACCGGGATGATGGCCGTGGCTATTGCCGTTTACTCCCTGTCTTCAGCCTCCGCAAGCCATGAACGCTTTGGCTATTACCCGCTGATGCATTTGCTGCTGGCCGGTGTTGCTGGCTCTTTTCTGACCGGTGATATCTTCAACCTGTATGTCTGGTTTGAAGTGATGCTGGTGGCCTCTTTCGCACTACTGATCTTAGGTGGTGAGCGTGCTCAGATGGAGGGAGCGGTTAAATATGTCACCCTGAACCTGCTGTCTTCGGCGATTTTTCTCAGTGCAGTTGGCTTACTGTATGGCCTAGTCGGCACGCTGAATATGGCTGATATTGCGGTGAAACTCTCTCAGGCCGAAGATACCGGCATGGTGGATGTTATCGCGGTGATGTTTATGGTGGCATTTGGTATCAAGGCTGCCGCTTTCCCGCTGTTTTTCTGGCTACCAGCTTCCTACCATACCGGCCCTGTCGCAGTATCAGCACTGTTTGCCGGGCTGTTAACCAAAGTCGGGGTCTATGCGTTATTTCGGGTGTTTACGCTGATTTTCAACCAGAGCCCGGAATTTACCCATAATATTTTACTCTGGGTGGCTGCATTCACCATGCTCACAGGGGTACTGGGAGCGGCGGCACAATTTGAATTTCGGCGTATACTGTCATTCCATATTGTCAGCCAGATCGGCTATATGATTCTTGGGCTGGCACTCTATACACCGCTGGCCATCATTGGTGGGGTGTTTTACATCATGCACCATATCATTGTGAAAACGAATCTGTTCCTGATCAGCGGTATTGCACACCGCTTACTCGGTACCTATGATTTGAAAAAGCTCGGTGGTATTTATAAATCCCGCCCGGTCTTAAGCGTTTTATTTCTGGTACCGGCCCTTTCTCTGGCGGGTTTACCACCCCTTTCCGGTTTTTTTGCCAAATTTATTATCATACGTGCAGGCATTGAAGCTGAAGCCTGGGTGGTAACGGGTATCGCACTGTTAGTCGGTTTGTTGACCCTCTATTCCATGATTAAAATCTGGGCAGAAGTGTTCTGGAAAAAGTTACCTGAAGAAACCGATGGCAGTGGTTTGGATCAGGTCATGACCCCTTCACTCGCTGCGCTTTATCTGCCGGTCATTCTTCTGGCCGCCTGCACCCTGTTTATCGGCCTAAACGGCCAACCCATCTATCTGATGGCGGAAATGTCAGCACAACAGTTGCTGAATCCTACCGGCTACATTGAAGCGGTATTGGGGGTGAAACCATGATGGCCTTTATGTGGAACCTGCTGCTGGCACTCATCTGGGTGATGCTGACAGGTGATCTTAGTGGCATCAATCTGTTTGCTGGCCTGGTGGTGGGTTATATGGTACTTGGAATAATGCAACGCCAGATTCCACTGCTGCGCGGCTACACCAGTCGCTTGCCACGTCTGCTCCGCTTTATCTGCTTTTTCTTTAAAGAACTGATTATGGCAAACCTCAAAGTAGCTTTCGATATTGTGACGCCGATATGGCACATGAAACCCGGTGTGATTGCCATGCCACTAGAAGCACGAACAGAAATGGAGATCACCATGGTGGCTAATCTGATCTCACTCACACCCGGCACACTCAGCCTTGATGTCTCTGATGACCGCCGGGTACTGTTTATTCATGCGATGTTCCTTGACGATGAACAAGCGGTCCGTAACAGCCTCAAAGAGATGGAGCGCCGGGTTCTTGAGATCCTGCGTTAACCGATGTTTACTGGAGGAAGTGTGCAATTTGTCATTTACCTAACCTTTGCCATTCTAAGTTTGGCATTGATATTAATTTTTATCCGCCTGATTCTAGGTCCGACATTGCCTGACCGTGTGGTGGCGCTGGAGCTGTTTGCATCTGTCATAGTCGCAATTATCGGTGCCTATGCCATTTATACAGATACAGCCAGCTTTATTGATGTTGCCATCGTCGCAGCGCTCACAGCTTTTCTGGCCGCGATAGGCTTTGCCCGCTTTCTGGAACGAGGAGGTCCACGAGATGATTGAGTGGATTATAAAAATCCTGATGCTAACCAGCTCACTGTTTATTCTCCTGGCGGCTGTCGGAGTACTTCGCTTACCTGATTTGCTCACCCGCATGCATGCCAGCACTAAAGCCGGCGCATTGGGTATCACCTTGATGATGATTGCTGCCAGCTTCCACTTCTTCGATGCGGTGGTATTTGCAAAAAGCCTGGCGGTGATTATCTTTATTTTAATCACCGCGCCAGTCGCCGCGCATGCAATTGGCCGTGCAGGCTACTTTGTCGGTGTTCCCGTTTGGTCAAAAACCATTAAAGATGAACTAATCAACTGTTATGACCCTGACAGCCACCGTCTAATGAGTGGCCTGGAAACGGAGGAGGAACTGGAAATTTACCGCCAGAACCTTGACCTCAAACCCCGCATACGTGTTACGCGTCGAGAGAGTAACGACTAGACCCGCAGATCTCGGGTCTGATAAAACCGCTGCAACACTCGGGCAAGACACCAAGCATCATCACTGCCAGCGGTTTCACGAATCGAATGCATGGCAAACTGGGGAACACCGACATCAACGGTTGGTATACCGGTTTCCGTGGCAATAATCGGGCCGATGGTACTGCCACAGCCCTGATCACTGCGCACCACAAAACTCTGCACCGATACACCTACCTGCTCGGCCAGATGTCTAAACACGGCACTGGTCTCACTGTTACTGGCATAGCGCTGATTAGCGTTCATTTTAATTACTGGCCCCTTGTTCAATATTGGACCATGGTTATCATCATGACGCTCAGCAAAATTAGGATGCACACCATGCGCGTTGTCTGCTGAGACAAACAACGAGTTAGCCAACACTTCGTAGCGGTTAACCTCAGTTGGCAGAATGCGCTCCAGCCACTGAGTCAGCATCGGTCCCTGTGCTCCACAGGCACTGGCACTACCTACCTCTTCATGGTCGTTACAGATCAAAACCTGACCGGGACCAGCATCAGCAGCCAGCAAAGCCTGTAATCCAATAAAACAACTCAACAGATTGTCCAACCGAGCCGAACAGATAAGCTCCTGATTCAACCCAACCAAGGCCGCTTTGTGACAATCATAAAATGCCAGCTCATAATCCAACACAGTGTCCAGATCATCCACACCCTGATCGGCAAGATGCTGCTTTAACAAGGCACGGAAATCGGCCTTGCTCGACAACTGCCCGAGAATCGGCGGCAAAAATGTCTGTGCATTGATACTGCGAGCAGAATTGGCTTCCCGATCGAGATGAATAGCCAAGCTGGGAATTATGGCCACCGGTTTTTTGAAGTTGATCAGATGACTAGCAAGCTGACCTTGCGTGTTACGCACGGTAACTCTTCCGGCTAACGACAGATCGCGATCAAACCAAGGATTCAACAACACCCCACCATAGACTTCCACGCCAAGCTGAAAATAACCTTGGCGCAGCATTTCCGGCTGGGGTTTAACCTTCAGACAGGGTGAATCCGTATGTGCGCCAGTAAACCGTAATCCCTGCGAAAAACCTTTATAGTTGATCGGTTGACGCCAGGCGATGATTGATGAGCCATTACGCACTGTGTAATAGCCAGAACCGGGGGCTAATTGCCAGACAGCCTTCTCATCCAGGGCCTGAAACCCTGAGCGGTCCAGTATGTCTGACATTTGACGCACTGCATGGAAAGGTGTTGGTGAAGCATCCAGAAACTCCAGCAGAGCCTGGTTGAATACTGCCTTGTTAATATCGTTGCTCACAGACCACTCCATCATTAAAAACTACATTGAACTCAATTTTACATTAGTCCAGCCGATGACTACACTGGCACATCCGGTAATATAGAACCAAAAGGCAAGGAAACTCCGTAACAAAAACGGTGTCTTAATCCGCAGATGGACTAATCAGGAATTACCCAGACCATGACCAGATTTACATTTAAACCCCTGCTGACCGGCCTTGTATTGGCATTATTGCTTGCTGTAGGCCCGGTACAGGCACGCTATGCGGCTGAACCACAACATGAAGAAGCCCTTCTAAATGTTATTTCAGCCCTGCAGCATAATCACTACAGTGGTAAAAAAATGGATGAGGAGCTCTCATCGGATATTTTTGAGCGCTACCTTAAAGACCTGGATTCCTCCCGAATTTATTTTTACCAAGCCGATGTCCGCGAATTTGAGCACGCGCGCGAAGCGATCGGCCTGGAAATTCTGACGGGAAGCAGTCAAACAGGCTTTGCCATCTATAACCGCTTTCATCAGCGCCAAATAGAACGCCTGGAGTACATGCTCAATCTACTTCAGGATGAGTCTCATAGTTTTGACTTCAATACCCATGACAGCATAGAGACAGACCGTAGTGAAGCGGACTGGGTGCAGACAACAGAAGAGATGGATGAGCTCTGGTACAAGCGTCTGAAAAACGCTCTGATCAGTCTGAAACTGGCCGATCAAACAGTTGCTGAGGCTCGCGAAACCCTGATTCAACGCTATGAAAACCAACAAAATCGTCTGGCTCAGACCAACAATGAAGACGTATTTGAACGTTATGCCAACGCAATTGCACATGAGTTTGATCCTCACAGCCAGTATCTGTCACCCCGTAACCAGGAAAACTTTCAAATCAACATGAGTTTGTCGCTGGAAGGTATTGGTGCGGTACTTCAAGGAGAAGATGAACATACCAAGGTTGTGCGCCTGGTGCCTGGTGGTCCAGCTGATCGCGCCGGACAACTTCGCACCTCTGACACCATCGTCGGCGTAGGTCAGGATGCCGAAGGTCCAATGCAGGATGTAGTCGGCTGGCGTCTGGATGAGGTTGTTAATCTCATCAGAGGGCCACGTGAAAGCACAGTAAGATTGCAGATCATTCCGGCCGACTCAATAGATCGGAGCGCACGCCGCATTATTACCATTGTCAGGGACAAGGTCAGACTTGAGGAGCAAGCCGCGCAGAAGCGCCTGCTTGACCTGCAACGTAATGGTCAGCCTTACCGGGTAGGCGTTATTGAAATCCCCGCCTTTTACATTGACTTTACCGCCATGCAGGCTGGCGATCCCGAGTACAAAAGCACCACGCGGGATGTAGAAAAGCTCATTGAAGAACTGAAAGACGAGAACATTGACTCGCTGATTGTCGATCTTCGCAATAATGGTGGTGGCTCGCTACGTGAAGCCAATGAGCTGACCGGCCTGTTTATCAGTCGGGGCCCCACTGTACAGATCCGTGATGCCAGCGGCCGTGTAGATATTCTGGGCGATTTTGATCCCAAAGTTGCCTGGAATGGTCCGATGGCGGTGATTGTTAATCGTTTGAGTGCATCAGCATCAGAAATATTTGCAGGTGCTATTCAGGACTATAACCGCGGATTAGTTGTCGGTAGCCGCACCTTTGGCAAAGGCACAGTACAAACGTTGCTGCCACTTGAGCATGGCCAGATGAAGCTGACCCATGCCAAGTTCTACCGCATTTCCGGAGAAAGTACTCAAAATGAAGGTGTACAGCCTCATATTCTCTTTCCAACACTGTTTGATGAAGAGGAAATCGGTGAAAGTGCACTCGAAGGAGCCCTGCCTTGGGACACTGTACATCCAGTGCGTCATGGACGCTTCCCAAGCCTGTCTCCATTCCTGGAAGAACTGATCAGCCGTCATGAAGCACGTATCGCCAATGATCCAGACTTTACCTTCATGAACAAACAGGTAGAACGCAGCAAGGAACAGCGTCAACAAACTCAGCTACCGTTAAACATCAACGAAGTACGTGCGCTGCGTGATGAAGTGGAGCAGTGGCAGGTTGATACGGAAAACCAACGCCGTATGGCTAAGGATGAACCCCCTATACGTCAGTTAAGTGAACTGGATGATCTGCTGCCTAAAGACTCACAGGGCCGCCCCATCAATCCAGAAGCTGAATCCATCCTAATGGAAACCGCCGAAATTATGGTGGACTTCATAGATCTGCACCTGTCCCAAACGGCACAAGCAATGGATCGTACAGTGAATGGCAACTGAGGAAAAAAACCCCTCACCGGAGCAAAACGAACAAAAAAAGCCCCGGAACAAAAAAAAATTACTCTTGTTTGTGGCAGTACCCCTAGGGGTACTGCTGCTTGCGGTACTGTTATTTTTTGCCTATCAGTTAGCTCAACAGCAATTTGCCAAAAACCAGGTTGATTTGGAAAAGTTCGGCTTTGATCTTAAAGGCACTTCACAATTTGAGACCTCTGAAGGGTTTCTCGGTGAAACCCAACTACCCTCAACCTTTGGTACAGAAAATCTGACACCCAATGAACGCGTAGTGCATAGCCTGGTCCGCGACCGGGAAAATCTAATTATTGAAAACCGTACTCTTAGACAGCAGATTGAAGCATTAGAAGCGCAGCTTGAGACCTATGAAGAAGATCGGCGCATGGCCGCCTACTTTATGCCGGAAAATTTTTCCCAAGAGCTGGAGCGCGTTGAGCGCATGTTACACACCTACCTTCGGCAATCCGCTGATGCACAACGCTTCAGTAACTTTCGCCTGGAAATCATGGCGGCGGCTGGCCGTATGGAATATCAGCGCTTTGTTGAAGCCAACCAACTGATGCTGGATGCCGTTCAACGTACAGAAATTGTGGTGGATTTCCTGCCAGCCTTCATGTTTTGTGTCGGTGATGCCATTCAATTGGCCGCAAATGACTTCGATGAAGAACGGGAAATTCGTGATTACTTTGGCAACCCAGAGCAGCACCGTTTACCAACTATTATTCAAGAAGATCTGGATGTGGTTTTACCACCCTGTCAACGAGAGTTGCGAGAAGCCTTACACAACAATATGGCCAATCTACTCTGATTGCGCATTTTTTGCTCAGCCCCTGTTCACTCGGCTCAATCCTCTGTATAATTTGACCTCTTTTTTCGTAGTTCTGACATCTTCGCCAGTTTAGTGTCAGGAAAGCGATGACTGATAACCGACCCTGTATAACTGGCGATACAGGCTGGAAGCTGCACCTCTTGCAGCGAACTATAGGACAATTTCATGAGCGAAAGCTTTGCTGATCTTTTTGAAGAATCCCTGCTATCTCTGGATATGACTCCAGGCACCCTGGTTACAGGCGAAGTCGTTGATATCGACAGCGACTGGGTAACCGTCAATGCCGGCCTGAAATCTGAAGCGGTTATTCCACGCTCTCAGTTTCTGAACGACAACAACGAACTTGAAATCAAGCTTGGCGACACTGTTAAAGTAGCCCTGGAAGCCGTTGAAGATGGCTTTGGTGAAACACGTCTGTCACGCGAGAAAGCCAAGCGTTCAGAAGCCTGGGAAGTTCTTCAGAGCAAATTTGACGCCGAAGAAACCGTTACTGGTTACATCTCCGGTAAAGTCAAAGGTGGCTTCACTGTCACTGTCAACAATATCCAAGGCTTCCTGCCTGGTTCACTGGTAGATGTACGTCCGGTTCGCGACGTTGATCACCTTGAAGGCAAGGAACTGGAATTCAAACTGATCAAGCTGGATCCTAAGCGTAACAACATCGTCGTTTCACGTCGTGCGGTTATGCAGGAAGCCAACAGCGCTCAACGCGATGAGCTGCTGGCGACTCTGGAAGAAGGCCAGGTAGCTAAAGGTTTCGTTAAGAACCTGACCAACTACGGTGCCTTTATCGATCTGGGTGGTGTAGACGGCTTGCTGCACATCACCGACATGGCTTGGAAGCGTATTTCTCACCCAAGCGAAATGCTGAATCCAGGTGATGAAATCTCTGTTCGCATCATCAAGTTTGACAAAGAATCTGGTCGTATCTCTCTAGGCCTGAAACAGCTGTCTGAAGATCCATGGGAAGCGATCAAAAACCGTTACCCAGCCGGTACTAAAACCGCTGCACGTGTAACCAATCTGACTGATTACGGCTGCTTCGCTTCTATCGAAGACGGCGTTGAAGGTCTGGTTCACGTTTCTGAAATGTCTTGGACTAACAAGAACATCCACCCATCTAAGATCGTTCAGATCGGTGATGAAGTTGAAGTGATGATTCTGGACGTTGATGAAGAGCGTCGTCGTATTTCTCTGGGCATCAAGCAGTGCACCATCAACCCATGGATCTCTTTCTCTGAGCAGTTCGCTGCCGGTGACAAAGTCCAGGGTACTATCAAGACCATTACTGATTTCGGTATCTTTGTTGGTCTGGATAACGATCTGGACGGTCTGGTTCACATGTCTGACATTTCTTGGGAAGCGGATGCTGAAACTGCACTGCGTCAGTTCAAGAAAGGCGACGAAGTTGAAGCGGTCATCCTGTCTATTGATGCTGAGAAAGAGCGTATCTCTCTGGGCGTTAAACAGCTGGAAAGCGATCCATTTGCTGAATTTGCGGCTGCAAATGAAAAAGGCACCATCGTTAACGGTACTGTGAAGAGTGTTGATGCTAAAGGTGCAGTTGTAGAGCTGGCAGAAGGCGTTGAAGCGCAGCTGAAAGTCTCTGAACTGTCTGCTGAGCGCATCGAAGACGCTACCAGCATCCTGAAAGAAGGCGACGCTGTCGAAGCCAAGATCATCAACGTTGACCGTCGCAACCGCGTCATCAGCCTGTCGATCAAAGCAAAAGATCAAGCGGAAGAAAAAGCCGCTATCAGCGCTGTTCGCAACCAGGAAGTTGATGTACCAGGTCCGACCACCATCGGTGATCTGATCAAACAGCAGATGGCTGCCAATAATCAGAACAACTGATTAGCTGCCTGAACTGAGCTAAAAAAAGCATCTTCGGATGCTTTTTTTATGTACAGGATGTACGGATTATATTGCAAAGAAAGGTTGGGGCAGGATAAAGCCTCAGCCTTTTGAACGAAAAAATACCGCCTCTTCGACCACATAGTCAATGAGATCATCCTCTTCGATCTCATCGTCCTTGACCTCATAAACGCTCAGGACCGACGCAGCCGCATTAATTACCGATGCCGGATCACCACTGAGCAGCGGATGCCATTCAGGCAAAGGCTTGCGCTCATGCACCAAACGATAGGCACAACTGGGTGGCAACCAATGGAACTCAGATACATCTTCTGGACGCAGTTGCACACAGGAAGGCACCAAGCGGGTACGCTCACTATAGCGCGTGCACTGACAAGTTTGATCATCCAGCAGATGGCACACTACCGTGGTGTAAAATACCTCATCGGTATCCTCATCCTCGACCTTGTGTAAGCAACAAAGTGCGCAGCCATCGCACAAAGATTCCCACTCTGGCGTGGTCATCTCGTTCAGCGTTTTTCGCTGCCAGAAGACTTCCTGAGCCAAAATCAGCGCACGCCTGTTTCAGGACGATTAGGGTACAAGTCCAACAGATAATCCTCTTTAGGCGGTGGCAGCTGCAGAAAATAGCCCTTTTCACGGATTGACTCCAGCACACTATCTACCTCAACACGCGCCAACTTGCGCCCCTTTATGATCGGCATATCCATAATATGCTGGGCTTTACCAAACATTTCAATCAGGGCATCTGGCACAGATTTCAGACCCTCTCGCTTATCAACATAAAGGTACATCTCATCCTTGCGTGAACTACGGTATATCGAACAAACTAACATGCAGTCTCTCTTGCGTCTTGTTGTGTTTCCAAAGCCTTCAACAACTGATCACCAATCAGCGTCTTACGCCAGCCACTCAGCGTTTCCGGCAGATGAAAATGCCCCTGATCATCTTTGGAATTAATCAATTTTTCCAGATCACGACGGCGTATGAGCAGCTCCGGCATAATCTGCTGCTGCTTCGCCACATCACGCCCAATGGCCTTGAGACGTTTCAGAGTCGCACTGTGGTATATATGCAGAGGCAAATTAATCGGCTCGGGTGGGTTTTGTTGAGCCGATGCTTCAGCCTGTGACAGAACAGCTATAATCGCAGCACCATCCGTTTTTAGATTCTGGCGGCGCAATAAACCTAAGGCATTTAACTGCTCCAGATTTTGCGGCCAGCATTCTATAATTTTCAGTAGGTGCTCATTTCTCAGTACATGGGGACGGCAAAGATTGCGTTCACGACACAGATTTTCTCGCCAAGCAGACAAGTCACGCAAGCCAGCCAGAGTAACCTCTGAGCTGATATTCAACTGCGTGAAGCGCCGGTAATATTCAAGCCCACCTGGGTCATTATCCCGGGAAGCCTGACCCAGCATACGACACTCATCCAACATCCACTCGTAGCGGCCACTGGCTTCAAGCTCACGTTTGAGTTGTATCGCGATAGTTGGCAAGTAGGCCACATCCAGTGCCGCATACAGAATCTGCTCATCAGATAAAGGACGCTGCAGCCAGTCGGAGCGGGTATGTGCCTTGCCCAGAGTAATATCCAGCGCATGTTGAAGGATACGCTGTAACCCCATACTAAAGCCCCAGCCTGCAAACGCGGCCGCCACCTGAGTATCCAACAAGGGTTCGGGGACAACACCATAATGGTGCCGGAACAACTCCAGATCTTCACTGGCAGCATGCAGCACCTTAAGCACGCGCACATCAGCCAACAAGGCCGCAAACGCTGACATATCATCAATGCTCAGCGGGTCGATTAGATAGCAATGGTACTCATCAGCCACCTGAATCAAGGCCGGCACAGGATAAAACGTATCCACCCGCATAAACTCGGTATCGACAGCAATAAAGGGTAATTCTGCCCACTGCTTACAGTAGTTCGACAGAGTTTCCGCATCACGTATCCACACAGGATCACGCGCACTAAGCTCCAATTGGTCAGCCTTATAAGCCTCTGTAGTCTGTGTCATGCTTTATCCCTGACAATCACACGTCGCCCTGCCAAAGCATGCGCCAGTGTGCCGCCATCAACAAATTCCAGTTCACCGCCGACCGGTACACCGTGTGCAATACGGGTGATACGAATATCCTCACGCTCAATCTGCCCGGAAATATAGTGGGCTGTAGCCTCACCTTCCACTGTCGGATTAGTCGCCAGAATCAACTCTTTGATATCACCTTGATCGATGCGCTCAAGTAACTGCGGAATACCCAGGTCTTCAGGCCCCACACCGTCAATGGGTGACAGATGCCCTTTCAGTACAAAATACACCCCACCAAAACCACCGCTCTGCTCTATAGCCAGCAGGTCAACCGGTGACTCCAACACACAAACCACACTGGTATCACGGCTACTATCGGTGCAAATTTCACACACCGGCGTCTCAGACAGGGTACGACAACGTTCACATTCACCTATATTTTCTACTGCTAACAATAAGGACTCCGCCAACTGGCGGGCATTATCACGATCACGTTCCAGCAGGTGTAACGCCATCCGCTGAGCTGACTTAGGACCCACACCAGGTAAATAGCGCAGCGCATTAATCAGCTGCTGAAGCAACGGACTGAATGACATCAGAAAGGCATCTTAAAGCCTGGTGGCATCTGCATACCACCGGTGACCTGAGCCATGCGCTGCTGCGATTCAGCTTCTACTTTACGAACCGCATCATTCACCGCCGCCGCAATCAGGTCTTCAAGAATCTCTTTATCTTCTTCCATCAGGCTGCTATCAATGCTAACGCTTTTCACATCATGACGGCCGTTCATTACAATACTGACTAGCCCGGCTCCGGATTCACCCTGCACTTCCGCATTGGCAATTTCCTGTTGAGCGCGCTGCATCTCTTCCTGCATTTTTTGGGCTTGCTTCATGATATCGCCCATACCTTTCATCATAATACTATCCTCAACTAATCAATGGGTCTGACAGAAGCTGTGTCCAGCTCGGCAGAAAACTGTTCAATTATACGCTGAACCAACGGGTCCTTCTGCATAGAAATAACCGCCTCAGCCTGGCGTTCCGCTTTTTTACGACTACCGTATTGGGCTGGTGTTTCGTGTGTTTGTTCCGCTTGAATAAAACGTATTTCAAGTGAAGTGTTAAAATACACCTGCAGCGCTTCCTGAATACGCTCTTTCTGGGTGTTATTCAGCAATGCACCCTGCTCAGGTGGATAATGAAAACATAATGACTCCGCATCAACCTCTTCCAGGGATAGATTGCGACAAATACTCGCCGTCATACCGGTTAGTGGCAGCCGCGGTGCAACCCTGACCCAATCGGTTAGAGTCAGCGCTGTCAGACTCGTGGGTACAGCCACCTCATGCTCTTCATCTTTAACCACCGAAGGCATATCAGAGACAGCAGCCGGAGGTGATACGACAGGCGGCTCCCTACTTGCTACTGAGGGTGTGACAACCGGTGGCACAAGCACTTCAGGTTCAGCGGCAGGCTCACTGTATTGGGCTGCCGGTATATCAGCAGCCTCAGGCTTTTTTGCCGAAGAAGGAACCTCATCATCAGTCCAGGGGGGTGGTTCTTCCCAGGGCGGTAACGAGTCCGCCTGTTTTGTTGGCGCAGCGTCAGCTATCTCTGCAACGGTTGAGCTATTAACCGAATCGACACTAACTGGCTCTGTTGACGCCATAGATTTCTCAGCCGTAGCCGCTGGTGTTGACACCTGCAGAGAAGCCGGACGAAATGCCAGCATACGTAACAACACCATTTCCAGCCCTTCACGCAGATCCGGTGCATAAGGCAGGTCTTTGCGTCCCATCAGGCCGATTTGATAATACAGCTGGATATCTTCAGCACGCAGTAACGCTGCAAGTTCCATGACCTGCTGCTGATCTCCCAGGCTGTTATCGATGGCATCGGGAAGTAATTGCGCCAGGGCCACACGGTGCAACAGACTCACCAAATCCGCCAACACAGAGCTGTAATCCGGGCTAAATTCGGAAAGTGCTTGTACCGCATCCATGACACCACGAGCATCATGTTGCGCCAGCGCGGTCAAAATCTGATACACCAAACGCTGGTCGATGGTGCCCAGCATGGTGCGTACATCGGCTTCGGAGACCATGCCTGAACCAAACGCAATCGCCTGATCGGTCAGGCTCAAGGCATCGCGCATGGAGCCATCGGCACTGCGGGCCAACAACCAAAGTGCGGGCTCATCAAAACTAAGCTGCTCTTCGGTGAGCACATAGTGCAGGTGCTCAACAATACGCTGAGGGCTAAGATTCTTCAGGTTAAACTGCAAGCAACGAGACAAGACCGTTACCGGCAATTTTTGCGGATCGGTAGTTGCTAACAGAAATTTGACATGCGGAGGCGGTTCTTCGAGGGTTTTCAGCAGCGCATTGAATGAACTGCTGGAAAGCATGTGCACCTCATCGATCAGGTACACTTTATAGCGCCCATGACTAGGCGCATATTGCACATTCTCCAGCAGTTCACGGGTATCCTCTACCTTGGTACGGGATGCCGCATCCACCTCAATCAGGTCGACAAACCGACCTTCGGCGATCTCCCGGCAAGCCGTACACACACCGCAGGGCGTCGAGGAAACACCTTCTTCACAGTTCAGTGCTTTGGCAAACAAACGGGCAATGGAGGTTTTCCCCACCCCCCGTGTACCGGTAAACAGATAGGCATGATGCAATCTATCATTATCAAGTGCATTCACCAGAGCACGTAATACATGCTCTTGCCCAGCCATTTCACTGAATTTTCGCGGCCGCCATTTTCGCGCCAGTACCTGATAGCTCATAGTCGGGTTTAGCTCTCTCTCAAGTCACCCTGATAAAGGCGTTATCCTACCATGACTCCCGCTTCAAGTCTTACCCCAGTCCAGGCAATTCACCGATCAATACACGCTGAACAGCGCCTGATTTAACCACAGGTGTACCAGTACGCTGGACACATAACCCAGCAGTATCGCCGGCATCCAGCGCAGATGGCCCATAAAGGTGTAAATCCCTCGCGCCTGCCCCATCAGAGCCACACCAGCCGCGGAACCTACCGACAGCAAACTACCACCCACACCCGCCGTAAGCGTAATCAGCAACCAATGTCCGTGAGACATATGTGGTTCCATGGTAATCACCGCAAACATCACCGGAATGTTATCAATCACCGCGGAAATAAATCCCAGGGCTATATTGGCATAGGTCGCATCCCACTGGGTGTAGAGTATTTCTGACATCATCGCCAGATAGCCCATAAAACCCAGTCCGCCAACACACATAATAACCCCGTAAAAGAACAACAGAGTGTCCCACTCGGCCCGAGCGACACGATTGAAAACGTCAAAGGGCACCACGCTCCCCAGGCGCTCCAGACGCTTTTTGTCACCCGCATGCTCGGCTAATAAGCGCTTCTTCGCTAACGAGCCCGGCAAGGTCATACGCAGGAAGTAACCAAAGAATTGCAGATAGCCAAGACCGGCCATCATGCCCAGAACAGGCGGCAAGTGCAGCAGTATATGGCAGGCAACAGCGGTTGCTATAGTGAGTAAGAACAGCACCAAAATACGTCTTGCTCCCCTTTTCAGCTCTACTTCCTCATCCTTAACCTGGGGCTTCTGGTCACCTATAAAGAAAGACATAATAATGGCAGGAATCAGAAAGTTCACCATCGAAGGTATGAACAGCACCAGGAACTCTTCAAAGCGGACCAGGCCCGCCTGCCAAACCATCAAGGTGGTGATATCGCCAAAAGGACTGAAGGCACCACCGGCATTGGCGGCAACCACAATATTGATACAACAGAGATTAATGAAGCGGTTATCGCCCTCACCCACTTTCATCACCACGGCACACATCAACAAGGCCGTGGTCAGGTTGTCGGCAATGGGTGAGATAAAAAAGGCCAGCAATCCAGTCATCCAGAACAGCGTTCGATAACTAAATCCTTTGCGCACCATCCACGAACGCAGTGCATCAAACACCCGCCGCTCTTCCAAAGCGTTGATATAGGTCATCGCCACCAACAGGAACAGCATCAGCTCAGCGAATTCGAGCAGGGTTTCTTTAAAAGCCTCTTCTGGCACACCAGCCAAATCAGCCTGAACATAAACCCATCCGGCAATAGCCCAGATCACCCCGGCTGCTACCAGTACGGGTTTAGATTTACGCAAATGCAGTTTTTCTTCACTCATTACCAGCATATACGCCAGCACAAACACCACCAAAGCGATGTAGCCAGCGGTAGTGGCTGTCAAATTAAGTGGTCCGGTGGCAGCCCAGGTAGAGGTACTGAATAGAGCCAGCAGAAAAGCCAATACTCCAATAATTATTTTTCTGGCAGTCATGATGTTTCACTTCTGGAAGCATTAAGTTGACAGCGCCGAACGCGCTGTCAGGATGGTTGCTCAGTATAGTCTCAGCTTAACCCCTCTTCTATGCTTCTTAAGGGGTAATTATCTAGTTCTTTTAGACTATATAAGCATAAGCTATAAGCACTTACCGCATTGCAACATTGTACATCACATATTTTCACGCTGATGCGGTTGAGCAAAGTCTTGGACTGGTCCTGCAGGAACGATGGCCGTTGGATTAATCATGGTGTGACTAGCATAATAATGGGTCTTGATATGGCCCATATTGACCGTCTTCGCGACGCTCGGTTGCTGATACAAATCACGGAGATAACCCCACAGATGCGGGTAATCATCAATCCGTTTCAGGTTGCACTTAAAGTGCCCATGATAAACCGCATCAAAGCGAATCAGCGTGGTAAATAAACGCCAGTCGGCCTCAGTCAATTGATCACCAAGTAGAAAGCGACGTGTTGATAATTGTTCGTCAAGCCAATCCAGCGTATCAAATAATGGTTGCACCGCTTCTTCATAGGCTGACTGCGTGGTAGCAAACCCGGCTTTATAAACGCCATTGTTCACGCTGTCATATACCCGCTCGTTAATCTGATCGATTTCTTCACGTAAGGCTTGCGGATAGTAATCGCCCGACGTTGCACCAACACTATCAAAGGCACTATTCAGCATACGGATGATGTCAGCCGATTCGTTACTGACAATTCGCTGTTGCTGCTTATCCCAGAGCACCGGTACAGTGACCCGCCCGGTATACACCGGATCTTCAGCAGTATAGACCTGACGCAAATAGTCGGCTTGATGCAGTGGATCAGCAACAACGCCCTCGCCTTCAGCAAAGGTCCAACCATCTTCGCGCATCAACGGATTCACTACAGATACTGAAATAAATGACTCCAGCCCCTTAATCGCCCGAAATATCAACGTGCGATGTGCCCAGGGACAGGCCAGGGATACATACAAATGATAGCGCTGCGGCTCGGGTTTAAAGCCCCCCTCTCCAGTAGGCCCAGGACTACCATCAGCTGTAATCCAGTTGCGAAACTGTGCTTCGCTGCGCACAAACCGACCTTCGGATGATTTCGTGTCGTACCATTGATCAACCCATTCACCGTCTACCAGCAAACCCATTACACATACCTCTTTTGTTCAAAATCAGGAGACGGCTCACAGAAGGTTCCATAAACAGCCAAGACACTGCAGACAAATCCACAGCACAAGTTTGTACTCTTCAGTGTAGCGAATAGATCAGGTTTTAAAAACGACAGTTAAAGTGTGCTATAGAGAAAGGCATGATGATCTTGGGCCACTGGGGACGGATCTGTCTGACACGCCGTAAACACATCCCTGTGGGCTCAACTGCCGCCATCCGGGCGGCAGATGGTCAGACAAATCCGACCCCATCAGCCTCGCAAGCGTTGGTGCCAGCATAAAGTCGGCTTACGCGTTACTATTAAAACTAATGTGCAGCCAATTCACGGAAAGCAGGATTAGCCTGAATAGTTGCCAAGACTTTAGCAGCCAGCCCTGCCGGGTTACGTATTTTTGACTCCCAGCTTTTATCTACAATTTGATCTGGCACAGAGTTTTGGGCGGGTGGTAGTATCGCTTTGAAGTGACCGTCTGGCACCAAGGCCGACGAAAGCGTGTCACTATACCGTTGAATCACTGATTAATTGAAGTACAAAAGATAATTCAGAAAAATATAAGGCGAGTATTTAAACGATAAAAACGAGGGGTAATGGAGGCAGCTCCACCAGCCACATCCCGGCACACGAGTCGACCGCTGTGGCTGCTCCCTTCCAGGCCTGACCAGGTTCACGGTGTATCGTTGCGAGAGGACCGGCAGAGCCACCATAACGCAGCGATCTGAATTAACAGAATCGGCGCGAAGTATAAGCAGGCGAGCTCAGGAATGCAAATTCTGTTGTTACTATTTTTCAAACTCGGCAACAGGATTCCAGATACCCTGCATCGTGTTACACTAAGTCATCTTTATTTTTTGTGCTTCAGGGTTTGTGAGTTATGACAGGTTCGTTAAAAGATCAGTTATTCAAAGCCGGCATCGCCAGCAAAAAACAGATCAAGCAGGTTGAGCTAGAAAAGCGTAAGCAATCCAAACAAGGCAGCAAGCCGGATAATGACCAGCACGCGGCCAGCGTTGAAGCCGCACGACAAGAGAAATTGCAGAAAGATCGCGCGCTCAATGAAGCACGCAAGCAGGCTCAAGTGCAACGTGCTGGCCAGGCTGAGATACGCCAACTGGTTGATCAACACCGCATCCGACTGCCTAAAGACGGTGATATCCGTTACTACTTCATCAGCCAGGACAAGGTCAAGCAACTCTGGATTAATGCCGACCTGCAACGCCAGTTAGCCGGCCGTCGCATAGCTCTGGTCTGTGTCAATGATCGCTTTGAACTGGTGCCTTATGAGATTGCTGAACGCATCATTCAACGTGACCCTAGTGCAGTCATAAAAGAAGATACCGAGCGTCGTGACAAGATCGCGGCGGAGGAAGCCGAATACGAACAATTTCAAATACCTGACGATCTAGACTGGTAAAAATTAGCCATACTGCTATTGTTGACTTAAACGTCCGGAATTCATGAGGTCAGCATGCGGTCACTTTCGGCTAGTCATCTCAACCTGCTTTTGGTTGAGCCTTCGCAGTTACAGCGAAAAATCATTACCCAGCAACTCAATTCGGCTGGTGTAATGGCCATAGACAGCGTAGACACAATCGCTGAAGCCAAAGCCTCTGTCCAGCGAATCAAACCTGATCTAATTGTCAGCGCGCTGCATTTCAGCGATGGCACAGCTCAGGATCTGCTCAACTGGATGCATAACACCCCCGGTTACACCGAACTGCCTTTTATGTTGATATCCAGCGAAACCCGTCGGGAGCAACTGGAAAGCTTTCGTCAATCCGGCGTTATCGCCATACTGCCTAAACCCTTTACCAACGCGAATCTCAAATCAGCCATCAGTGCCACACTGGATCTACTCTCAGCCGATGAACTGTCGCTGGAATATTATGATCCCGAAAGTTTACGCGTATTGGTGGTTGATGATAGCCGCATGGCCCGAAAAATGATCCGCCGCGTACTGACTAATCTGGGCATACAGCATTTTGAAGAAGCGACCGATGGCTCAGAAGCTATAAGCATATTGGCTGAAAAGCCTTTTGATCTGGTGGTGACCGATTACAACATGCCAGAAGTGAATGGGCTACAACTGACAGAATATATCCGCAGTCACGAAACCCTGTCTCATTTACCCGTGCTAATGGTGACGTCTGAATCCAATCAGGCCTACCTTAGCAATGTAGCCCAGAGCGGTGTTAATGCCATGGTCGACAAGCCGTTCGAACCGAAGCTGGTAAAGCGCTTGCTACAGCGTATCCTTGAGTAGCAAGCCTGTTCTGGACCAGGTATCAGGATGACTGAATATCCGCATAGCGCCGCTTTACCCGCCGCGTCAGACCACTTAATAGCGTGTAGGGTATAGTGCCACACCAGTCAGCTACCTCATTGACTGCTACATTAGTACCCCAAAGTTCCACCTGATCTCCAGGCTTGGCTTCTGGGTGTAACGACAGGTCAATAGTCGACATATCCATAGATACTCGTCCCGCCAGCGCGGCACGTCGTCCATTCAGCCACACAGGTGTACCGCTAGGTGCATGCCGGGAATAGCCATCAGCATAGCCAACAGCCAGTGTACCGATACGGGTTGGCTTTTCAGCCACCCAACTGGCACCATAACCCACAGACTCGCCGGCCTGTAATTCCCGTACAGCAATGATTTCAGTGGTCAGCGTCATACCAGGGCGCAGTTGGGATGCCACTGACTGAGGTTCAGCAAAAGGACTGGCACCATACAGCATAATACCCGGGCGCAACCACTGCTGGTGCGCCTGAGGCCAGTGCATCACCCCTGCCGAGTTACATAGACTCAGGTCCACCGAGTGACCCGCTACGGCAGCATGGATCTGCTGTAGCTGACGTTCAGTATGTGGCCGCTGAGGCTCATCAGCGCAGGCGAAATGGCTCATAACCACTAGTTGTTCAACCGCAGGAAGCGCCTGCAAGCGTTGCAGTGCGCCAGCGGCAAGCGACGGCTCGATACCGAGACGGTGCATCCCTGAGTCAATCTTTAGCCAAATATGCAATCCTCGACTATCTGGGTGCTTTGCCAAGTAGGCTTCCAGCTTTTCCAGTTGCTCGATACTATGAAGTGCCGTCCAGAATTGCTGCTGCTGAATTAAGGGTAATTCCTCAGACTCAAAAAAACCCTCCAGCAACAACACCGGCCGGGTAATGCCAGCATCCCGCAACTCCAGCGCCTCTTCAATCGCCGCGACACCAAAGGCATCCACATCCGATTCGAGTGACCTGGCCACCTGTACGGCACCATGACCATAAGCATCCGCCTTGATAATGGCAACCGCACGCGACTGAGGTGCTTGCGCACGCGCCAGTTGATAGTTATGACGTATGGCAGACAAGTCTACCTGGGCTATGAGATTACGCGCCATGCACTGCTCCTGATAAGGCTTTAACGCAGCTTCTGATTAGTCAGCCAATACCATCACGGCTTCCACTTCAATATCTGCATCTTTCGGCAAAGCCTTAACAGCATAAGCGGCACGGGCCGGATAGGGCTGAGTGAAGTAACGCTGCATGATTTCATTAACCTGCGCAAAGTTAGCCAGATCGCTCAGCAAAATAGTCAGTTTGACGCAATCGGCCAGTGAACCACCGGCGGCTTCAGCGACAGCCTTCAGGTTTTCAAATACCTGTACAGCCTGGGCTTCGAATGACTCAGTGACCATTTCCATGCTGCTTGGATTCAGAGGAATCTGTCCAGACATATACACAGTATTACCAGCCTTGACCGCCTGAGAGTAAGGACCAATCGCAGCAGGTGCTTTTTCGGTACTAATAATAGTTTTTGTTGTCATACAGATCTCTCCAAAAGTTAAAAGATGGCATATATTAATGCAATCTCATTAGATATATAATTTATAATTGTAATTTAATCAGATAATTTTCTTATAAAGACAAAATATAAAGGAAAAACCTCTGTGTCAAAATTTTCCAAACCAGGACAGCGTAAACTTGATCGTATAGATCGCAACATACTGAATGTATTACAAAAAGAAGGGAGAATCTCCTATACTGACTTAGCTGACCGTGTTGGCTTGTCAACCACCCCCTGCATGGAAAGGGTCAAACGCCTGGAGCGTGACCGCCTGATAACCGGCTACCATGCTCAGGTTAACCCAGAACTGCTGGGATACGATCTACTGGTGTTTGTCGAGATATCCTTATCCTACCAATCCGCCGACGCCTTCGAGCGTTTCAGCAAAGCCATTTCTGATCTACCCTACATTTTGGAATGCCATTTAGTCTCCGGTGATGCCGACTACCTGCTCAAAGCCCGCCTGCAGGATATGACCCAATACCGGGCCCTACTGGGTGATATGCTGCTAAAACTGCCCGGGGTGAAAAACTCCAAAAGCTACATCGTCATGGAGAGTGTCAAGGAAGGTTCAACCCTGCCAATTGAACACCCTCAGCAATTAATTTGAAATTACTCTTTTCAACTAGCATGCACTAATTGTAATAACCATACAGTTTACATTTTGCAATCCTCGTCGATCCGGCGATAATAGTCGATATTAAACCTAGACCTACAACGAGATCCGCTATGAACGCCCGAATCGAGATGCCAGATGTCGCCACCCACGCCACGCCGGTGAGCCGCGAAACTCTGGACTGGGTCGGCATGAGTCATATCACCCTACCCTTGAATGTTTGCCAACCCGGCGGCCAGTTGCAGCCGGTGATTGCACATCTCGATATCCATGTTGATATAGTGAACCCGGAAGTGAAAGGGATTCACATGTCACGCCTCTATTTGCTGCTGAATGAATTTGCGGCTCAGGAGGCGCTTACACCCGCCTCAATACAGAAACTACTTCAGCGCGTCTGTGAGAGTCACCGCGGAATCAGTGAATCCGCCATTCTCAAGCTGTCATTCGAATACCCTTTGCAGCGCCCTGCACTGAAAAGTGATTACAGCGGCTGGAAGCCTTACCCCAGCAGTATTGAAGCCACCCAAAAAGGTAATGAGTTTTCATTGGAACTCTCGGTATCCGTACCCTACTCATCCACCTGCCCTTGCTCAGCCGCACTATCACGCCAGTTATTGCAGGAGGCTTTTCGTGACGATTTTGCGAGCAGTGAAATGGTCAGCCGAGAACAGGTTGAGCACTGGTTGCGCTCCGAGCGCGGCAGCGTGGCAACTCCTCATAGCCAGCGCAGCTATGCCCGGTTACGAGTAAAAATTGATCCGACGGCGCACGACATTCTGCCCCTGCTTGACCTGATCGACCGCACCGAACAAGCCCTGCAGACACCGGTACAAACCGCCGTCAAGCGTGAAGATGAACAGGAGTTTGCCCGACTCAATGGCGCCAATATGATGTTCTGCGAAGATGCCGCCAGACGCCTGAAAACTGCATTTAACCAAGCAGAGGCCTATCAGGATTTCTGGATTCGTGTCGAACACCATGAAAGCCTGCATGATCATGATGCCGTAGCAGTGGTCAGCAAGGGCGTGCCAGGTGGCTATACACCACTGCTGCAACGCTAAAATTTTAGGACTACAGATATGACCATAGAACTTCGGCATCAGGTTCTGCCTGAAGAACAAGGCTGTGATGCTGCCAGCCTGCTGAGCCGTCTTAGCGAGCTACCCAAACAGCGCATCAAAGATGCGATGAGCAAGGGCGCCGTAGTACTCAAACGCAAACACAGCAAGCGCCTGAGACGTGCCAGTGAAAAGCTGCTTGCTGGCGATCAACTCCTGCTAAGCTATGATGCCGATATTCTTTCGCGGACATTGCCGGAAGGCACTCTCTGCCTGGAACAGCGAAAGTCCTATAGCATCTGGTTCAAGCCTGCGGGTGTGATGTCTCAGGGCACCGCCTTTGGTGACCACCTCGCCTTGCTACGCCAGGTCGAGCTGCAACTAAACAAACCGGTATTCCTGGTACACCGCCTGGATCGTGAAACAGCGGGCCTGATGCTGATTGCCCACACCAAAGCAGCCGCCGCCACTCTGTCCAAACTGTTTCAACAACAGCAGATTAACAAGGTCTATCAGGCCTGGGTAGCGGGCCAAACACCCCCACAAGGCGAGATAGTCACCCCCTTGGATGGCAAACCAGCCAGCACCCGCTTCAAGCGTCTGGTCTATGATGAAAAGCTGAATCAAAGCCACCTGGAAATCACCATTGCCACAGGCCGAACCCATCAAATCCGCCGCCACCTTGCAGAACTAGGATATCCGGTAATGGGGGATCCACGCTACGGAAACAACAACAAGAATACAGCCGGGCTGCAACTAAAAGCCGTACAACTGAGCTTTGAATGCCTGGAGCGTAAACAACAGGTCAGCTACACCTGTTAATGCGCCGCAGCTGCGCATCTCTGCGCCCGCAGCATTTATATTCAAGAGACCTGACCCCTTGAACATAAAAAAACCGCCTCCCGATAACGGGTAGGCGGCAACCTGGATGGTTAAAAAAGCTAGCGCTTAGTCAGCTTGACGGCGCAAAAATGCCGGAATGTCCAGAAAATCCATATCATCCGTTCCGGTTCTCTTCATCTCTTCGGGTAGCGGCGCAGCCATTTCAGGCTTTTTCACTGCCTTGGCTACAGCCATAGGTTTTTCGTCACGACGTCCACGTACCACACTTGGCAGTTCGAGCTGTCCGTAGTCACCGGACTTTCTGGAAGACGTCCCACCTGAGCGAGTGTCACTACCAGAAACCCTTGCCGCTTCCTGAGCTTTGCAAAGACCGGTCGCCACAACGGTGACTTTAATTTCATCACTCATTTCTGGATCTATAACTGTACCGACGACAACGGTCGCACCATCTGAGGCATAACCTTCAACGATATCCCCTACTTCGGAGAATTCGCCCAGACTCAGATCCAACCCACCGGTGATATTCACCAATATGCCACTGGCACCTTTCAGGTCGATATCTTCAAGTAATGGGCTGTTGATAGCAGCTTCCGTTGCGGTGATCGCACGCGACTCACCCCGACCGTAACCTGTACCCATCATTGCCATGCCCATTTCAGACATCACCGTACGCACGTCAGCAAAGTCGACGTTGATCATACCCGGACGGATAATCAGATCAGCAATACCTTGAACAGCACCTTTCAGAACATCATTGGCCGCTTTAAAAGCTTCAATCAGACTGGTGTTACGCCCCAGCACCGGCAGTAGCTTCTCATTTGGAATAATGATCAGTGAGTCCACATGCTCCTGCAGCTCCCGAATGCCTTCTTCGGCGATACGCTGACGCTTTCGTCCTTCAAACGCGAAGGGCTTAGTCACGACAGCCACCGTCAGAATTCCCATTTCTTTAGCCACTTGAGCCACAATCGGAGCCGCACCCGTGCCGGTACCACCACCCATACCGGCGGTAATAAATACCATATCGGCACCCGCCAGCGCTTCAGCGATGCGCTCACGATCTTCCTGAGCAGCCTGACGTCCGACTTCCGGATTAGCACCAGCGCCCAGGCCTTTCGTCAGCCCACTGCCAATGTGCAGAGCTGTGCGCGTTGCGGATTTAGCCAATGCCTGAGCATCAGTATTCGCACAGATAAACTCGACGCCTTCAACGTCGGTTGTCAGCATGTGCTCGACAGCGTTACCGCCACCACCGCCAATGCCGATAACCTTGATAACCGCGCTTTGCGGTAAGCTATCAACCAGTTCAAACATAGTCATCCCTCCAGGAAAAACCCCGTTCTGTGACGGGTCTCATATATCAGAAATTGCCCTGTAACCAGGTTTTCATGCGTCCAAATACATTACCAACCGGCACAGACGCTTTGGGGTGTCTGGCCGCTTCCGGAACTGTGAGCCCGGACTCATTTAGATTACTTTGTGCCTGTCGCGCATAGTGCAACATGCCAATGCTGGTGGCATAAATAGGATTATGCAGTAGCGTTTCCATACCACGTATCCCATCCGGAACCGCCAACCTGACCGGCATGTGAAATATTTCTTCAGCCAGCTCAACGGCACCTTCCATCCGTGCAGAACCACCGGTCAATACCAACCCGGCGGCCACCAACTCTTCGAAACCTGAGCGACGCAACTCATCCTGAATCAGACCGAACATCTCTTCGTAGCGAGGCTCAACCACTTCAGCCAGCGCCTGGCGTGACAGGTTACGCGCTGGACGATCGCCCACACTGGGTACACGAATAGTCTCATCGGACTGGGAAAGCTGTGACAGAGCACAGGCATATTTAATCTTGATCTGTTCCGCATGCTGGGTTGGGGTGCGCAACGCCATGGCGATATCACCGGTAATCTGGTCACCGCCTATCGGAATTACGGCCGTATGGCGAATAGCGCCTTTAGTGAAGACGGCAATATCAGCCGTACCGGCACCAATATCTACCAGACAGACACCCAAATCCTTTTCATCTTCGGTCAATACCGCATAACCAGAGGCCAACTGCTCCAGCACGATGCCGTCCACCTCAAGATCACAGCGACGTATACATTTTTCCAGATTATGAATCGCATTAATCGCTCCGGTGACCAGGTGTACTTTGGCCTCCAGTCGAACGCCTGACATACCCAGCGGCTCTTTAATGCCGTCCTGATTGTCAATCATGTATTCCTGCGGCAGGATATGTAGCAGCTTTTGATCCGCCGGAACGGCTACAGCTCTGGCGGCTTCAATTACTCGTTCCAGATCTTGTTCGGTTACTTCTCGATCCCGCACCGCGACAATGCCGTTGGAGTTCATGCTACTGATATGCCCTGCGGCCATACCGACAGTAACAGAGTGAACCTTGCAGCCAGCCATTAGTTCGGCTTCTTCAACGGCTCGACGTATGGCACTGACTGTGGATTCAATATTAACCACCACACCCCGCTTCATGCCGGCGGATGCATGATTACCCACACCTACAATTTCAATACTGCCGTCAGCGCGAAGTTCGCCCACCAGGCACACCACTTTGGATGTACCTATATCCAGGGCAACGATCATATTGTTCACTGTCAGCATAGTGTTTGTGCGTTCCCAATAGTCAGCTCAGAAAAGTAGGTCTAGCAAGTTATCTGTTAAAAAATTGCAAATAACGGACCAACTTCTTCACCAGTGATAATAAACATCTTATCGGCTTATTATCACCGAGCTTTAATCCTTCTTTCAACAACTTTTTATATAAGGAGATGGCAAAAAATTGCCGCCCAAAACGGCATTCTCATGCAATTTCAAGTAGATAATTACCACAAAGGTGAATACTATTGCCGCTCAAAAAATAAACAGCGGCATATTTTTCATCTTCGCAATTCCGGTTTAAATCAAGATTAAATTTTGAATAAAAAGCGACATTTCAAAACTTAATCTTGATAAGTCACCATGATATCAAAATTGAATTTTGATTTTTCACCAATCATCAGGATGGTATGTTGAATTTAATCAGGAAGAGTTTTAAAGTTTTTAAAACCCTTTTTTTGACTGATTTACCAAAAATAAACTAATACGGCGGCCGAAATGATGGCGAGAACCCCGGAAATAAACACATTCACCAGATCACCCAGCAAACGCTGAATTGCGACAAAATGCACGACCGGAAAGGTGATAAAAACACAACTTAAGGGTATCCACCAATCCAGACGTGAAAAACCGTAGGCCAAGGCACCTATCAAGGTCAGTGCAGCAATATTCCCTAACACCATCACTGTTACCAGACCATTCTGGTTAGTTAAAAATACCGGCTTTCTATCCTCCGGCAACTTATTCAGTGCACCTGCACTCAAAGCAGCCGACATGGATACCAGACCAGTCAGTAAAAATATCAACAGTGGATCAATCATCAGGGTACTCCTGTTTCAATAAGGTGTGAAAGCGCACCATTGTACGGCAAAGCATCTGCTGAGCATAAATAATGATATAATCACCCCCTTTTTCAACCGAATTTTGTCCAGCACCAGGTCTCCCGAATGCCCGAATTTCTTATCGATGAAGCCGTAGAAGATTACGCTTATGTCAGCACCCAAGCTGAACCCGCTCTATTGCAGGAGTTGATCGATGCCACCAATGAAAATATGGGCTGGCCGCAAAAGCTCTCAGGGCGTTTGGTTGGCCGCACTCTGAAAATGCTGGCGAGCCTTGTACAACCCAAACATGCACTGGAGATAGGTATGTTCACGGGCTATTCAGCCCTATCCATTGCTGAAGGCATGCCTGATGACGGTAAACTAATCTGCTGTGAAACCAATCCTCGTGCCATTGAAATGGCCAAACAGTTCTTTCAGCGCAGCGAACATGGCCACAAAATAGAGGTTATTTTTGGTCGTGCTGCCGATACACTCGATACCCTCGACATAGAACTGGACTTCACCTTTATTGATGCCGACAAGCGCAGTTATCTGCATTACTATGAAGAAGTTAAAAAACGCACCCGTCCCGGGGGACTGATTATTCTCGACAACGTGCTCTGGTCTGGCAAAGTGATACAACCTGAATCGGAATTAGATGATATTCTGGTGGAAACCAACCACCGTATAGCGACAGATCCCGATGTTGAAAATGTATTTTTAACCATCCGGGATGGAATGAACGTTGTACGCAAGCGAGGTTAAATCGGCAAACTAAGGAGTCGGGTGTGCCTAAAAAGCTGTTGTTATTGCTGCTGTTACCCTTACTTTTACTCAGCACACTACTGATAACTGCCTATTTGCTGGCGCCAACCCTGTCGAGGATAGCACTTGAGCACTGGATTACGTCTCATGGGTTTGAATCGGTAGACGTCAGCCTGAAGCATCCGCAAGCGGGTCGTATTGATATCAACCAAATTACCCTGACACGTACTGACGGCCAACGCCGTATTCGTTTGCAAGCCAACGACATTCAGATCAGCTTCAGCCTCAAAGCACTGCTGACAACAGCTTCACTCAAATCAATTCACATCCAGCGCCTGTCAGCAGAGATTTTGATCGATACCACATTACCAGAACGCCTGGAGACTCTTCAGGCCAGTGTGGTTGATCTAGATCCAACACTGGCAACCAGATTGTTTGATTTACTTCCGGCAGAAACGGCGCAGATTGCCGAACTGGTCTTAAGTTATCAAACCGATGAAGGTCCGCTGCTTATGGGTGCAGGTGAACTTGGATTAAATCCTCAGCAGTTACATACCCGCCTCTCTCTACAGCGAGACCAGCAAGTTCTGGGCGATATTCGAGCGACGTTGGGCCGCGATCTGTCAATACACCTACAAATTAATGAGCACCACCCCCTCTACGAAGTGGGTGGTGACTTCCAGTTCATTGAAAACCGCTGGCACCTGAATCTGGGACACCAACTCCACGCGGGCGCCCTGTTGGATTGGCTGACACGGCATCAGGTCAGCTTGCCCTTGGCTCTGCAACTCCCAATGGATGATCAGTTGGCTTTTACCTCCAGGCTATCCCTACCCCGCCTACTGCCCTTATCACCCAGCAGATTATTGCAGGTGCTGGAAGGTGACCTGTCACTGTCTGTTAGGCTTCACCCCAGCATAGATCAGGCATTAGCCAAGCAGATCAGTCTGGATATTGATGCGCAGCTAACCTTGCAGCAAAGCACCTTCAACCTGACCCTTATTGAAGGTAGCCGTGTAACACTGCATCAATTATCTACAGGCGATATTTCAGCCAGTCGATTACTACTTCAACTCATCGGTAATACCACTCTGAGTGGACAACTCAACCAACCTGATAGTTGGCAGTATGGCGTTGCAAACTGGGTAATTAATGGTGAAGGGCTGAAGCATCAGGCGCTGGAACACTTCAGCCTGCTACCGCTGCAACTGCAACTGGAAGGCGGACCACTAGGCCAATCGCTACAAGGCGCTGTGTCACTACCCATGATCGCCTTACAACCCGCTGGCGTTGAATTGCCTAATGTAAGCTTTCAGGGCCAGTTTACGGTGCCTACCGATTTCAGCCATATCGATCTATCGGGATCACTTAGTTCTGAACAACTGCCGGTTTCAATCAACACCCAGGCCAGATTGAATACAAATTTGAGAGGTGAAATGAACTGGACTCTTGCAGCCACTCCGGCACCCGCCTTGGTCAGTGCTCTACGCCCTTTCATTGAAGCCATTCCATCACCCCTGATGGTAAATACAGGATCATTTAAAGCCGCTGGTCGGCTGAGTCTTAATCAGAGTGATTGGTCGCTACGGGCATCCTTGGAGCTGATATCGGCCGACCTGCTGTATGGCAACAACCAGATTGAACAACTGCAGTGGCAGTCCGAGCTGCAGATAGATCATCAGGGCAAGCTAAGCAACACGGGACAGATTCGCACAGGGCAAATAAATATAGGCTTGCCTATACAACTTTCCCAGTTGGACTATGAGCTGCTAAACACGGCGGAACAAACATGGCTGACAATCTCGCCTTTCACTGCGTCACTATTGGAGGGGACGATCTACCTGCCAACGCTAAGCTTTGATCCTGGCGAGCCAGATATGATTTTCCTGATCAGCTTACGCGATCTCAATTTAGGTTCAATACTGGAACTTTACGCCGAAAAGGGCATCTATGGTGAAGGATTGATTGACGGACAACTCCCGGTACAGATCACCTCGGAAGGGATACGTATCCAAAGTGGTAATGTGGGCACAGTGCAACCCGGCGTCATCCGCTACCAGCCAGATGAAAACCTGGATGCAATGGCTGACTCTAACATGGGCTTACGCCTGGCTCTGGACGCACTGAGTAATTTGCATTATCGGATGCTGGATATGCAAGTCGACTACCAGCCGAATGGCGATCTGACGCTGCGCAGCCGACTACAAGGCAATAACCCCGAATGGCAGCAAGGACGGCCAATCGATCTGACCCTGACAGTTGAGGACAATATTCCGACACTGTTGAGAGCTCTGCAGATTACTGGCCGGATAAGGGACGCTGTCGACGATCATTTTCAGCGTTAATATTTTTACATATTCAAGGGTTTGTTAGGGATAGGTTAAGCCTGTATTGTTTACACTCATCCTGAAACATTCATAATTCAGGTAACGTGAGGCATTTATGATTTCAGTCTTCCCCCGGTTGGCAGTAGTGTTTCTGCTGATCATGACAGCTGCGGCGTGTACACCAACCGTGCAGCTTGCCGCACCCAAAGATCCAATCACTATCAATCTGAATGTCAAAATTCAGCATGAAATACTGGTTAAGGTCGACAGGGAAATTGATAACCTGCTCGAAGAAAACAGCGATCTGTTCTAGGAGATAGTCATGCTACACGCATACAAACGCGTTATCTGGATCATGGTACTTTTGCTGGTGTCTCTGCCAGCCTGGGCCCTCTCACTGGATCAGGCCAAGTCTCAAGGTTTGCTAGGCGAACAACTGAATGGCTATCTAGGCATCGTCACTGCCAGTCCGTCAGGTGAGCTTCGCTCTTTGGTCACGGAAGTTAATCAGCAGCGTCGTACGCTTTACCAGCGCTCTGCACAAGAAGCCTCTGTCACACTGGAAGTATTTGAAATTCGTGCAGGTCAGCGTTTACAGGAACGTGCAAAAGCAGGAGAATACCTTCAGGATCAGAACGGTCAATGGCACCGCAAATAATGTCCTGATAAGGAGTCCGAGTTGCTGAGTTATCGTCAAATCAATCTGCTGGGATTAGTCACCTGCGTAGCAGCCATGCTGTTTGCTGTCGGATTCCTGCAAAATTATCTGGAACTGGACCCTTGTCCGCTCTGTGTCATCACCCGAATTATTGTCATAACCATGGCGGTAATTTTTTTCCTTGGTCTGGTTCACAACCCCAAGCAAGCAGGCCAGCGTATTTATGGTAGCCTGAATTTATTGACTAGCATTGTCGGTTTTGGTGTACAGCTACGCCATATCTGGTTGCAGAACCTGCCAGCCGATCAGGTACCTGCCTGTGGCCCTGGTCTGGAATTTCTGTTGCAAACACAACCGATGTTTTCTGCACTACGGACTGTATTTGAAGGCTCCGGTGACTGTGCCCAGATATCCTGGACATTTATGGGGCTGAGCATTCCAATGCAATCAGCACTACTGTTTGGTTTTCTGCTGATTTTGGTGGTGTTGCAACTGAAAAAACGCCCCCGCGGCTTGTTCAGTTAACAGGCTGCGTAAACAACCAGCATGAACTTATCTCTGCACCATCCGGTTGTCAGGGATTTGTATTGGGCAATCAACAGCCCAACGTTACTGGAAGCCCCCTGTCTTAAAGACTGGCAGGACTCCAGCCACTGGTTTACACATCGGCTTCAGCAACTTGACCAGCAACCAGCTCCACTGCTGCAACACCTGCAGCAACAGGTACACCATCCGCACCAACCCAGGCTGGGTCAGTATTTTGAACAGTTATGGCATTTCTACTTTAAGCATCACCCTGACTATCAGTTGCTGCTACATAATCTACAGATAAAAGCTCCAGATAATCACACATTGGGCGAGTTAGATCTGCTAATTCGCAATCGGCACAGCCATGAGGTGTTTCACCTGGAACTGGCAGTTAAGTTTTACCTTGCCGTTCCGTTGTACCCCTCCGACAACAGCTTAGCATGCTATATCGGTCCCGGCCTGAAAGACCGCTTGCTGGATAAATATCAGCACACCTGTAATCACCAGTTGCCCCTTTCAGCCAGTGATGCAGCTCAAGCACAGCTTATGGCAAGACAAATCAAAGTAGATCAAGCTCAAGCGGTGTTTCGGGGACGACTGTTTCAGCCCTTGGCAATCGCTGCAAAGAATCAACCCGCCTGGCTACCACAGGCCGAACTACACCAACTGAACGCTACAGAAACTTTTCTCTGTCTGGAGCGTAGACAATGGTTTGCTGAGCAGACAATAGAGCATGACAGCTATAACTATGATCAACTTGCCAATCATCTAGCCACACCCCTCGCTCGCCCCTTTCAGGTTGCCGTTATCGATCCTCAAACACAGCAAGAAACACGTCGGTTATTTGTTGTCCCCGACAGCTGGGAAGCAGCTGCCCGAGACTGTCTGCATCAGCCCCTTTGACCTGACTGTTGATCCATCAACAGCTGCAAACAATCCAATGCTGACTGATGCGCAAGGCTGCAGGGTTGAGCGAAGCTAAGCCGCAATGCCTGATGAAAGTCACCACTGATAGAAAACAATGGTCCCGGTGTGATTGCCACGCCCCGTCGCAGGGCTGAGGTGTAGAGTGCCAATGTATCTATCGGCTGCAGCCACTCAATCCAGATGCATAACCCTCCCTGAGGTACATCAAAGTGTATGTGCTCCGACCAGCGACTCCTTAGTGCCTGCATCCACGCCTGAACCTGGTGGTAAAGTTCACTAATGCGCTGACGCAGATAACGGTCATAATCACCTGATATCAAGTAATCGTTCAATCCTTGCTGCACGAAATGACTGCTCGCCAGTTGCGTTATCAGTTTCAGATAGACGATACGCTTATGCCAGCGTTTGCTAAGCACCCACCCTAAACGTAAATCACGGGACAGTGTTTTGGAATAAGAACCACAGAGAATCACCCGATCCTGCTCATCCAGCGCTTTCAACGGCGACAAGCGTCCAGTAAAACTCAGCTCACGATAGATATCATCTTCGATCAAGGTTATTTCATATCTATTAGCCAAGTCTATCAAGCGACGCTGATGGGATTCTGGCATTAGCGATCCACTCGGGGTAGCGAAGCACGGAGTCACAACACAGGCACGAATTGGCCAGTGCTGCAGTGCCCGCTCCAACGCATTCAGATCCATTCCCGTCTGAGTATGGACCGGTATTTGCACCGCTTTGAGTTGCAGTTGCTCCAGCAGCTGAATAACACCATAGAAACCAGGGTCCTCTATGGCTACCAGATCTCCGGGACGGCAGCAGGCTTTCAACGCCAAAAACAAAGCATTCTGACATCCACTGGTGATACAAAATTGCTCAGCACCGACCTGACAGGCGTCACGCTGATAACGCTGTGCCAAAGTCTGACGCAACGGTAGATAACCGGCTGGTTCCTCATAGCACAAGTGCGCTGTCCCTCGGGATTGGCGCAGAGCCCGTCCAATCGACCGATTCAGCAACATCAACCCGGTTGAAAAAGGGGATGTTTGACCGCCAGGTAACAGATCAAATGCAGCCCCTTGTAACATAATATCAGTCAGCAACTCACTGCTGTTAACCGGCACCGGTCCGGGAATGGCGGTTGACTCTGACACTGATATGTCCAGCACTGAGACAGGCAAATCACAGACAAAATAGCCGGAACGAGGCCGTGCCTCTATCCGTCCCTGGGCTTCTAAACGCTGATAGGCATGTATTACAGTCGCTTTGGATAAGCGTTTTTCCCGGCACAAGTGTCGCACCGATGGTAACCGCTCACCTACCTGCCAACGACCCATTTGTAACTGGGCGTATAGCCAGGCTTCCAACTCAAGATAGGCATAATCCTGCTTCATAAGCACCTCGATAGGCATTCACAACTGTACCTATTATTTATTATTTTTTTGTGCCTGTCCTTATTTATCAAGTCTTCTTACACTGCATCCAGTAATTTAAGAGGACACATGGATCATGCACAAGCCACCATCAGCTACAATCCCACTTCATCCAATCACCGATACCAACGGGCTTGAAGGGCGAAAAATTCATGTGCGCCTCACCGAAGGACGATTTCAACATCTCAGACGACTGATCAGTTGGCCGTTATTGGCTGCATTTTTCGGCTTGGTATGGATGCAGACCAATGGTACCTCTTGGTTGCTGTTTGATTTTCCCGAGCGGCGTATCCTGCTGTTCGGTGCACATTTTTCCTGGTACGACCTACACATTTTGACAGGACTGATGATTACCGCGGCCAGCCTGTTGTTTTTTGTATCGATGATCTGGGGACGCGTCTGGTGCGGTTTTGCTTGCCCACAAACCATCTGGACCTGGATATTTATCCGTATTGAACACTGGACAGAAGGACGAGCGGCTTTGCGCCAACGTCAGGAAAAGATGCCACTCAGTGGAGCCAGACTCGCGCGACGTTTATTAAAACATACCCTGTGGTTGGCTGTAGCTCTGATCACGGCGGTAACCTTCACCGGTTATTTCATGCCTATCCGTGACCTTGTCACCCAACTAGCCAATGCCAATGCACCCGCCACGCTGGTAGGCTGGTTAGTTTGCATGACACTGCTAACTTATATCAATACCGGTTTAGTACGGGAGAAAATCTGTTTGCATGCCTGCCCCTATTCACGCTTTCAGGCCGTAATGATGGATGATCAATCGCTTAAAGTCAGCTATGACAGTGAACGTGGTGAACCCAGGGGATCAATGAAACTCAGAAATTCAGTACAACAAACCAAGGCTGCCGTGGGGGATTGTGTTGACTGTAATATCTGCGTACAGGTTTGCCCAACGGGCATAGACATTCGTGATGGATTACAAGCGGCCTGTATCGATTGCGCGGCCTGTATCGATGCCTGTGACCAGGTGATGCTGAAAACCCAACGTCCAACTGGGTTGATTCGTTTTGCAGCCGCCCAAGAACAGCCACAACCTCAGCGTTTTTGGCGACCGCGCCTGCTAGGTTACTTTGCAGTTACATTGATTGCTTTCAGCTCTACTGGTTATGCGCTGGTTAATAAAAAGGATCTGGTGGTTGAAATCCGTCGTGATCGCGCTAGCCTCTACCGGGAGTTTTCTGATGGATTATTATGCAATTTTTATCAAATCAAAGCTGACAGCTTCGACCCTGGTTTGACTCAGATAAATGTCAGTGTCAGTGGACCGGAAGGTTTAGTACTTCAAGGGCCTGAAACCTTTTTGCTGGATAACAGCGGTGAATGGACAGCCTACAGGGTATGCCTTACGGATCCTGCAGCAGGCGTTTTACCCATCACCTTCAATTTCAGTGATCAGAGCAGGATATGGAGTCGTTCATCCAGCCTGATCACCAGTACCAGTTATCAACAGCGCTGATCAGAATTTAACTTTCACCCCAATATAGGCAGAACGACCCATGCCCGGTACAGCGATATCCCAGGGTACGCCGTTCATGGACATGGTTCGGCCCTGACCAGTGTATACACCGCCAGTTGGCAGGGCATAGTAACGATCGAACAGGTTTTCCACACCTAAATCGAGGCGTACTTGCTTCCAAGTGTGGCTGGCACGCAGGTTGACTAGGTTATAGCCAGAAGTGACAATTTCATTGCGCACATCTGAGCCATCACTTTTGTCATCCACAACAATCCATTCGAGAGCGTTGTCCCAGCCACCTTGCTGATGGCTCAGAGTGAAGCGCGCGTTCAGCGGCATGATGTTGTACAACTCGTCTCCGGTATCACGGTTCTCGCCCTGAGTATAGTTGATCACCCCCTTGAGCCCCCAATTACCCCAGTCATTTGAAGCTAATGGCATTCGCATGGACAGGTCAATACCATACAGACGAGCAGACTGATTGGCGTACTGCAGCACGTTGAATTGGTCAACGCCCCAGCCGGTTAACGCGACTGCATCAATATAGTCATCCACATGCGTGTAAAACGGGGTGGCCGCGAAACTCCAACGATGATCACTGGCGTGCCAATCGAATGTTGCCGAAGCGGTATAGGCCGTTTCGGGCTTCAAGTGAACGTCTCCCACATAGCCGTTGCCGTCACCAACGAAGTTGTTCATCGTCGCCGCCATCGGCCAACTGGACCAAGTGTAGCGCTCGTAAAGATTGGGTGAGCGGACCTTGCGTGCCAACCCCATCTCGATATCCAGAGTGTCACTGTACTGGTAGCGAGCCAGAGCAGTCAGATCCAAGTTGTCGTCGATCTGGTCACGATCCAGCGCATTGAACGCTGCCGACTCCCCCCCCTGGTTGGCTAACGTACTGTAGCCGTGTACTTCGTCGGCATTCATCTGGACACGCTCGTAACGTGCGCCAAGCAGCGTGGTCCAGCGCTCGTGATGGATAGATTCCACTTCAGCAAACAACGCCGTACGATCACGCTGACCATTGTTAATGTTCAGGAAGGTATCTGGCCCCATACCACCACCTGAAGCAGTCCAGTAATCGTCAAGTCGGTAGCGCTGCAGTTCTGTACCGACGCGCAGCAGTTGAGTGGCACTCAAATTAATATCGGCTTTCAGGCTTAAACCGCTGTTATCGCTTTCAGAATACATAGGCATACCGGCCGCACAGGTAGTCGCGGCGCCATCGACCATAAAACCGATTGGACTGCAGGCCTTTCCATCCGGGTTGGACAGCGCTCCGTACCAGAAGCGCTTGTCATCACCGAAGTCCATAAAGTGATCGACCCGTTCATGGTAGACACGCGCTTCCATCACGCCCCAGTTAAAATCACGAGTCCAAGCAAAATTAGCCAGTTTCTGGGTATTTTCCAGCAGGTCCATGCGCTGGTTGGGATAAAGCTGCTCCGGCATATCCTGGTAGCTGAACCGGGTTTCGAACAGGTTATCACCGGTCCTGAAGGCGATGCCTAAGGTGTGATTCTGAGTTTCGTAGGCAGTAGAACCCACTTCATCCAAACCCAATGTGTGACCAGGACGACCTGTCGCGGTGAAATCCTTGAAATTTTTACCAGCAGTATAATTGTCAGCCTGACTCCAGGACCCACTGTAGTTGATACTCAGTTCTTCCGTGGCATAAGTCGCGCTGAGGTTACCGCCGAAAGCTGCATTGTTACTGCGATAGAAAGTTCCGACTTCACCCTTGGTGATACGACCTTCACCAGAGAGAGCAAATTCGGGAGTCGGTCTTTCGGCTACGATGGTACCGCCAATGCTGTCACCACCGACACTGACTGGAGTGATACCGGCATACACCTTGAGCAGTCCGATATTACTGGGTTCGACATAGGATAACGGCGGGTTCATGTGGTTGGGGCAGGCCGCAATCAGGTCCATGCCATCGACCTTAATGCGCAAACGATCATCGGCCAGGCCGTGAATCGCAGGCAGACTGGACACGCCACCGGCACCATACAAACTGACACCCGGGATGTCGCGCAGCAAACTGGCACTGTCATTGGTCGCTGCCCGAAGCATTTCAATGACGGAAGGGCGTTGCTGCACGGCGTTATCCAACACGACTGGGGCCGGCTTTGTCACTACCAGCACAGTAGTTGTCTGGGCCTGCTCGGCGTTAGCCAGCTGGGTAGTTAAGGCAAAGGCCATAGCGACCGGTAATTGCCCCAACTGAAACAGTGAATGTTTTAGTATTCGGTTCATTTTGGCTCCTGCCTGTTCCCTGATCTGTATCTACACCGATGACATCTGTCGGCTTGAAGGGGATAAAAGCCGATGAAGCGGTGCTGCGAAAGGACGAAAGTTTGAAACGAGATGGATTCTAGTGGAAATCCATTTGTTTGGATTGAGACATAATGTCGCACTGTTAAAAAGGATATTCAGGAAAGGAACACCTAATCCATATAGACAGAGAGTGTTCGACCGCTTCAAAGTCATTTTTATCTAAAGGAGTAAAGCCCAGGTACATGGGCTGATTGCAAAGAGCCTGGCGGCGGTGCAAAGTTACACTTTCAGACTAAACTTGGACCAAGTTGTATGTATCGTTTACTCTCCCCTTCTCTAAAAGGTGATCTTTTTGGTGGTATCACTGCTGGCGTAGTTGCCCTTCCCCTGGCGCTGGCGTTTGGCGTTGCGTCAGGAGCGGGAGCCGCCGCCGGCCTCTATGGTGCGATAGCCCTAGGACTGGTGGCGGCCATATTCGGGGGCACACGGGTACAGATTTCCGGCCCCACCGGCCCTATGACAGTGGTTTTTGCTTCAGCAATCGCGGCTTTTGGTGGTAGTTTTGAGATGGCACTGGCTGTAGTGCTGGTCGGTGGTGTGCTGCAAATTGTACTGGGGCTGTTGCGCACTGGCGGGCTGGTTCACTTTATTCCCTATCCAGTGATTTCAGGCTTTATGAGTGGCATCGGTGTGATTATCATTCTGCTGCAATTTGCCCCACTTCTCGGTGCACCTGCGTCAGCCTCTCCGCTGATCGCGCTTAGCCAACTGACCAACACACTCAACAGCATCAATCTTGAAGCACTCGGCCTAGGGGTATTGACCCTAGGTATCGTTTTTCTGACCCCGTTGAAGCTCAGTCGCTTCGTGCCTTCACCACTGATTGCACTGGTCTTTTGTACTCTGCTGAGTTATTTCGCTGGTTTCAACCTAGCCGAAATTGGCCATATACCCACGGGGTTGCCTGAACTGCAACTACCCAGATTCACGCTGCAGGAGTGGAGTGTGATCGTGACACTGGGTGCTACGCTGGCATTGCTTGGCAGTATCGACAGCTTGCTGACATCGCTGGTAGCCGACTCCATTACTCAAACCCGCCATCAACCCAATCGAGAACTGATCGGACAAGGCCTCGGCAATATGCTTTGCGCTTTTATTGGTGGACTCCCGGGTGCCGGTGCGACCATGAGAACCGTGGTCAATGTAAACTCAGGGGGAACTACTCGACTCAGCGGTGTCATCCATGCTTTATTTCTGCTGACATTGTTGATGGGACTTGCTCCGCTTGCATCTCATATTCCACTGGCCGTGCTGGCCGGTATATTGATCAAGGTCGGCTTCGATATACTTGATTACCGTATGTTGAAACGGCTGAAAACGGCACCCCGATCAGAAATACTGATTATGGCAACGGTCTTCACACTAACCGTGCTAGTAGAT
The DNA here is from genome assembly GCF_048264025.1 of Nitrincola sp. Classification (NCBI taxonomy): domain Bacteria; kingdom Pseudomonadati; phylum Pseudomonadota; class Gammaproteobacteria; order Oceanospirillales; family Oceanospirillaceae; genus Nitrincola; species Nitrincola sp. Next base: position 143,710 of record NZ_JBLXDN010000001.1, read on the forward strand.
CTGGTAATGGCGGTGGGCGTTGGCGTAGTGTTGGCGATGGGAATACTGACACGCCGAGTAGCCAGGGAAGCGGACATCAGCTTTGATGACCACAACGGTCATCATTCCCATGATGTTGAAAAAGTGGGGCCGGGGGTTCGCGTTGTACATGTCAAAGGCCCTTTATTCTTTGGATCTGTCAGCCATATGCTTGATCGTATCGAAACCGTCGATAAGGTTATTAACACTCAGGACATTATCATTGACTGCCGTAAGGTCGACTTTATGGATTTAACTGCGATCTTTGCATTGGATGAAATGGTTGAGCGCCTATTGCAACATAAAATACGTCCTAAGGTCGTAACTACACCCGTCATTAAAGCCCAACTTCTGCAACTGAATACCCAGCATCTGTCAGAGGCAATTATTTTCACCAATATGAAATCCGCAATGCATTAAAGGGGTCCATTAAAGGGGTCAGTACCCTTTTTCGTGGTGCCACGCTGGGGTAGTGGTAAGGGCTGATCAGCCCCGAAATATATTATTATGGCGCGAAAGATAGTTTGACAACCCAAGTCTACGACCATTTTTTTGCCCACTTCCAGCGCAAAAACGGTTAGTATTAGCGGCTAAAATTTTCAGCTTCGGGGAATTCATCTCTGAACAGGCCTTTCCCGCCAAGGTGAGCGAGCAGGCCAAAACTCATTCAGGATTTCATCGTAATGTGCCCACAGTCACTTTCGCTACACACCCTTGAACATCATGATGCTTTCATTGCACGTCATATCGGTCCTTCGGTTGAAGAGCAGCAGGCGATGCTTTCCGCCACCGGTTTTCAGACACTGGAGGATATGATTCAGCGTACAGTACCGGCTTCTATTCGCTGTGATATTCCGGCGCAACTGGACAGCCCTCGCACCGAAGCCGAAACTCTGGAGCGGCTGAAAGTGATCATGAGCCAGAATATCGTTCAGCGCTCGATGATCGGCATGGGCTTTACCGATGCCATTACCCCCAATGTAATCCTGCGCAATGTACTGGAAAATCCCGGTTGGTATACCGCCTACACCCCCTATCAGCCGGAAATTTCACAGGGGCGTCTGGAAGGTCTGCTAACCTTCCAACAGATGATTATGGACCTGACCGGGCTTGAACTGGCTAATGCATCGCTATTGGATGAGGCCACCGCCGCCGCTGAAGCCATGACGCTGTGCAAGCGTATGTCCAAGGCGAAAAAAGCCAATGTCTTTATTGTTGATGAACACCTGCACCCGCAAAACATCAGCGTTATCCAGACTCGCGCTGAGCCATTGGGCATTGAGGTAGTCGTAGGCGATGTTGCCAGCTTGATGGAGTTGCATGATTATTTTGGTGTTGTGGTGCAGTATCCAGATACGCTGGGCAACGTCAAAGACTACCAGCAACTGATTGCCAAGGCTCACGAACAAAAAGCCCTTTTCTGCGCCGCCGCTGACATTATGGCACTGGTGCTGTTGAAATCGCCGGGTGATCTGGGCGCCGATGTGGTATTCGGTTCGTCGCAGCGCTTTGGTGTCCCCATGGGTTACGGTGGACCCTCGGCGGCCTTTTTCGCTACCCGCGATGCTTTCAAGCGTTCAGTACCGGGTCGTATCATCGGTGTATCGGTTGATAGCCGCGGCAAACCGGCTCTGCGTATGGCGATGCAAACGCGTGAGCAGCATATCCGCCGTGAAAAAGCCATGTCCAACATCTGTACTGCCCAGGCTTTACTAGCCAACATGGCCGCTTTCTATGCTGTGTATCATGGACCTGAAGGACTAAGAATCATCGCCTCACGCATCCACCGCCTGACGAACATTCTGGCGACCGGACTGTCAGCCAAAGGCGTCACCCTGCTCAACAGCCATTGGTTTGATACCTTAACCCTGGATCTGGGCTTTTCTCGCGATGCGGCCTATGAGCGTGCGTCTGAGCTCGGCATTAATCTGCGCAAAATCGGCGACACCCAACTAGGCATCACCTGTGATGAACGCACTACCCGTGAAGAGATCCTGACCCTGTGGAAAGCCCTTCTGGGCGAAACACACCAGTTAGATATCGAAGCCATTGACCTTGAACTGGTGCAAAAGGGCTCATCCTCACTGCCAGCATCACTGTTACGGAATAATGAAATCCTGACCCATCCGGTTTTCAATACCCATCACAGTGAAACCGAGATGCTGCGTTACCTGAAAAAACTGGAAAACAAAGATATCTCGCTGGTCCACAGCATGATTGCGCTGGGTTCCTGTACCATGAAACTCAACGCTACTGCCGAGATGCTGCCGGTCACCTGGCCTGAACTGGCCAACATGCATCCGTTCGCGCCCCGTGAACAGGCGCTCGGTTACCAGCAGATGATCGACGAACTGGATCTGATGTTACGCGCAATTACCGGCTTTGATGCCATCTGCATGCAACCCAACTCCGGTGCACAGGGTGAATATGCCGGTCTGATGGCGATACGTAACTACCTGCGCGCCAAGGGCGAAGGGCACCGTAACGTCTGCCTGATCCCGACCTCGGCCCACGGCACCAATCCAGCCTCGGCCGCAATGGTCGATATGCAAGTGGTGCTGGTCGATTGCGATGCTCAGGGCAACGTTGATGTAGAAGATCTACGCAGTAAAGCACTGGCACACAAGCAGGATCTTGCCGCCCTGATGATCACCTACCCTTCCACCCATGGGGTGTTTGAAGAAGAGATTAAAGAAATTTGTGCCATCGTGCATGAATGTGGTGGCCAGGTGTACATGGACGGTGCCAACCTGAATGCCCAGGTGTGCATCAGTAAACCGGCCGAGATAGGTGCCGATGTCTCCCACATGAACCTGCACAAAACCTTCTGTATTCCACATGGTGGCGGTGGTCCAGGCATGGGACCTATCGGGGTAAAAGCCCACTTGGTTCCTCATTTAGCCAACCATCCCGTGGTGTCTGTCAATAATGATGACCGCAGCAATACCGCCGTATCGGCGGCGCCCTGGGGCAGCGCCAGCATTCTATCGATCAGTTGGGTGTATATCAGCCTGATGGGAGGAACCGGTCTACGCCAGGCAACAGAAGTCGCCATTCTGAGTGCAAACTACATTGCTCAGCGTCTTAACGAACACTTCCCGGTACTCTATACCGGTCGCAATGGTCGCGTGGCGCATGAGTGCATTATCGATCTGCGTCCGCTGAAAGAGCGTACCGGTATCACCGAAGAAGACGTTGCCAAGCGCTTGATGGACTTTGGCTTCCACGCCCCCACCATGTCTTTCCCGGTGCCTGGTACCCTGATGATCGAACCGACCGAGTCAGAGCCCAAAGCTGAGCTCGACAGGTTTATCGATGCCATGATTCAGATACGTCAGGAAATTGCAGCTGTGGAAGCCGGTGAGCTATCAGCGGAACAAAGCCCGCTACGCCATGCACCGCATACTCAGGCTGACCTGATGGATCCGAACTGGGAACGTGCTTACAGCCGTGAGCAGGGAGCCTTCCCAGCCGAGTGGCTGAAAGAGGCTAAAGTCTGGCCGAGCGTTAACCGTATCGATAACGTTTACGGTGACCGCAACCTGTTCTGCGCCTGCATACCGGTTGAAGATTACCGCTAGTCCTTAGTGGATGCTGGTTTGGATTCCTGAACCAGCATCTGCTCATCAGCCTCTGGAACCAAACCGGCTTCACTCAGTTGCTCCTGCTCCCAGGCTTCAATCAGTGATTCTGTACTGATCGGCTCATCTGGATCTACTTCAGGCACCGCTGTTGCACTGTCATCGATGGTGGCAGCATCCTCAACGGCTAAGGCTTGCGCAACTGTTTCTTGTACAACCACTTCATCCTCAAAGTTATCCACGCCCACTTCACTGTCAGACGCGTCATCTACATCTGTCACACCGCTGACAGCATCATCTACCGGCTCCTCAGTCTGATACAACTCCTCCGGAACCGGCGTCAGATCATCCTGTGCCGCAGTATAGAGCTCGTCGGTCGGGAACTGCACCGAAGGCTGAGGCACGAACTCCATTTTTTCACGCTGTAGACCGGCCACTTTGGACTGGTAAATAGCGTAAAACATCATCACCAGCAGATTCAGAGCGATATAAGCAAACAGAGCCGCTGGCCCCATCCAGGACATCAGTGAAGAGCTCAACAAGGGTCCGAAAATCGCCCCACTACCGTAACCTATCATTAGACCGGAAGACGTTTGCATCAACTGATCCGGCTCGCTCCAGTCATTTACGTGTGCAGCCGACAGAGGGTAAATCACGAACACTAAGGAGCCGTAGCAAAATACATTGATCAATAGCCAATAGAATGGCAACTGGAAGAAGCTTTGCATCACCATCAGCAGACTGAACACCAGTGCACCGAAACACACACCCGCTAATACCTTGCGTCGTTCAATCCGGTCCGACAGCTTACCCAGTGGCACCTGAAGCACCAGACCAGAGAAAACCCCTGCCATCATGAACAATGAGATTTCCTGCACTGAGTAATTAAGTGTCTGCGCATAGATCGGTGCCATAGCAAAGAACGCGGCATTCACAGAACCCGCACAGACGGCACCAAAAAAGCCGGCGGGCGCCACTTTGAGCAGAGGTTTAACGGTAAAACCGGTTACCGGGTGTGGGATAGGTGCCTCTGTACGGGTCATCATCAAGGGCAACAGCGACAAGGAAAAACAGATGGATGCCACAGCAAAGGCTTCGAAGGTATCGGGTGATGCAAACAACAGGAACAGCTGTCCTAGCCCTGATGCCAGGTAGTTCACCACCATATAGATCGCCAGGATGCTGCCACGGGATTTATTATCCGAACGGGCGTTCAGCCAACTTTCGGTGATAATAAACAGACCGGCCAGACAGAAGCCATCAATCAGCCGCAAAACTGACCAGATCCAGGGATCAATAAACAGCACATGCATCAGCGGCGACAAAGACATGAACGAAGCAAACGCCGCAAACGCCCGAATATGCCCACCACGCTGGATCACTTTAGAGGTATAACGCGCACCCAAAAACATGCCCAGAAAGTAACCGGCCATGATCAGACCCACCGTTTGCACGGTGAAACCTTCAAGATCGGCACGTAAGCTGGTCAGTGTGGTGAAAAGTGCATTAGCCAGAACCAGCAAACCATAGCTGGCGTAAAGCGATAACAGGGTACGAGCAGTGGTAAGCATAATTGATCAGTATCTTGAAAAACGCGATTATTCGGAGGTGTTCGGAACTTCATTACCCAACAGAATAGCAACCCAACGGGTACCTTCATTCTGCTCAAGCGCAATTTTGACAATCATCGTCAGGGGAATGGACAAGAACATACCCACTGGCCCGAACAGCCATCCCCATAGAATCAAAGAAAGAAAAACAACCAAGGGAGACAGGCCCAAACCACGCCCCATAAAGCGAGGCTCAATCAGATTCCCCATCACCATGTTGACAGCTATATAACCTGCAACCACAAACATGGCTTCAGTCACACCTAACTGCACCAGTGCGAGCAGCACGGCGGGCACGGCCGCAATCAATGAACCTACATTGGGTATGTAGTTCATTAACATGGCAATCAACCCCCACAACACCGGGAAATCAACATCCAGCCACCAGAGCCATAAAGTCACCAGTGCACCGGTAATAAAGCTGATGGTGGTTTTAATCATCAGATACTGGTTAACCTGTTTCATAAAACCCTGCGCATCACGGATGGACTTTTCTGCATTGGGCAGTGCCGCCTTCACTTTATCGCCAAAACCCGCCTCTTCCAGCAGAATAAAAATTACAATAAAGATCACCAGAAACAAATTGGTCAACAAAGACCCAATGCCAGACAGTGTCGTACCGACCAGCCCCATCACTTGAGATGGATTAAAATGATTCATCACCATATCCCGGTTAACCGGGATATCCCAGCGTTCGAGGTACGGCAACCAGTCGACCGTGAGGGTTTGTAAGCGTTCCTGATATTGCGGCATGCGTGTAAGGAACGAGTCAATCGACTGACTAACAATCATCCCCAGAGCACCACCAAAAATGATCAATACAAATAGTACAATCAGCACAGCCATATACGAAGGTACGCCACGGCGTGTTAATCCACGCAAAAAGGGCGTGCTGATAATAGCAATGAAAAGTGCCAGCATAATCGGAATGACGATAGCCTCGGCCGCTTTGAGTCCGGCAAGAAGCACCACTACGCCAGCCAACCCCACAAGCCATTTCAATCCATGATTATCCGCCATAAAGCTCCTCTTGCACTTGAATCACGTAAAAGAAAGAATTGTATACTTTTAAAACAGTTTTCCCAATCAAAACCCCGTAGCATTGGGAAATAATTAAGCGGACGACGCTATGCTAACTGCCACCGGATTATGCAAAACCTACATGACCCCTCAAGGGCCCCTGCAGGTGTTTTTTAACCTGGAACTGACCCTGCCTCAAGGTAAAAGTTTAGCACTGATGGGTGAATCCGGCTGTGGTAAGTCCACCCTGCTGCAACTGCTGGCTGGTCTGGAGCAGGCTGATGCCGGGAGTATACAACTTGCCGGGCAGCAATTGCTGCAGATGAATGACCATCAAAGAGCGCTGTTCCGACGCCAGCATCTAGGTATAGTGTTTCAACAACTCAATCTGATACCCAGCCTTACTGTACAGGACAATCTGGCTTTTCAGGCACGGATCGCTGGCAACCACGATTTGACCTGGCAACAGACACTGATTCAGCGTCTGGAACTCGACAGCTTAACCGACCGCTACCCCCATCAACTGTCTGGTGGACAGCAACAACGTGTCGCCATTGGCCGTGCACTGGCAGTAAAGCCTGCCGTTATTCTGGCGGATGAACCCACCGGCAGTCTGGATGAGCGCACCGGTGATGCAGTGATGACGCTCTTTCTGGAACTGGTCAGGGATAGCGGCGCCAGTCTGTTGATGGTTACCCATAGCAGTCGCCTGGCGGACCTGCTTGATCGCCGCCTGACGCTGCATAACGGCCAGTTGCAATGACGACCTCACGTTTTACAAACCTCTGGGTGCTTCACGCGCTGCTCAGTCATTGGCGCCGACATCCTTTGCAACTGCTAATGCTGGCTTGCGGGCTGATTGCTGCCACAGCGCTTTGGAGCGGCGTACAGGCGCTCAACGCCCAAGCACGCAGCAGTTATGATCAGGCAGCCGATCGTTTTAACAGCCTGTCGCAGACACAATTGATCAGCCATGACAACGGCGTTCTTTCCGAAGCTGACTACATCAGCCTGCGACTTGCTGGCTGGAAAGTGACGCCACTGCTGGAAGGTACACTTCAACTCCCTGACGGCCCGGCCCTGCGTATCATCGGACTGGAGCCTCTGACCCTGACATTCACCCCCACTCAATCGCCGCGTGGCTTACCCGGTAATTTTGATCTGCATCGTTTCCTGACCCCTCCTGGGCAACTGTTAGTGTCCCAGGCTACCGCTGAGCAACTGCAACAGCTATGGGAAGACTCCGCAATTGCCAAGCTGTTCACATCAGCTGAATCATCTGAATTACCCTATTTGCAAATCACCACCGCCCTTGCAGACAATGAACTGATCGCCGATATTCATCTGGCACAGCAGCTACTGGAACTGCCCGGGAAGCTCTCCCGACTGTTACTGACAGCCGACCCACCCGGCCCATTGCCCGATACCTATCAATCCAGGCTGAAGCTAATAACAGCGGAAGATGAAGCTGATCTGGCCCGGCTGACAGACAGTTTCCATCTCAACTTGAGCGCACTGAGTCTGCTGGCGTTTGTGGTGGGTTTGTTAATTGTCTACTCCTGCATCAATCTGGCGTTTGAACAACGCCGCCCCCTGCGCCGGATTCTGCACAGCTGCGGGGTCAGTCAACGCCAACTGCTCGGGTGGCTACTGGCCGAACTGCTGCTACTGGGCATACTGGCCGCGCTTCCGGGTTTAATCAGCGGCTATCTGATCGCCAGCCTGTTGCTACCCGACCTGGCAGCGAGTTTACGTGGACTCTATGGCGCACAGGTCACTGACAGCCTCAGCTTAGAGCCCGTCTGGTGGTGGAGTGGTCTGGCAATGACCGTTGGTGGGGTTTTACTGGCCGCCATTTTGCCTCTTATAAGGCTGATTAAACCCTCCACAACTCAGGCACAAGACAAGGCGAAGCACTTTCCTTATATGTGCTCCTGGTTGACCCTAACAGGCGCCCTGCTGTGGCTTATCGCGCTGTTGCTGCTGCTCTGGGGTGAGAGTCTGGTGAGTGGCTTTATGCTACTGACGAGCCTGTTGTTTGGATCCACGCTGTTCATGCCCGCCTGCCTGAAGCGCCTGCTGACACTGGCGGAAACCTGGAGTCAGGGACCGGTCACCCAATGGCTATGGGCCGATGCACGGCTACAACTACCGGGGTTGTCTCTGGCACTCATGGCGCTGCTACTGGCGCTATCAACCAGTATTGGAGTAGGCGGGATGGTGGAAGGGTTTCGCAAAACCTTCAGTGGCTGGCTGGACCAACGACTGGCTGCCGAAATCTATCTCCGCGCTGATAACCCTCAGCAGGCTCAGGCTATAGAAGGCTGGTTAAGTGATCGCGACGATGTTGAGGTGCTGCTGCCTTCACGCCGCACGGAGATTAGCCTGCAAGGCTGGCCTGTCGAGCTTCGGGGGTTCAAACCCCACACGACCTACTCGGATCACTGGCCTCTGCTGAGTAGCCTGCCCTCCCCCTGGCAACAGGTCGCCGAGCAACCCGCGCTGCTGATCAACGAACAACTGGCGCGTAATCTGAATCTATCCCCCGGTGATTCGATACGCCTACCCGCCGCTGAAGGCGTTCAGACCTTTACCATCGCGGCCATCTACAGCGATTATGGCAATCCCAAGGGACAGCTGATGCTGTCGATCGAGCGGATGCTGCAACACTGGCCGGATGCCGTAGCGGGCAGTTATGCCCTGCGAGCCCACCCCAAAAACGTAGAGGCCTTGATGCAGGCGCTCACAGAGCAGTTCAGTCTGGATGCCAGCAACCTGTTCGATCAGCAGGCGGTCAAAGGCTTCTCAACCCAACTGTTTGAGCGGACCTTTGCCGCCACTCAGGCGCTGAACCTGTTTATTATGGGGGTTGCAGCAATCGCGCTGTTCAGTAGCTTACTGACGCTATCTGCCATGCGTCTGAGCCAACTTGCCCCTGTCTGGGCGTGTGGTATTAGCCGCCGCTACCTGATGCTCTATGAGTTGATCAAACTACTCAGCCTGGCAATGCTTACCGCGTTACTGGCGATCCCGCTCGGACTGCTACTGAACCTGTGTCTGGTCAAAGTGATCAACGTACGCGCCTTTGGCTGGGAGCTGCCCTGGCATCTGTTTCCAGCTCAATGGCTGTGGCTGGTTGGGGTTACGCTAATCGCTACACTTTTGGCGGCACTGGTCCCGGTGCTACGCCTTCACTTTAGCTCACCGTCAGACCTGCTCAGGCGATTTAGCCATGATAACTAAACGTCTGGGTTTACTGTTGTTGGGCGGTCTATTCCTGAGTGGATGCAGTCAGGAGGAACCCGCGCAAAGCTTTGCCGGACTCGGCAGTCAGGTAGAGGGCTTTGCCCAGGTGCGTGCGGATACGCGATTGGCATTTCCACAGGATTTTGGCCAGCACCCGGACTACCGCATTGAGTGGTGGTATATCACCGCCAATCTGACCGACTCTGAGGGTGAGGTGATCGGGTTGCAGTGGACCCTGTTTCGCCAAGCCATAGCCCCCGCTCCGGAACGCCGTGGCTGGACTAATCAGCACCTCTGGCTGGGACATGCTGGCATCACCCGAAGTGACCAGCATTACGCCGCTGAAACCTACGCCCGTGGCGGTATAGGCCAGGCCGGAGTTGATACCTCAGCATTGAAAGCCTGGATTGATGATTGGCAACTGCACAGTACAAGCGGGGATCTGAGTCAGTTCACCCTGTCGGCCAAGGGTGAGAATTTCAGTTACACCCTCGCACTCAGCACGGAAGCCGACCCAGTATTACAGGGTGATCAAGGATTCAGCCTCAAATCCCAGGCGGGACAAGCCTCTCACTATTTCAGCCAGCCCTTCTATCAGGCCGAGGGCCTGGTGCAGATTGATGACCAGACCCATGCTGTTTCCGGCCAGGCCTGGATGGATAGGGAGTGGAGCAGTCAACCGCTGGCCGCGGACCAGCAGGGCTGGGACTGGTTTTCCATGCATCTGGATAGCGGCGACAAACTCATGCTATTTCGTTTACGCCATGCCGATGGCGAGCATTATTACTCCGGCACCTGGATCAGTGCTGCCGGAACCCCACAGCCCCTCAAACCGGAGCAGATCCGGATGACACCGAGGAAATCACACGCGGTAGCCGGACGTCATTTACCTATTCAGTGGCAACTAGAAATACCGCACCTGGGCATTGAGCTTGAAACCCAGGCCATCAACCCGAATGCCTGGATGGATACCGGCATCCCTTACTGGGAAGGGCCGATACGCATCGGTGGCAGCCATAGCGGTGTCGGCTATCTGGAGATGACCGGCTATTGATGTTGTTTGTAGCGTATATCTCTTACCACCAACAACCTAGCTAACAAAACAATCCAGAAAGCCAACAACAGGGCAGCGCTCCAGTAAACATTCAACTCATCAATAGACACCATTATATCGCCATCAAAAAACGCATTATTTGAAGGAAAAGAGGAATAAAACATCCAGATACAAAAAAGCCCTATAGCATAAACAACAAGCGAGACAAGCATCATTTTTATAAGTGACAAAACAAAACTCACTTTCCCTGATTTTGGCAACATATCAAGCCAAACATATAACACCATTACAAATCCAGACAGAGCAAACACAGAGCCATTAATCAGTGTAAACTGCCAGTATTTTTCAAAACTATCAATAAAACCATTTTCTATTACAAGACCAACTACATCCCCATAAGTCAAAAAACCAACCATAAAAAATACCAGCGCTATCATAAACGCACAGGCAAAGAATTTTAAATTCATAACGTCTTTCATCTCGAGCCTCTCCTTCCTTAAAAATGGCCACTCACAACAGACATGCTATTTATCACCCCCCAGTCACCTGCAAACGACTATTCCCCAAGCCTTGCTGTTTGGTTACGCGAATTTGCACCGGTATGCGCTCTTTAAGAGCCTCGACATGGCTAATGATGCCAATGGTCTTGCCACTGGCATTGAGATTATCCAGTGCATCCAGTGCCACCTCCAGGGTTTCTGCATCCAGAGTGCCAAAGCCTTCATCCAGAAACAGTGAATCGATGCTGGTTTTGTGACTGACCAGATCAGACAGCCCCAGTGCCAGCGCTAAGCTGACCAGAAAACTCTCGCCACCGGACAGCGTCCGTGTGTCTCGGCGAGCATCGGCCTGCCAGGTATCGATCACTTCAATTTCCAGCTCAGCCGCTTCCCGGCGTGCCAGTTGAAAACGGTTATGCAAACGCTCCAACTGCGTGTTGGCTAAACTGATCAGATGATCCAGTGTCAGCCCCTGAGCAAAGCGACGGTATTTCGCCCCATCTTTAGCGCCAATAAGATGATTGAGCTGTTGCCAGCGATCACACTGTTGTTGCTGCTGATCTATCTTCAGCTGCAATGCACCGAGCGATTCCCTGAGCTGACAATCCTGCTGTAGCTGCTGTTGCAACTGCCCCAGTTGCATGGACATTTGCCGCAGGGTATCGGCCAGTTGATCGGCCTGGGTTTGTAATACAGCCTCAGTTTCGGTTTCGGACTGCTGGGCCAGGGCCGTTTCCAGGGATTCCTGTAGCGATAGATACTGTCCTTCTAACTGGTGTAAGTCACTGCGCTGCTGTTCCAGTTGCGACAGGCTGCTGCGGATAGCAGCCAGGCACTGCGTCAGCGTCAGATCTTTAGCATCTTGTTCACTGACAGCAGGCTTATCACCCCCTACCAAGGCATCAAAACGCTGTTGCAGATCTTGCAATTGCTGCGCCTGTTGTCGGCGGGTTTCATCAGCCTGATACTGCGCCTGTTGCTGCTGCTGTTGCTTGGCAAGCTGCTGCTCAATAGCATATTGCTGCTGCTTCAGTTTGTTCAGACTATCCAGACATTGCTGCAGGTGTTGCTGCTCAGTCAGCAACTGCGTCGCCAGGATTTTGCTGGCATCCCCCTGAGGCTCCAATACCAGTATTTGATAAAAGTGCTGCAAGCGTGATGCGGTATCATTCTGCTCGGTTTTCAATGCCTCAATTTGCCGGGTTAAACCATCAACTTCAGCCTGGACTTTGGCAATCTCGGCGGTGAGCTGGCTGCCCTGTTCTGTGACCTGCTCCAGTTGATCACGCAGTGACTGCAACGCCGCTTCAGTTGCTGACACATCCAGCGCCTGATAGGCCTCAATGGCCGGGTGCTCCCGGGAGCCACAGAGGGGGCAAGGCTCATTCGCTTGCAAGGCCTGCCGATGCGCTTCCAGTTGCTTAATCCGCTCTTCCTGGCGCAGCAAAATTTCCTTGTCTTTAACTTGATCACGTAAGCACGTGTACTTATCTCTCAGTGGCTGGCGCTGCTGGGTCAACTCGGCCAGCCCAGTAGTCTTGGCCTCAGATAACTCAACCAGCTGTGTCATTTGCACCGCTTGCCGCTGACTGACTTTTTCAAGGTCAAGCAAGGCATCCAGCTGCCCCTGACGCCTGGTCAGGTCGTGCTGCTGCTGTTGTAGCTGCGCCTCGGTCTGCTCAGCCAAGAGTTCATGGATATCGGCTTGGCGCTGTTGCAGTTCCTGCTGTGAGTCGGTCTGAGCTTTTTCTAGATCTTGTTGCTGCTGCAAATGCCGCTGAGTCTCTTGCTCCAGCACCCGCTGAGCCAGCGATAGCTGCTGGGTGCCTTGATGCACCTGCTGCTGCCAGCCCAGTTGCAGAGTGGCACGTGCCTGATCAAGTTGCGCAAGTCGCTGCTGCGTTTCACGCGTCTGACGCATCAATTGCAGCGCTGTCTGTAACTGCCGCTGTCGAGGAATTAGCGTCTGCTCCTGCTGCTGCAGTTGTAGCCGATCGGCTTGCAAGGCTTCCAATTGCTCATCAGACAGCAGGGTCACCCCACTTGCCTGGCTTTGCAGTAAATCCAGTTGCTGCTTTTCAAGACGGGTGTGCTCGAATACCGCCGCGGACAAACGCCCGTAAATCTCGGTACCGGTAAGCTCTTCCAGCAGTTCTGCACGTTCATTGGCACCGGCATTGAGAAAAGCCGCAAATCCCCCCTGCGCCAGCAGCATGGAGCGGGTAAAGCGCTCGAAATCCAACCCGGTCAGGGTTTCCGTCAGTTGCAGTTTTTCCTGTATCCGGGTCGACAACAGCTTACCGCTGTGCAGTTCAGCCAACTCGACTTTGGGGGCCTGGAGTTTGCCATCGGCCTGTTCTCTGGCGCGGCGCTGGCTCCAAAACGCGCGATAACCCACCCCTTTCACCTCAAACTCCACTTCCGCCAGCGCTTCGGCTGTGTGCCGGGTCATCAGCTCATTTGAGGCGGCTGAAATCACTTTCATCCGTGGTGTCTGGTGATAGAGCGCCAGGCACAGTGCATCGAGCAGCGTAGTTTTGCCGGCTCCGGTTGGACCGGTGATCGCAAACAGGCTGGTCTCGGTAAACGGGGGTTGACGAAAATCGATCAGGAATTCGCCTTTAAGGGAGTTTAAATTTTTTAAGCGTAGGCTGAGGATTCTCATAGCGGCAACTCCCCGGTTTCCAGCTCACTGAGCAATTGCCGATGTAACAGCGTCAAGGCTTGTACATCAGACTCAGACAGCGCTTCCTGCGCCAGGCGACGTGCAAACACCTCATCGGCTGACAACTCGCTGAGGGTTTCTTTCGCCTGGCGAGTAAATCCCTGTGCGGGTTGTAAGCGTTCCCGGCGCACGCGCAGAACCTCTATCGGCAGCTCATCGGTCAAGGCTTCAATACGGGCCTGCAGATCAGCCAGATAGGCGTCGGCCTGCACTACGACTTCGACCCAGACCGGCCAGTCATCACTGGCGTTACCAGCCAGTTCAGCAAACTGAGCTGGCAGAGCGTCTAATTCGCAGCGCAAAGATACCAACTTTCTGAACGCTGGAACGGGTAGTTCTAGCACCTGTTGCACGCCTTTATCTGACAGCTCAACTAGCAGTACCTGCTTTTGTTGTCTGGCTTCATCAAAACTCAGCGCAATGGGTGATCCGCTGTAACGGATATGCTCTGTTCCAGCGATCCGTTGCGAGCGGTGAATATGCCCCAGCGCCAGATAATCAAACGGTGGAAAGGCATCAGCCGGAAAAGCCTCCAGCATACCGATATAAAGCTCTCGAACTGACTCACTCAGGCTGGCACCGACTGTGGTTAGATGCCCGCTGCCTACTACCGGCAAGCGTGTCGTTTGTGTAGCAGCTAATTCCCAAATGCGCTGATACTGCTGCTGAATAGCCTGCTGTAGTTGCTGTTGCTTTTGTTGCTGTGACTCTCCGGACTGACTTTGCAGCAGGTCCCGTGGGCGTAGATAGGGCAAGGCGCAGAGCCAGGCGCATTGAGTACCTTTGCGATCATAGAGGCCTATCAAATGGTCTTCAGGCTTAGCCATGTATCCCGGAATCACCTGGACATTGAGGCAAGCCAACAGCTCGCGGGATTCCTGCAGCATGGCTACGGAATCATGGTTTCCACCCAGAACCACCAACTGCACCTGCAGCGTCTGCAACTTCACAATGCATTGATTATAAAGTTCACGGGCATAACTGGGCGGTGTGCCGGTATCAAAAATATCACCCGCCACCAACACCACATCTATCTGCTGTTGTTCAACCGTTTGTACCAGCCAGTCAATAAAGGCCTGATGTTCCGCAACACGGGATTTTCCGAAGAAATGTTGTCCAAGGTGCCAGTCTGACGTATGTAGAATCCGCATAGAATCTCTATCTTGATGAATGTTTCTGCTGTGAAGATTACCACAGCAGCGATTTTTTTCTGCCCTTAATGCGCAGAATGCGTTACAGTAGGCAGATACTTTTAAACCGATCAGTCTTATATAGATTGAACGGCTTCACACGACGCATAAAGATCTCTGAACATGACATCACAACCACGCTCAATTCCCGGCCTGCTATGGATGCTTGCCGGTTTAACGGCTTTAGCCCCCCTGGCGATAGATGCTTACCTCCCCGCCTTTCCTAACATGGCGGCCGACCTGGGGGTGTCAGTTCAGCACATTGAACTGACAGTCAGCCTGTTCCTGGCTGGCTTTGCTCTCGGCCAACTGACCGGCGGCCCGTTTTCCGACCACTATGGCCGACGCATGGCTATTTCTACCGGATTGGTTCTATTTATTCTGGGTACGCTCGGCATTTTGATCAGCCCGCAAATCGAGACTGTTTGGATCTCCCGGTTTATTCAGGCCTTCGGTGGTGGCATTAGTGTCGTCAATTCCGCTGCAATTGTCCGTGACCTTTTTCGAGGAGCAGACAGTGCTCGGGCCATGTCGAGAATCGCCGCAATCATGATGGTAGCCCCCATGCTAGCGCCGGTACTCGGCAGCCTGCTGCTGCATATCGGCAACTGGCGAGGTATTTTTCTGGTGCTGCTGGTCTATGCCATCACCCTGCTACTGACACTGCGGCTCAAATTGCCGGAAACCCGCCAACAACAGGATTTGCCAGCTATTTCACCCTTGCGGCGCTATCTGCAGATTATCCGCCATCGCCAGGCACTTGGATTTCTGGCGTCGGTTGCCTTCAGCTATGCTGCCATGTTTGCATTTATTACCGGCGCGGCCGGTGTGTATATGGAACACTTTGGTGCCAGCGCATCCATCTTCCCGCTGCTGTTTGGTGCCAATGTCGTGGTACTGCTGATTTGCAATCAGATCAATATCCGTATCGTGCATCGCTTTATGCCACGACGCCTGATGGCAATAGCGCAATGGACACAGTGTCTTATCGGTTGCGCCCTACTCGCGCTGATTGGGGTGATCGAACTGCAACTCTGGCAATTAGTGCCGGTAATGATGTTGTTTATTGGCCTGCAGGGGTTTGTCATTTCTAACGGCATGGCCAGTACTATGGAATTTTTTCCGCAAAGCGCGGCAACTGCAACGGCCCTGGTCGGTGCGAGTGGCTTTGCCCTGGGCGGTTTGTCCGGCGCACTGCTTGGTTTGCTGGGTGATGGTACGCCTATGCCGATGGTGGCTATCATGACACTATCAGTGTTCACAGGTATTTTTCTGCGAATTATCTTGCATAGAAAGCCCCTGTCAACTCCTGCAGACTGAGCTAAAGTGCTAAGCTTAGGGCGTCATTGATCTGAACTATAAGGAATGTAAATGGAACCCTGGCACTTCTGGCTGCTTGCCGCACTTTTTCTGATGATATTGGAGCTTTTGGGAACAGGATTTGTCGCCTTCGCCCTGGGTCTTGCAGCACTGTTTGGTATGCTGGCAGCACTGCTTCATGCACCTGCAGCACTACAGTGGTTGATTTTTGCCATCAGCGCAGCCGCTCTGGCTCCCCTGCTGCGTAAAGTGATGCGCCAATGGGCACCCTCCCGCCGTCGCAGTGCACTGGCTGGCGAAAACAAACCACTGGCAGGCATGGTCATACTGGACAACAACGGGCAACTGAAAGTCAAAGTGGAAAGTGATACCTACTTTGTTCGTTCTGTCAGTGGCCGTGAACTCCCTCCCGGTACCCCTGTCACTATCTCGGGCTTTGACGGTATTACAGCCCTGGTCGACTGAAACTTTAAACTCAAAAGGAACATGTTATGGATGCTATTTTACTGATTACCCTCGTCATTGCGGTGATGGTGGTCTTACTGGTCATCAAAGGATTGAAAATCGTACAACAATCCGAAGCGGTAGTTATTGAGCGACTGGGCTCATATCACAAGACACTGGCTCCAGGCATTAACTGGATTATCCCCTTTGTTGACCTGCCCCGCTCCATCAAAATGCGCCGTTATCAGGTCATTAATAATGAACAGGTCGCTGTGATTGTCGAAGAAACCCGTATTGATCGACGTGAAACCGTACTGGATTTTCCCAGTCAGTCAGTAATCACCGGTGACAACGTCAGTGTCACAATTAACGGCGCCCTCTACTTCCAGGTTATCGATCCTGAGCGTGCGGTATACCAGGCTGAAAACCTGGTCCAGGCGATCGAGATTCTGGCCAAAACCTCACTACGTTCCGAAGTGGGCAGAATGGAGCTGGACAAACTATTTGAGTCTCGTCAGGAGATCAACGACCGACTGCAGATCGTCATGGATGAAGCCGGAAACAAATGGGGTGTTAAAGTCACTCGTGTTGAAATTCAGGATATCGATATTCCCCGTGATGTTGAAGATGCCATGCGCAAGCAGATGACAGCCGAGCGTGAACGTCGCGCGTTGGTATTGCAGGCTAGCGGTGAGCGTGAAGCTGCTATTGCGCGTGCACAGGGTGAAAAAGAATCAGCGGTTCTGGTCGCCGAAGGTGATAAAACAGCGTCTATTTTGCGGGCTGAAGGTGAGCGCGAAGCGATCAACCAGATCGTTGCAGCCGGTGATGGGAAGATAGACCACCAGTTGGTCATAGGTTATCTGTTGGGGCTTGAATACCTCAATACGTTACCGAATATCGCCAAAAACGGTGATCGGGTGTTCTTGCCATTTGAATCATCCAGCGTATTGGGCGCCGTAGGGTCATTACAGCAATTACTCAATCAGGCACCTGGCAAGTAACCGCTGCAATTCAAGTAGATTATAACTTTTCTGGAACCGGGGGTGCCTCATCCTCGGGCTCCACACCCGGCGCCTCATCGGTGTGAGGTGCCTCCCATCCGGTAATCATGGTTTTAATATGTGCCAAGGGCGTATGTCCAACGGTTGCCAGATACATATGCAGAAACAAAAAACACAGCATCATAAAAGCACCCAGGCTGTGTAGAAATGCCACCTCATCCAGCGTAAGCGGTAGCCATTTACTGGTACTCCCCCAAAACAAATACACCAAACCTGAAAGCCAGATCAGCGGATTGATCACCAGCTTAACCAGCAAATAGGCAACTCGCTGTAATGGATTATGTTTGCGATCAGGGGTTTTATGGTACGGGTGCGGCTGCTTCACAAACATGCCATACGCGTAATAGCGCGCCATCGCCACCAGGTTTTTATGTGTCGGGATATAATGCTTCCATTGCCCCGTGGTGAAATGCCAGAAGATCGCAAACACCCATAAGGTAATCAGTAGCCAAGCAGCCACTTCATGCACTTCCACAGCTGTTTTGAAGTCGATCAATTGATGGCTGCCATGAATGGCAAAGCCGGTGAATAACAGCGCAATTATCAAGCTGGCCTGACTCCAGTGCCAGAAGCGCTCGAAGCGGGTATACAGATAGATGGGAGTTTGCATTTTAGTGTCCTCGGCCAGTATTGCGGGTGAGTACGCGCAGGGTTCCATGAACGGCCGACCCTAAGAGTATTAATCCAGCCAGGCTGAAACCCAGCCAATCGAGTAAGTGATAGCGGTGATGTCCAGGCATCCAGATTCCCTCCACACCCTCGAGACGACTCACATCGGCATGACAAGACGCACAGTCCAATGCCTGCTCTTTGGGTGCAACCATGTGGGTAATCGGCCAGACCATGGAGGTTTCCACAAAATCATACTGACCACTAAACGGGGACCCACTGGTTTCAGCACCTACTTTTAAGGCTTTATCCCAATCAAAGTTGTACCAAAAGGCGGTATCATTCGGGATGGCGACTTGGGGAACCAGTAGTGTATTCAACTGCGTATCGTAGGGTTGCTTGCCATGGAACAGCTTAACTGGCCATATCCGCGCATCCGCCGCTCCTGCTTGACCCAGAAACTGGTTGATAGGAACCCGACCACTAGGATCTATGACGGTATCTGGCTGAATATAATCGACACGACCATCAAACCATTGATATACCGGCTGCACGTTTTCACCCAACACAAAGCTGCCTTTGCGGCTGTCATAAATCACATGCCCTGAAGCGTCGCGAGTTACAAACGGCTTGCCATCTTCGGTGAGCTGCCCGGCTTCAGACCAGTCCCAGCCCATTTTGGTCGGCACGCCACCGCGTGAAAAAGCCGGTATATGACAGGTCTGACACGCCAGGGTTTCGGCGTGTTGATTGAGGCGCGACGCATGTGCAAAGCTGGAATCATGCGGCTCACTTCCGTGACAGGACTGGCAGCTGGCAGGATTCCGATCGCCGTGAGACAGTCCACGCATCATCGCCGGGTCTGTATCAGCCGCCGTCATGCTGGTGCGACTCCCCGGTACTTGATGTTGATCTGTTTGATGACAATCACTGCAGCTGAAATTCAGGCCATCCTCAGCCATATGCACATCCAGCTCATGACTGGCATGCACCAGCGATGAATCCAGATCACCATGCTTAACACCATCACCGCCGCCACCATAAAAATGACAACTGCCACAGGTTTCTCTGGACGTGGGGCCAACCTCTTGAGCCACGGTTATCAGATCTATAGCTTGCAAAAATTTGCCTGACCCCTTAGGCCACTCCATGTTCTCATAAGCAGGATGTCCTGCCAGGCCAGCGATCTTTTGATACTCACCAGTATTGTGGCAAGCCAGGCAGTCAACCTGCGTGGGTTCATCAAAATCGAACGTATCATCTTCCCAGCCATAACCTATATGACAGCTCTGACAGAAGGCTTCATTCGATCGATCACCGATGCAAAAACCGTTGATCATGGTTTTTTTACCCAACATTTCACCGGTTAACGGATCTGGATACTCCCAGGTCCAATGACGGGTTTTCATGATCTGACTGGCGGCCTCGGTATGGCAGCTAAGGCAGGCTGCCGTAACCTCCGGGCCAGAGCTGAAAGGGCCTTGAAGTGCTTCAAATTGACTGTGATCAGCGGTTGAACTGGCAGTTGCTAGTGTGACAGGCACGAGCAACAGTGCCGATAGCCCGTATCGGAGCCATTTTATTTTCTTATGCATTATATTGCCCTACGCACTCATGAACTTCTGCGCGAAACGCGCAAATATCTGGTATGAAGCAAAATAAGTGCCATATAGAAACCTAAGCTACCCTCAAAAAACAACCCTTATAATAAAAAGGACTTACTCCATTACCTGAGCATCTAAAAAACATGCTATATCGAATGAGATAGCCATAAACTGCCAATATTTACATGTCACACTCAATCAATATAGCCACATTTGTCATATCGACTACCGATTGCCGATTACTATGACAATCTATTCAGATCATATTCATCATTCACGTCGTATAGTGTTATAAAGAATAAACCTATAAGGGCCTGGCCTTTGTGGGTACATGTGAACCGAGTGAAAAAACCGGTGTCACATTTGTGAATCTTGATTTGTATCATTGCACTGGCAATCCAAGCGAGTTCTAATATACTTATCAACCTCAAATCCGCAGTCAATCAAAAGAATGGGCGCGGGTTCAACCGTCAATGAAAAAGGGTCAATATTATGGCTAACACGAGTCGTCGCGGTTTTCTGAAAAAAGGTATGTTCGGTTTGGCTGCGCTGCCACTGGGTATGGGCGTTCTGACCTCCAAGTCATTCGCTGCCACCCTGCCTCCACTAAGCGAAGATGCGCCTAACGCTAAAGCGCTAAACTATGTAAAAGATTCGAATGCTGCTGCGGATCATCCAGCTCACAAACCAGATTCCTATTGTGATAACTGCATGTTCTGGCAGCCTGACACAGAAGGCTGCACCCTGTTCCAGGGCTTCTCTGTTGAAGCCAAAGGCTGGTGCCAGTCCTGGGTTAAGCGTCCAGGCTGATAATATCCACTTTACCTTCAAAAACCCTCTCCGGAGGGTTTTTTATTGCTTAAAGAACAACCAACTATTCTGCTGCGCTGCAAAAAGCTATACTAAATAAAACGGCTCGGCTTGA
Organism: Nitrincola sp.; assembly: GCF_048264025.1. Taxonomy (NCBI): domain Bacteria; kingdom Pseudomonadati; phylum Pseudomonadota; class Gammaproteobacteria; order Oceanospirillales; family Oceanospirillaceae; genus Nitrincola; species Nitrincola sp. Next base: position 164,620 of record NZ_JBLXDN010000001.1, read on the forward strand.
GTGGTCTAACTTATGTATGTAAAACCCTGTCAGAGAGAAAAGGCATGAGCAGTACACCTACACCACGCCTTCTTCGCATGATTATAGCCCCGGTATTGGGCTTACTGGTAACAGTGGTATTTTTCGCCATGAGTGGCCTCTATCAGGGCACGTTGCATCAACAGCAAAAGGCCCTTGATATTGAACGCTTGGCCGAAGTACGTGCCAATATCGAAGGTGCATTTAATGGTGCCACAAATCTAACCGCTGGCCTGATCGCCTTCGTCAGTGCGAATGGTGAAATCAGTGAAGAGTTTTTTACCCGCCTCAGTAAGCAACTGCTTGAACAGAACCACCTGATTAGACATATCACACTGGCACCAGACAATATCATCCGTTATGTTTACCCACTAGAGGGTAATGAAGTAGCACTTGGACTTGACTTGCTCCACCACCCGGAACAGGGCCTGACCACAAAGATAATGATGGAAACTGCTGAACCGGTTCTAGCAGGCCCTTATGAATTAGAACAGGGTGACATTGCTGTCATTCATCGTGTACCTATCTATCTGCGTAACTCAGAAGATGAAAAATACTACTGGGGGCTAATGAGCACCCCTATTAATTTCTCAGTACTACTTGAAGCCTCAGGCATACTTAACCCATCATTCGACCTCAACATTGCTCTGCGCAGTCTGGAAGGGACGGGTGCTGATGGTGTGGTATTTTATGGCGATGAAGCGCTATTCGAACACAGGGAGGCAATACGCTCTTCCATCAAGGTACTCAATGGCACCTGGGAGATGGCCGCCGTCTCCGATCGGCCACACAGCAACCCAGTGAGTGGACTTATCTGGATAGCACGCACTATTGGAGCCACATTTGGTTTATTGACCACTTTTATGGTCTGGCAATTGATGCGTATGACTGAGCGTTTACGTGCTTCACAAGCACAATATCGAATGCTGGCCCAGCATGACAGCCTGACAGGATTACCCAACCGCGTGGTATTATATGATCGTTTTGATCAGGCCGTTGCTCGTGCTGAGCGCAACCAGGATACCTTAGTATTGTTGTACATGGATCTGGATGGATTCAAAGAGATCAATGACCTGCATGGACATCAAGCAGGTGACATGACCCTCACTGAGCTGGCAAAACGCTTTCGAAGTATTGTCAGAGGTACCGACAGTGTGATCCGTATCGGCGGCGATGAATTTATCGTATTACTGGAAAATGTTGCCAGCATTGATTCGGTATTGGCTGTTACAGACAAAATATTGCAATGCGTTGCCACCCCTATACGATTTGAATCACTGGAGTTTAGCCTGGGCATCAGCATTGGTATTGCCTGCTTTCCCAATAATGGGCTTACCCTTGACCAACTCATGACCGCTGGCGACCACGCCATGTACGCCGCCAAAGCCACCGGGAAGAATCGTATCAGTTGGGCATCAGACCCTAGCCAGCTTTTTTAGAAGCCATAAAGTACCAGACAACATTGAGACAATGCCAGCACAGCTGGCATCTTGGCTGACGTAAGCACTCAGTTGCACGACTTGTGCCCCAGCCAGCGCTTCACTTTTTCTGCAAGATCTTCTTTATTGAAAGGCTTACTGAGAAAATCGTTCATACCTGCACTGAAACAGGCCTCTCTATCTTCGAGCATGGCATTGGCAGTAATGGCTACAATGGCTACAGAGGCAGCAGGATGATCCAATGCACGAATTTTTCGGGTCGCGGTAACACCATCCATGATTGGCATTTGCATATCCATTAAAACCAGATCAAAATGCTGCGCCGTGATTTTCTCAAGAGCTTCTTCGCCGTTGCTGGCAACAACACACTGATAACCCAGCTTTTTAAGCAATCCAATTGCTACCATCTGATTCACTTTATTATCTTCAACCAACAGTATTTTGTCTGCATGACTTGTATCTAGAAGAGTCTTTGCCAGTTGAGGTAATTGTCCAGTTGAGGGACTATCCAGTTCAGCCTCCGCGACATCGGCATAATCCTTCACCGATACAACAGACAGCACCGAGGCATTAACTGACTTTATTGGTATAACAAATGCAAAACGGCTCCCCTGCCCTGACACACTATCAACACTGATATCACCACCCAGCTGTTCAATAATGCGCTTGCAGATAGCCAATCCAAGACCTGTGCCACCATAACGCTGTGAAGTCGAGTATTCGGCCTGTGTAAACGGCGTAAATAACTTATTCACGGCATCAGCTGTCATGCCGATACCGGTATCTTCAATGCGACAGCTCAGCTTTCCCGCTTCAGGATGGGCAAAGTACACATCAACCCGTCCGTTATCAGTGAATTTGACCGCATTACCAATAAGATTCAGCAGCACTTGGCGCAAACGTCCAGGATCTGACTCATAGCCAGGTGAGATTTGATCTGCAAAGCGCAGCTGCAATTCAACACCTTTACTTTGTGCTGTCGCCTGAAACAAAGCCACCACTTCCTGCGCTAAATCCTGCAACACGAAGGGCAGGGTGTCGAGCTCCATACGACCGGCTTCGAGCTTGGAAAAGTCCAGGATGTCATTGAGAATGGACAGCAAAGCACTGGCACTAGAGTACTGGGTTCTGACCATTTGCTTTTGCTCAGAATCCAAATCAGTTTCAATCAGTAATCTCGACATGCCCAGCACACCATTCATAGGCGTTCTGATCTCATGACTCATCATAGCCAAAAAATCCGATTTAGCCTGACTGGCCTGCTGAGCATGATTAACCGCAACCCGCAGCTCTTCAGCCAACGCTTCAGCCTTGGCTCGCGCTTTGGCTGCAAACGCCATATGCCGTAACAGCAGCAGAATCAAAATACCCATGCTAATGGTGATCAGCACAATCAGCAGAGTCACATACCGATACATCTGTCGCTGCTCGGCACGCTCCTCATTAATTCGTAAAGCTCCCAGACCCTTCATATCGACCACGATACGTTCAGTTACCTGAGACAAACGTTCTGACAAAGAAATCAGAGACTGAATATGCTCACTGACAACATCAGGCCCCTGTTCAAAAAAACCGTCCATTTCCAGAATGATATCAATCACTTCACGTGAGAAAGGTGACAAATTACCAGCGTCATCACCGAACAATTGACTCATTTCGCCACGTTGAAGCAGCTGAATCCGGCTGTATAAAATTTCAAAGCGTAATTCAAGCGCCTGCCAGGCGGACGCATCGGGCGAAACGGCATAGCGGCTAAGTAGCGGAGACAGTTTAAGATTTTCACGGTCCAACTGATAGCTGGCCCACAGCGCATCTTCCCGGGCGGCTTCCAACAGTTGTTGTGAACGGTCATGCATGGTATTCAGAATAAAAAAAGCGGCAACCAGAAAAATCAGGGTAGACAGCAACAGTAACCAGAAGGTACGACGAAAATAAACCTGTTTTTCCAACGTCAAACCCTGACTCTCCCTAACCGATCAGCTCTAATAAAGCTCAATGGACTTAATTTGCCATACAGATCGATTGTAGTACACCTCGGAGTTAAGGTCAGGATTATCATCAAACGGGTAGATGATGAACAACGGCCCTTTATCACGAACACGCAACACTTCACCATCGCGCTTCATTGCTAAAATAACACCCAGGTCTTTAAAGTCCGATGCCGGAATCACTGCACTAAAATCATTCAAGGCGGTGACACGCATGCTAGCAGTGTAATCAGCACCGGCCGCCTCCAGCACAGCTGAGGCCAATGGGCCTTCAAATTCACTAACATCGTCGAACCAAGGAGTTTGCGTGACTACTTTCACTTGCGGCAAGGCTTCTAGCATGTCACGATCAAACAACATTGCTTCATCTGCATTTGTTTGACTGATCTTACCACTAAGCGTTAGAACAACCGGTCCTTCAGGGGCTTGGGCCAACGCACTACTGGCGACACTAGTCATCAGCATAAGCAATGCAATGACTAGCAGCAGTTTAGACTTATACATTCACCCACCCTTAGCGTTATATTTTCTGAATTTTCTATTTTTTCATTATAAATGATTCCAAAAATACAGCAATTATATGCCGTCATAATTTTACAGTGGCAAAGAAAAAATCAAGGGTTTCACGCCCGGACCATGATGGATATATCAACGTTATAAACACACAGATGGCCAGACCTACATATCTGTTGAAAACTCGAAAGACCTATACTTTGGTCTAAAGAATTGAATTTATCCATTGCTTGCCAGCTTTATGACAGCTTTGCTCCCTATAGTGCCAAAGTGCCGCCGTAAACCCTCAGACGTGGACGGCATGCATCTAAACAATAACTAGAAGGTGTTTCACTATGGCAATGTCCTTTCGCAAAACCCTGAAACTGGCTGTTTGTGCCCTGACACTTCCGTTGCTGGTTACCGCCACTTCGGCGACTGCCAGTAATTATCCTAACCGTCCCATCGAAGCAGTTGTCGGCTTCGGCACCGGCGGTAGTGCTGATCGCATGACCCGCATCATGAGTAATCATCTTTCACAAGAACTGGGGGTTCCTGTTCGCGTAACCAATCGTCCTGGTGCCGGCACCCAGATTGCCGCCAACTACATCCTCAATGCGCCGGATGAAGGTTACCATCTGTTTTCTTCTACTTTTGCGCCTTACCTGAACAATACCATCCTGGCAGGTAACGCCACCTATAGCGTGGAAGATTTTTCCTACATTAATTTTCAATGGTTTGATCAGGACCTGATTGCTGTCAACAAAGACAGCGGCTACACCAGTCTGTCAGAAGTGCTCGACGCCATTAAAAATGAGCCAGGCACTGTGAGAGCATCGGTCGTACAGGGTTCAGCAGGTCATCTGATGGCTCGCATCCTGCTGGAAGCGTATGACATTCCCCAGGATAATTTGAATCTGGTGACCTATAACAGTGGCGGTGAGGCACGCACGGCTGTGGCCGGTGGACAAGTTGATCTGGTGTTGATCAGCGCTCAAGGCAGCGAGAGTATCCGCGAGTTTCTGATCCCTCTGGCGATCGTCAGCGAAGAGCGTATTGAACAGTGGGATGTGCCGACAGTTAACGAGGCTCTTGAACCCTTAAATATCGAAGTGCCGGTACTACAGGGATCTATGCGAGGCTTTGCGGTCAGCGCTGAATTCGAACGTCGCCATCCGGAGCGCTTTAACAAGCTGGCGCAAGCAATGCAGAACGTACTGGCCAAGAAAGAACTGCAGGATGAACTGCGTAGCCACGAAATTGGTGGTGTCTGGGTCGGTCCGGAAAAATCCAACCAGTTAATGCGGGAGAACTTTGAGACCTTCCGTCGTTATGCGCACATACTGAACTAATCAGCCCTATCCACCAACGCTGCCCGGTCAACGGGCAGCAGGATGTGATTCATGAACAAGACTAAAAAAGATGTCGGTCAGCTGTGCATGCTGCTTGGCTTAGCTGGCTTTACCCTCTGGTATCTGAGTGATGCCATTCGTGTTTCCTTTACCACCCCTAACCTGCTATTAATTCTGCCGGTTGCTGTGGCGGTACTAATCCTATGTATCACCGAACTGGTCATGAACCTCAAAAATGGCAACCTGTTTGAACCAGTTGAAGATGAGCCAATCAAGGAAATTCTACCAATCATTGTGCTGTTTGCAGTGTATGTGTTGACTCTGCCTTGGCTGGGTTTCGATCTGGGCAGCATTTTATTCGTAGCGATTTTCTTACGTATGAAAAACGAGCGTAACTGGTTCTGGGTGCTGGGATACAGCATCAGCTTTGGTCTGGCTATTGCGTTATTTTTTGCATTGATGCTGCCCTACCCCATGCCGATGACCTTCCTACCCATCGACTGACAATCTGTACAAGGTGAAGTTCTCATGATCGATTTCGCTGCCAGTGCTGCGGCACTGTCCATGTTACTCAGCAGTTTCACACCCTGGATGATCGTCGTTCCCGGTATCATCATTGGTCTGATTTTTGGTGCCACGCCCGGATTACAGATCTCCATGGCAATGGCTATTTTCTTACCGATGACCCTGTATATGGATTTCTTGCAGGCTATGCTGTTTCTTACCGCCATTTTTACTGGCGGCTCCTTTGGTAGTGGTATTCCCGCTATCTTGATGAATATTCCCGGCACCTCGTCAGCCATTGCCACAGCATTTGACGGCTATCCTATGGCCAAGCAAGGTAAGCATAACCAGGCCCTGGGTATCGCTCTGGCATCATCCGTTTTCGGGGTATTGGTTGGCTACTTGATCTTGTTCATGATGATCCAGCCTATCAGCCTGATGGTCTTGAAACTTGGTCCATCCGAAATGTTCATGGTAATTCTGTGGGGTATGACACTAATCGCCAGCTTGCGTGGCGAATATATGCTCAAAGGGCTGATTGCCGGGTTTGTTGGACTGCTGATCGGCACCATAGGTTTCAACGAAATAGGCATGGCACGCGGTACGCTAGGCAGCTTCTACCTGTTTGATGGCATCCCGGTGATTCCCGCCATGATGGGAATGTTTGCTGCATCAGAGCTTTTTCGTCTAGCCAACAAACAATATATCGTCGACAACAAAGCCTCCCGTAATGTGGATCTGCGAAAGATTTTTGCCGGATTTAAAATGGCCTTTCAGTCTCCGATGGTAATGCTACGCGGTTGTTTGATTGGCGTATTTGTCGGTGCCGTTCCAGGTGTTGGCTCATCGGTTTCCAATCTACTGTCTTATGTGGAAACTAAACGTCGTGATTCGGATCCAGACTCCTTCGGTAAAGGTAACCCCAAAGGCATTGTGGCGTCGGAATCGGCCAACAGCACCTCCGAAGCAGGCTCCATGGCCACCCTGCTAGCACTGGGTATTCCCGGTGGTGGAGCCACAGCGGTGATGCTCGCGGCCTTCGCCATGCACAATATTACCGGTGGGCCGCAGTTTATTCGTGAACAAACCGATATTGTCTATGCCATCATCTTTGCCAACTTTGCCCAGGTGTTTTTCCTGATGATACTGGGCCTGTTGTTTATTCCACTATTGGCCAATATCATCAAAGTACCAATGCGTTACCTGATCCCAACCGTGTTGGTCTTGGCTGTCATGGGCTCATTTGGCCTGACGGGTAATTTTGTTGGACCCTTTACCGTACTGGCATTTGCTATCATTGGTTGGTTGATGCGTCGTTACGGCTACTCAGTCCCGGCGGCTGTGATTGGTATACTGCTGGGTGCTATGGCTGAAAAAGCCCTGCTGCACACCTACCAGATCAGTGGCGGTGATATCAGTTATGTTCTGGAGCGACCTGCAACACTGGCCATCATCGCTCTGTTGCTGTTGTCATTGTTTGGACGCCACTTACTGGCACTGATCCGCCGACCAGTAAAGGCGCAATTGAATGAGTAATGTGGCTTGAAAACACTGTACACCCTGCTGCTAGGCACACTGGGCGGCTGGGCCGCCTGGTGGCTCGGGCTGCCCTTGCCCTGGATGTTGGGCCCCTTAATGCTGGTCTCACTACTGGCACTCAAAGGGATAAAAGTGCAAGTGAATCGCCAAGCCAACCGCTTTTTTCTGGGCGTGCTTGGCTTTTGGCTAGGCACCCGATTTGAATCCGGTTTACTGAAAGAGCTGATCACCTGGTACCCCAGCGTCCTGTTGATGATGCTATCCGTCATGCTGACGCTGCTACTGAACACCTGGATGTTCAAGCGTCTGGCCGGGCTTGATACCGTAACCTCGGTATTTTCCTCGTTACCAGGCACGATGAACGCTGTGGTGATTCAAGGTGATCTTCTGGGTGGGGATGCACGCTGGATCGCTATCGCGCAAACACTGCGTATCACACTGGTGGTCATCAGCACCTCCATGATTTTCTACTTCATGCCCGGACAGACACTGGCAAGCCCGACCGTGGAAGCCAGCAACTGGCTGGATCTGTTGTGGATTGGTCTGGTACCTGTTGGCTGGTGGGGTGCAAAACAATTGCGTCTGCCGATGGCTGAGTTTCTGGGCCCATTACTGACCAGTGCACTGCTGTCTCTTACTGTCATCCATATCGAGTTGCCTGGCTGGGTCATGATCATTACCTTTGTGGTACTGGGATCATCGATTGGCAGTCGATTCTTTGGCACCTGTCTGCGTGCTCTGCTCAAGGTCAGCGGCTATGCTGTGCTGGCCACTACGCTGGGCATGCTGATCGCTGCGCTGTTTGGACTCTTGACCTGGAAGCTGACAGGTATTCCGCTGTCTCATGCATTTCTGGCGCTGGTACCTGGCGGTGTAGGTGAAATGGCACTGATTGCTACTGCAGCGGGTATCGATCCCATCTATGTGGTGTATATCCACCTGATCCGGATGTTTTTACTCATCCTGTCAACACCGCTACTCAGCCAACTCTTGCTGCGCCACCAACGGAAACAACACTGATACCAGCAACCCACCCTGTTCGGATCGGCGCAGCTGCAATTGCGCCGCATGGGATTGAGCCACCTGACTGACAATCGACAATCCCAACCCACTCCCCTTTTCATCCCGGTTTACGCGGTAAAAACGTTCGGTAACATGCTGAATGGCTTCATCGGGAATCCCGACTCCTTCATCCTCAACACTCAAGCAGGCCGAGCCCATCACTTCTGTAAGCCGGACACGGATAACGCCATGATAATCTGCATCCAGACCACCGGCATGTACACTGGCATTGTCAATCAGATTGGTCAGTAGCCATTGCACCATAATCGGATCGCATCGCACCGGAAATTCACGTTCATCGGCAATGAATTCCAGTTCCTGTCCACGTTTGAGAATACGGTTCAGCAGACGTGCACAAGCTTCACGGCAGGCAGGTTGCAGATCCTGTACATTGAGTGCGGCATGATCCACCAGATCACTTTTGGTTTTGGCATACTTGAGCAACTGCTGCGTAGTACGCGCCGCATAGTCTGTCGTTTTGCGAATTGACCGCAGATGCTGCTTTAATACCGGGTCATTACAGTGTTTTTCCGACATTTCAGCCAGCACCCGAATTTCAGAGATCGGCGTACGCAACTGGTGTGAGACATCCGCATTGAACTGCTGAATATGCTGCATATTCTGTTTAATTTTGACCATCAGGTGATTGATACTGTTCACCAACGTACTCACCTCAGAGGGCACCTGTTCTTCCACCGGTGAAAGATCATGGGCCGAACGGCTTCGCAAAGCCAACTCAATGCGTTTGAGTGGTGACAGGCCCTGATGTATGGCAAACAACGCAAGCGCCAGGACGCTGAGACCCAACGCCACATTGATTGCCAACAGGCTGGACACAAACTCCTGCAACAAATTTTCACGTCCTTCACGTGATTCGGCAACAATCACTTCGACCAGCTCTCCAGCGGTGGCACCCCGAACCGGGATAAACAAACGCAGCGCCCGCAATTCGGTACCCGCAAAGACTGTGTCGTAAAACCCCTCCCCTTCAAACGCCGCACCAGGCCCTTGCAAGCCTTTAAAACCAGTCAGAAGACGCTCCTGCGCATCCTTAACACGATAAAATAACTTACCCTGCCCTCCAGTACCCAGTGAGTTAACGGAAAAATAATGCATATTGATCCGCACTTCACCCTCGGCAAAGAATAAACGCTCCTCGAACCGCTCTGCCCCCATACGCAGCATGGCATCAAAGCTATCGTCAATCCGCTGAGTCAATACATACTGGCTGACATACAGAGAGAGTGGAATCATCAGAACCAAAGGAACAATAAACCACAAAATCAAATGGGAGCGGACAGACTGTATCATGACCTCAATCCAGATTATCCATCAGATACCCCAACCCACGCACGGTACGAATTGCGGCGGCTGAACCGAGTTTCTTGCGAATACGCGAGACGTAAGTTTCGATAGCACCAGCACTGACATCCTGCTCAAACGATGCAATACTGTCCGCCACCTGATCCTTACTCAGCAAACGTCCGCGATTAAGCAGCAAATACTCCAGCACGGCCAGCTCGCGGCGATGCAATGTCACTTCGTCACCTTTCAGGGTCAAGGTTCGCGATGCCAGACACAATTCCAGATCGCCGTTCTTCAAGCGATTATCGGAAAAGGAGCGACTGCGGCGGATCACCGCCCGCACACGCGCCACCACTTCTTCCAATGAAAAGGGTTTACACAGATAGTCATCGGCCCCCTCTTCCAGACCGCTGATACGTTGGTCCAGTCGGTCCCGCGCCGTGATGATGATCACCGGTATCGGGTTATTGCGACGGCGTAAATAACGCAGAATCTCAATGCCATCCATGCCGGGCAAACCCAGATCCAGCATCAGCAAGTCATACTGGCCGGTTTTCAGCCACGCAATCGCCTGACCACCATCCATCAACAGATCAACGGAATAGCCAGCCTCTTCAATAACGCTTCTAAGCCCCTGTGCCAAAATGGCATTGTCTTCCAGGATGAGTATCTTCATACCACAGCTGCCTGTGCTAAATGCTGACGGAAAAATACCGATGATAGCATCAAACAGGCGACTGTCAGTATCTGGCAACCCTCGGCAAATCAAATCAGGCATGCTTGAATTTCTGACATCCATCAGATAACACACCTGCAAGTAGGTGTAACGCCTGGCTGGCATCTGCTGAATTAGCAGCCGTTCGGTTCAGGCCATCTATATCCTGATTCAGTTGCTGCATGGCCGAGGATAGATGTTGTGTGACATTTATCTGCTCCTGACTGGCAGTCGCAATACTGTTGTTCAACGTCACAATTTCACTGACTGAATTGCTTATCTGACCAAATAACTGATCGGCTTCACGCACCTGATTTACGCTATGACTGGCCTGATTATAGGCTGTTTTCATCACCCCTGAAGCTTGTTCTGCACGCAGCTGAAGTGTTTCAATGATGCCATTAATCGATTCGGTTGCCCGCTGGGTATTGAACGACAAGGTTCTCACTTCATCGGCTACAACAGAGAAACCGCGGCCCGCCTCGCCGGCACGCGCTGCCTCAATCGCCGCATTCAGTGCCAGCAGATTAGTCTGCTCGGAAATACCCCGGATCACAGCCAGTACCTGGGCAATCTCTCTGGATCCATCATGCAACTCCTGAATCACAGTCTGGGTATGGCTCAAATGCTGCTCCAGATGTTCAACTGTTGCCATACTCTGGGTGGATATTTCTCTCCCCTGAACAGTCACCCTCTGGGCGGCCTCAGCCAAGGTCACCGCATTGACGGTATTCTGATTCACCTGTTCAATCGCTGTTGACATCTGCTCCACCGCTGAAGCCAGCGAAACAGCCTGCTGGCTTTGGCTTTCCACGCCTTGAGTGACCTGCTGACTGATATCCAGTGTCCGATCAGCCTGTACACGTAACTGTTCTGTGTTATCGCTGATCTCATGCACCAGTCCTTTGAAATGAAATAGCATTTTATTCAAGGCACGAGCAGCGGCAGCCACCTCATCTTTCCCCTGCTCGTTTGCAACCCGTGATAAATCAGAATCAGATTCAATGTCCACTAACAGATCCCTGAGGCGACTCACTGGTCCTAAAATAGAGCGCTGAACCTGCAGCCCGAGTGCAAACAGCAGAATACAGATAACCCCTCCACCCAACAGATAGGTCCAAACAAGTTGCTCGGTCAGCCGTTGTGCGGTTACACGAACACTGTCGGCAGTCTCAATTTGTTGTTGGACAAACCGATCCACCATCTGGCTGAAAGGCTCAATAGTCTGAGAGACCTCAGCGCTGATCGTCGACTCATTAAGAATGCGGATTGCCAGGGCATCACTGCCAACCGGCTCTACCCAGGCACGATACTGTGCAGTCACTTTTATAAAGCCGGCATCCAGCGTATCCAGAATCTCATTTTCATCCTGATCCAATTGCTCAGGCCGCAATTGCTGAAAAACCGACCAATGCTGCTCTGCTGTTTTAAGTAACTCATGAATGGCCGTCTGAGTATTGGCCATACTGTCCCACCCAGTTCGATATTGTGACAGCTGAGCCATTCCTTCAGTCTGTACCAGGCGCTGTACACGTAATACATCCGAGAGCACCGCCAGATGTTCATCATACAGCGTCAGAAATAACCGGTCTTTTTCGACTGAGCTGAAATGGCTAGCGAGCAGGACCAGAATCAATGCAGCCTGCGGCACCAACACCAGAAGAAGTAATTTTTTTGCAATCGTGAGTCTGGACAGCATTCTCAAAGTCTCTTGAATGAAAGAGCCCTTTGTACGCGACATTTATGACAGAAATATGGCAGATATCAGCAGATGAGCAGCTGATATCTGCTGATCTTCTCAGGGCATTACTTCCAGCTCACGCCGTAATGCTTCAGCCGTAGGACGTAGCTGTGGTAACCCCTGGCGTTTGCGCCGCTGTGCCAACAGATAGAGCAAGGGCGAGGCGATGAAAATCGAGGAAGCCGTGCCCACTACTACCCCAAACAACATCGGCAAGGCAAAGCTGGACACCGCACTGCCACCGGCAATCCCCATCGGTAGCAATGCCAACAGCGTCGTTACCGAGGTGAATACAGTCCGTGTCAGCGTCGAACCTATGCTTTCATTCAACAATTGCAGCATTGGCTTGTCCGGTGTGAGCCGCAGATTCTCACGGATTCGATCAAACACCACCACCTTGTCATTCACGGAATAGCCAATAAGCGCCAGTAACGCCGCCACCGCCGTCAGATTGAACTCAACGCCAGTCAGCACAAAGAAACCGATGGTTTTGGTCAGATCCAACGCAATGGTGAGCGTAGCGGCCAAGGCAAAATGGGATTCAAATCGCCACCAGAGGTAGCCCAGCATTCCCCCGCCTGCAATCAGAATTGCCAGTAGTGTCATGTCACTAAAATCACCACTGACCCTTGGCCCCACCAGTTCGGTGCGCGGAAATTCGGCCTCTGGTTGTACGGCTAACACCGCCTGCTTGAGTTGCTCTACCTGGGCCGTGGCGACGGCTTGCTGTTGTTCTGCCAAGGGTAAACGTATCAGATACTGCCCGGCTTCACCGGACTCCTGAATACTGGCTTGCACCAACCCCTGTTCAGCCAATTGATGGCGCAGTGATTCCGTGCTCATCCCATCCGCACGTACATCAACCAACGTGCCTCCGGTAAAATCGATGCCGTAGTGCATCCCAGGCTGAAAGAACAGCGCCACCGACGCCAGGGACAGCGCCAGAGACAAGGCCAGCCCAAGCCGACGCGCACGCATCAAATTGGGAACCGCTTGGCTCAGGCGATCCAGCCACTGAACACCGCCGATCTTCAACGGTTGACGTGCTTTGCCACGAATGCGCCATTCCATCAGTAAGCGAGTCAGGGTGATTGAGGTAAACAACGAGGTCAGCAAACCTATACCTATAGTGACGGCAAACCCCTTCACCGGCCCGCTACCAAAGAAAAACAGCAGACTGATAGCAATCAACGTGGTTAGATTGGAGTCAAGAATGGTACTCCAGGCACGAGAGAAGCCTTCCTTCAACGCCATCGCCGCCGAATAGCCCTTGCGTGCCTCCTCTCGAATACGCTCGTTGATGAGGATATTGGCATCCACCGCCATACCCAGCGTCAGAATAATCCCGGCAATACCAGGTAAGGTCAGTGTCGCACGCAACAAACTCAGCACGCCGAGTATCAGGCCCAGGTTCACTATCAAGGCGACACAAGCAATCGCGCCCCAACTGCCATAGACGGCCAGCATAAAAGCCAGCACCAAGGCGGCACCGATCATTCCAGTTGTAACCCCCATCGAGATGGCATCGCTGCCCAGATCCGGTCCCACACTGCGTTCTTCAATGACCTGTAAAGGCACAGGCAAAGCACCCGCTCTCAATAACAGTGCCAAATCACCCGCCTCACGTGGGGTAAAAGAGCCGCTAATCTCACCAGAACCGCCACTGATCACGCCTTGAATAACCGGTGCGGTGATCACTGTATCATCCAGTACAATCGCCAAGGCACGACCCATGTTTGCCCGCGTCATGTCGGCAAAAAGTCGAGCCCCTTCAGTATCCAGGGTAAAATGCACCACGGCGGCCCCAGTCTCTGGATGAAAGCCCAAGCGTGCATCACGGATATGCTGGCCTTCCAGTGCCACAGCTGTCTCGATTCTATAGCGTTGTTCACCGGTGGCATCCCAGTGGATCGTCGTTAAGACTGAATCATCAGCCGCATCCGCCAACCAATGGAAGGTCATTTTTGCGGTGGTGCCAAGCAATGCGCGCACCTCGGCAGGGTCCGCTACACCCGGCATTTGCACCAAAATACTCTCGCGCCCCTGACGAGTGATACTGGGTTCAACCAACCCGGTTTCATCCAGACGCCGACGCACCACTTCCAGACTGCGCTCGATCGCCTCAGACATCAGGTGATTTTGCCAGTCCTGAGTGATTTGCAGACTCAGTTGGTGGCCATCCTGCAGCAGCTCGACCCGCCGTATGCCGGTTGCAGCATCTCTAAACAGCGGTTGCAGTTGCTGCTTAGCCTCCAGCAACTGCGATTCCTTATTAAACACCAAGCGCAGATCTTCCGGTGCCCCAACCCAGCGAAAGGTAATTCCTGACTGCTGCAGTACATCAGCGACTTCATCAGCCAGCCCCTGGTGTGCCTGCAGTTGCATCGCCTGCCCATCGGCCTGTAGCAGCAAGTGCGAGCCTCCCTGCAGGTCCAGGCCCAATGACAGGGTGTTATGGGTGTACCAGCTTGGCAAGTGACTTGCCACTGTAGAAGGTAATAGATTTGGTATGGCACTCAACAGCATGCATAGGATCAGCAAGCCACAGAGTGCAGCTCGCCGGTAAAAATTATTCATAGGTTACCCCAATAGAAACAGAATAAGCGTTACTGTCTGAATCAGACAGTGCATATGCAGCGCTTATTGTTGTGGCGGGGCTCTCAGAAGGGGTCGATAGAACTGCCGCGCAGACACGCCAACGGCGGTAACACGCGTGGACTCAACAGTGCGCTGGCCACACAGCCAAAGTAGCAGACCAACAAAAAGGGCAAACAACTGGCCAGGATCCGCTGAGACCTGCTGCTGATCCTCATCCGACGGTTCAACGCTAAAGTTACGAGATTGTTGTGACTGCAGCAGCACAGCCCAAGGCTGCGCCTCGGCGGTAAAGCCGGTTTTCGAATCACCCAAAGTGGGCGTGGGCAAGGCGGTGAAAATCAACCACAACAGCACCAACAGCAACATCCGGATCACGCCGGGTTGAAGCACTGGAGCTACAGGTGATGTGGTTTGATTTGGCATGGAAAAAACCTGTGGAATAGACGCTGAATTATCAGGTTTGTGCGGGTTGGAGTCAATTGTCCACCCGCCCCAAACTTCAGGAAAGACAAAGCTGTTTGTGTATAACCGTGTTTTGGTTAGAATCATAAATCTGAAACTGGTTCTTACCTGACTCTTTCGCCGCGTACATTATCTGATCGGCTTGATGCAATAACTGCTCAGGTGCAACTGTTTCCACTTGGGGATATAAAGTTGCTCCCATACTGGCGGAGACATGAAAATGTTCAGTTTTGTACTGATGCTCCAGCATAGCAGCCTTAAGTATACGCCTAAGCGCAATTTCACAGGCCTCGGTATCGGCCAGATCTGTCAATACAGCGACAAACTCATCGCCACCGATACGCGCCAAGGTATCACCCTCACGTAAAGTTTGCTTCATCTGCTCCGCCAGGAAACAGAGCAAACTGTCTCCTGCTGCATGGCCAAAATCATCGTTAATACGCTTAAAACCATCAAGGTCTATAAACACCACAGCAATCAAGCGTTCGCGCCGTAGCGTCAAATGCATGGCCTGCTGAAGGCGATCATGCAGCAATGAACGGTTTGGCAAGCCGGTCAGCGGATCAAAGTGCGCCAGCTTCTGTAACCGAAGTTCCTGCTGTTTCTGCCGACTGATATCACTGAACAAAGAAACATAGTGCAGTACGTCTCCAGAGTCATCTTGTACCGCTGTGATTGTTATGTGCTCGACATACACCTCGCCATCTTTACGCCGATTCCATAGTTCACCACTCCAATGCCCATCGATATTGATAGACCGCCACATAGATTCATAAAACTCGGCATCATGATGACCTGAATGCAACAACCTGGGATTTTTACCCAGTACGTCTGCACGGTCATATCCAGTGATCACACAAAATGCGTCATTCACTTCCAGAATCTCGCCCCTCGGACAGCAAATGATGATCCCTTCATGCGCATGGGTAAATACAGTTGCCAACTGACTGAGTTTGATATTTTGCTGATGCAATTGTTCTAAATGCTGCTTGCGCTCTGTGACATCTTCCATCACACCCACAAAATGGCTCACTGACCCCGTCTCATCCAGTACGGCGGAGATCCGGGTTGCCACCGGAATCAAATCACCCTTTGCAGTACGATTGATTAGCTCGCCCTCCCAGTCACTCCCTTCTTGCAAGGCCTGACGGAGACTGTCCATCGTTGATCGATCTGTCCAGGCACTTCCCAGGAAACGTGGATTTTTCCCCATTATATAACTGACCGAGTAGCCAAATAGCCTCTCAACGGCCGGATTAACATAGACAACCCGTTGTATATTATCAGTTAAAATGACCGCCACATTAGACTGCTCAACAGCTTTGGATAGCAGCGCCATTTGCTGTTGAATGGACACTCGACGAGTCACTTCGCGAATCAACACCGCCATACTTATCAGCATTAATATAACCAAGGCACACAGCACAAAGAGCATCGCCTGATTATTCAACCACCAATTTCTGACGAAATCGCGCTGAGACTGGGTAACTGAAATAATCACAGGATAACGAGATGAAAGGCTCCAGGCATGCAATGCTTCCTGAGTGGGGTAGAGCTGTTGATTGCGTCCAGATTGAAGAAATTCACTGACCGGCGGCAACTTAGTTGCACTGGGCAACATGGAAACAAGCCGTTCACCCTCAAAACTGAGTAAGCTGATCTCTTGTTTTAGGGTATTATCTGGGTTTTCTGTCAGAAAGAAATCAGTAAAGTATTCAGGATTCAATGCAACCAGTATCCAGTAGAAATCACCCGCAGTGGACTGAGAGCCTGAACGAAGTCCGGTTACCACAACCGAGTGTGTGGAGGACGCGCCTTGGTGCTGATCAATTAAGGGTAAAAAACGCTGATTCACCGTACTTATGACCCTGAGTCCTGCATACCTCGACCAGTCGGAGGACTTGAGATCCAAACCGATACGACTCGCATCTATCTCCCTTCCCTCACTTCTAGACGCGCTGTCTACGAGCACCTGAGTGCCTTCAGTGACAAGGATCTGATGAATATGCGGTGCAAAATGAATCATTTCATCAACGCGTCGACGCAACCCTTCAACCGATTCATCAGATGCAGGGCCATCCGTTGGTTGAGCAAACATCCTATCCAGCGACACCATTGCAGACTCAACGGATTCCAACGTCCGAGTGACACTGCGCTCCAATAACTGGCTCTGAAAAATAATACGCTGTTGCGTCTGCTCCACTGAATGTTTGAAGCTGCTCCATAGACTGAGAAAAACAGCGGCAAAAAGTGCAAACAGGAGGGTTAAAAACAATAGAACCAAGCGGCGATTCTTTAAAATACGCTCAGGTTTGGCTAGATAAGATACATTCAAACGCTAACTTCTCATACTACTTAGAAACCGTTATAGCCATTTAACGCGGCCATATTACTCGGCCTAGATATAAATGAAAAAGATTATTTTGAGCTTGATTAGGGGCTTATTTATAATTTCCAGTGTTAGCCAAGCTCAGTAAACCAACTCGGTAATAGCCCTAGTTGTACTGAAACAAATCACTAGCTCTCCCTTCTAATCAAACGCAACTGATGGATAAATTGCTTATCGGCTGTCTTGAATCCGGCAAAATGAAATTGCAAGCGATCTATTTGCCCTTGCTGATAAAGCGCGACCAGAGAACGCGCCTCTTCCAGCAATTGCTTATATCGACTCTGCAAATTTTGCCAATCTACATCGTCAATACTAGCTTGGGGCAAACACATCTGCGGCATGATGCCATCAACCGCGGCACAACCATCCAGCAAAGGTGGCCGATCGATCTGACCATCGAAATACTGCTGCAGTGTCACCATCCAGGTGCGCTGTTCAATTTCAGCCAATAGCAGGGGTATTTTGTCTACGGGCAAGGCACGGCATTTTTTCCATGCTTGTGGGGGCTCCCAAGTACTCACCCAATCGGGTAACACAGCGGCTGGCATAGGTTTCGCAATGGCAAAACCCTGTGCCGCTGAAAACCCCAACTCCAGCAGCAACTCACCATGCAAAATACTTTCGACCCCTTCAGCGATCACTTGTCGATTCAGGCTTTTGGCAAGTCCCAGAATACTGTTAATGATCATAAAGTGTTCAGGGTCATGCGGCAGGGTACGAATAAAACTTTGATCAATTTTTATTGTCCGTGCCGGAATGTTTTTCAGGAAGGTCAGCGAAGAATATCCGGTACCAAAATCGTCTAGTGAACAGGTAAATCCATAACTCTGCAGCTCTAAAATCAAACCAGAGACATACGACATATCTTCGATGGCACCGGTTTCAAGGATCTCCAACTCAACTTGATTCGCGCTGACCTCAGGATAGCGCTTAAGCAAATCAATCAGGAATTCACTGAATGACGGATCGTGTAATTGCACCACCCCGATATTGACACTCACCACAAAACCTTTGGGTAATCCCACCGCTGACCATTGAACCAGTTGCTGAAATACTGACTCAAGCACCCAGTTACCTATCTCTACGGATAGGTGATGCTGCTCAATAACAGGAATAAAATAACCCGGCAGTAACAAACCCTTTTGTGGGTGCTGCCAGCGAATTAGTGCTTCAGCACCGCTCACATGACCACTGTGCATATCCACTTTAGGTTGATAGTAAAGTACGAATTGGTGCTGCAATAGTCCCTGATGAATAGCTTCAATCTGCTCCAGCTTTCGACGAGTCATTGAATCATTGTCTGGATCAAACACCGCGTAGCGATTTTTACCAGCTTGTTTAGCCTGATACAGCGCTTGTGAAGCTTGACGGATCAATCCATCAGCATCGACCTTGTGCGCCTGCGGGTAAAAAGCGATGCCGATACTGGCAGAGCACTCCAGCGAATATCCATTAATCAACATGGGCTCAGCCAAGTGCATTAATAAACGTTTGACCGGTGACACTATCTCCTCTTCCTGATTGAACCCAGAAAGTATCAGCACAAATTCATCACCACCGATACGCGCCAGGCTTTGATGTTCTCTGACTGAATCACGTACACGCTGACTGATCGCCACAATCAGACGGTCACCCGTTTCAACACCATATTGATCGTTAATATCGGCAAAGCTGTCAATATCCAGATAAATTACGGCCATCAGCCGTCTATCATCCTCCGAAGTCAGCATGGTGTTTTTCAGCAGTTGTAAAAACAGGTTGCGGTTGGGCAAGCCAGTCAGCACGTCATGTAGCTCGACATATTCAAGCTCCTGCTGATGGTTTCTTTGTTGGGTAATATCGATATTAATCCCTACAACTTTGATGGCCGACCCAGCGGCATCACGCTGCATTACGCGCCCCAAAGAGCGAACCCATATCCATTCGCCCGACTGAGTTTGCATGCGGTACTCTACTTCACATAACTCATCACTATTGAGGATAAGCTCATCAATCAGCATCGATACCCGTGAAACGTCATCCGGATGTATGGCACTTTGCCAAAACTGAATCCTAGTGGTACCAGAATCATGCAAAGTAAAGCCCAGCATCTCCCACCAGCGGGCATCACAAATAAGCTCATCCGTAGCAAGATCCCATTCCCAGGTTCCCCCATGTACCGACTCCAACGCGGTCTGCAGGCGTTTACGCTGATCCTGCAACTCTATTTCATAATGTTTACGTTCAGTGACATCATATCCAGTCGCCACATAGTGGCTGGGTGAGCCATCGGCTCCATCATGGCGCTGAATAAACAGGTGTAAAGCGTAACGCTTCCCATCAGGACGCTGATTCCAGATATCACCTTCCCAAAGTCCAGTTCTCTGTAGCACTTGCCACATGCGGCTAAAAAATTCCGGCGTATGCAAACCAGATGCGAGCATACTGGGGGACTGCCCCAGCACAGCGTCCTGGGTATAACCGGTCAGCACAGTGAAGGCCTGATTGACAGCCGTTATGCGATTTTTTGTATCGGTTATGAACAGTGCTTCATGCCCCAGCCTTATAATGTGGCTGATAAGTTCACGTTCAGTGATATCTTCCCGCGTACCAATCAGTCTTTGGGGTTTTGCCATACTGTCGCGCTGAATGACCTTACCGCGTAACTCCATCCAGCGAAGCGCACCAGTAGGAAGCACAATGCGATAACTGATCTTCACCTCGTCATGACTTGGTTGCCACATATCGGATAGCGCCGCGCGTAGTTGCGGCAAGTCATCTTCATGAATATCGCCTTGTTCGGCGCCAGCTTGCTGCAATAAAGACTGTGCTAACTGCTCCGGCAATAAGGGAGGCGCATCCTGCTCAGCCCACTCCCAAAAACCTTCATGAGAGCCCTGCAACAGAAACTTCCAACGTTGCTCACTGAGATCTAACGCCGCTTCCGCTTGCTGCCGTGCATGTTTTTCATGCATTAGCTGCATCGCCTGAGAAGATAACTTCTCGTACATGGACAGCACAGTTTTGATCAGTATTGCCGTGGCGCCTCTCATCTCATCATCAGCACGCTGACGCGCATCAACCAGACTTAACCCTTCAGCAATCGCATGCACGGCCTTAGCCATACGCTTATCACTGTCTAAAATATGGTAGGCCAGCCATTGCGTAAGAAAAGAAAACAGCTCTTCAAGCAACTGGCTAAATGGAAGCTGGCTAGTGCGTAATAACTCAATTTCTTCAAAGAAAAGCTGATGGCTATCCACATGGCCAGAAAACCACTCATCACCGCCTAACGAAGCTTTCCAAATCGTTTCTTCAGTTCGGAAATGATAATCAGCATAATCGGACAACTCTGTAAGAATCTGCTCGATAGCCTGTTTAGAAACACCCTGCACATATTGTTGTCCTAACTTGTTAAGCAAGGACACCAAATTACGATGCTGGTCATCAATAATCGCAATGCCCGTTTCAAGCTGCGAGTTCCAGGGGAAAATTTCAAATGCTGTATTCGCATCATCTGGAAGTGGGGTCATATCCAAAGCAGCCTTATAGCCGATGTTATATTTCTTTAAGGAACATTATAGACCTGCAGACTATAACCCTATATTTATCAAGGTGTAAATGCAGTCAGTACCAATCCTATATAGAGAGAATTTGCTCCCCCGTAGGTCATAGCTAAAATTTAATCAGTTTATTGAGCAATTCTACTGGTGACTTGGTTAGCATTAGATGATAATGATTATTATTAAATATAAACAAGGAGCCTTTCATGAATCACCGCATCCTGACATCTACCCGCTTCAGTGGTTCTCGGCTTCCACTTAACAAGCTCCTTGGAGCTTTGATTCTGGTTGCAGGGCTTGCGCTATTGATCTACCAACTGGTCGTACTGCTGCAAACACGTGAGCTGGTCCGTTACGCATTTTATGCCGGGATGGTAGCGGCAGCTTCTACAGCAGCGGGTGCTTTCCTGGCGGTATTCGCCAATCGCATCTCTGAGCGTTTTCTCGACAGTCTAATGGGCTTTGGTGCCGGCGTGATGCTGGCCGCCAGTATTTTCTCACTGATCCTACCTTCCATGGACATAATGGAAGGCCAAAGCAGTAGCGGTCTCATGGCCTCCGGACAGGTTGCTCTGGCCGTGTTGATCGGTGCAGCCATGATGCTGCTTATCGAAAAAATAGTACCCCATGAACACTTTATCAAGGGCTCAGATGGTATTTCCAGCACGCGTTTACGCCAAAGCTGGTTGTTTGTACTGGCTATTGCTTTGCACAACTTTCCGGAAGGTCTGGCTATCGGTGCCGCTTACGCAGCCAATGATGGACATGGATTAGCCGTTGGAATTGCGATTCAGGATATGCCGGAAGGTTTTGTAGTTGCCATGGCACTGATCGCTGTGGGTTATACACGACTTTTCTCAATCGCTATCGGTGTACTGACGGGACTTGCAGAACCTGCCATGGCAATCATGGGTGCCACTCTACTGGAGTTCAGTACACACCTTCTGCCCTGGGGGCTGGCAGGCGCAGCCGGCGCTATGTTGTTTGTCATTAGCCACGAAATTATTCCCGAATCACACCGCAAAGGGCACGAGTTTTACGCAACCAACGGACTCATTCTTGGATTTGTACTGATGCTGATGCTCGACACCGCGCTTTGACAACAGGTGACCCTAACCTTTGCTTCCGGTAGATTAAGGCCTTGATACAGGGCCTTTTGTTTTCCAGGGAGTCGTACCACCGTGAAATCAGCCAAGCTTTTTCATCATGCACCTGCTACACAACGCAATAGAGATCCTATTCTCAAGGTTTTACAGACTTGTTTACCCGACCCGGCGAGCGTGCTGGAGATTGCTTCAGGTACTGGAGAACACGCAGTGTATTTATCCTCTAATCTGCCGCAGGTAATTCATTGGCAGCCTACCGATATTGACCCGACAGCAATCAGCAGCATTGAAGCCTGGCGGCAGCGCGACCATCATCCAAAGCTGCGGCCAGCTCTCCATCTGGATGTGATGGCTACTCCACAGATTATCCCGAGTGAGTACAACACCCTGCTAGCCATCAACATGATCCATATTGCACCCTGGCAAGCCGCTGAGGGGCTGATGAAATTAGCCCAAAGCCTGCTCTGCAACGAGGGTATCCTCTACCTCTATGGGCCTTTCTGGCAGGATGATGTCAGCCCTGTCGATAGCAACCTGGCCTTTGATGCATCACTGCGTCAGCGTAATCCACTCTGGGGGATCCGCAATCTGGAAGAGGTCACACACTTGGCTGAGGTGCATGGACTGGCACGGCAAGCGGTCATTCCCATGCCAGCCAACAATTTATCGGTGATATTTCGGAAGGAATAAGTGAGTACGGCAGCGATACCACTGTACTCACTAAGCTAGCGCAAAGCCGTGTTTACTCGATGATAAACTTGCCTTTCATCAAGGCAAAATGACCTGGGAAGGAGCAAAAAAAGCTCAAGTCTTTGCCTTTCAAATCGGCCACTGAAAACTCAACGGAGGTACTCTCGCCTCCGCCGACCAACTCAGTTGCGGCCAAAACACGGTCATCACCAGCTGGCACGTAGTTATTGGCAGGCCCTGCAGCCATTGCGTCTTTAGCAAGATCGCTCAATTGATCTGTTTCAACTAACACCCAGTTATGCCCCATTGAGGTTTTCGGCAAGCTGCCACTGTGGGTCAGTGTCAAGGTAACGGTTTCACAGCCCGACGGAACGGTAAGTTCAGCTTCGGAATAACGCATCTGGTCAGTACTGTCGATACTCAATTCACAACTGGACGCCTGAGCCAGCACAGGCAAGAACAGCATTACAAACGCTAACATCAAGACTCTCATGTATCGTCTCCTGGATAGAGTGGGTTATTTTTGCAAATCGTAATGACAATACTTTTTATTTACCTAAAAATCAAATTTCATTAACAGACACCTTGTGAAAGTCTCAAGGAACTCAGTCAATGATTTTCACTTTGAACAACAGTGCATAGAGCGCCGGCACAAACAACAAGGTGATCAGTGTACCCACAGCAACACCGCCGATCAGCACGTAGGCCAAAGGCCCCCAGAACAGATCCATAGCCAGCGGAATAAAAGCCAGAACCGCCGCGAGAGCCGTCAGTATTACCGGACGGGAACGCTGCACGGCTGCCTCAATAACAGCCGCGCCAGCTTGCATACCGGAGTCAAAGTTATCCTGCACTTGTTGCGCCAGTATCATGGTATTGCGCATCAAGATGCCACTTAAACCGATCAACCCCAACATGGCGGTAAAACCAAAAGGTTGATTAAACAACAGCAGTGCAGCCACCGCCCCCACCAATCCCAGTGGGGCCGTTGCGATCACCACAAACGTACCGGTAAATGAGCGCATTTGCAGCATGATGAAAATCAGCATTAATGCCAGCATTAAGGGCTGCAGTTTTTGAATGGAGAGATTTGCTTTGGCTGACTCCTCGACAGATCCACCTACTTCAATGCGATAACCCAGTGGTAATTCAGCAACCAGCGGCTGTAATTGCGCCCAGATCGCCTGAGTCACATCAGGAGGCTGAGCACCCTGTACATCAGCATGTACTGCCAGGAAGGGTTCCCGATTATAGCGTTTAATCACCGGATCTTCATAACGAATGCTTAACTCACCCAACTGACTGAGCGACAACTTGCGACCATCGGCTGTTTTAAGCTCCAGCTCTTCGGGTAACAGGACACCACCCTCTCGCGCACTGCGAGCGACAACCTGAACACTGCGAACATCCTGACGCACTTCGGTAACACTGAATCCATTGAGCTGAAAGGTCAGTTGCTGAGCGACATCGGTCGGCGTCAGTCCCATTAACCGCAGACGATCTGGGTCCATGTCTAAATAATAACTGGGTGTACGCTCATCCCATTCCAAATGTGGCATCACGGTATTAGGATGTTCGGCCATGAGGTTACGCACCTCGTGAGCGATGGAACGCAAGACTTCAGTGTCAGGACCCAACACCCGAAAGCTTACAGGCCAGATCACAGGCGGTCCGAATAGAAGAGGTCTAGCACGCACCCGCGCTTCTGGAAACTCGCCAGCATCCATATGACGATTCAGTTCCGCTATAATGCGGTCACGTGTTTCAGTATCATGGCCTATGGCAATGATCTTGGCAAAGGCCGGATCAGGTTGCTCAGGGTTAGCTGAAATAAAGAAACGTGGCGCACCTGCACCTATGTAAGACGACAGGCTTTTCACTTCCGGCAGGGTTTCAAGTATCGCTTCCAATCGCTGCACCGTGGCTTCTGTCGTACCGATTGAACTGCCCTGCGGCAGGTAAACATCGATCAGCACCTCTGGACGGTTAGAACTTGGAAAAAACTGTTTTTGTACTTGGGTTGCCATGCCCATGCCACTCAGTATCAACAGCGCCAGCGTCGACAGTACGACCGTCTTGCGATAACGTACACAGACTTGCACCAACCCTCGCAAGTACTGGTAAAAACGCGTCTGATAAATATCTCCAGAATGATGCTTAGTGTAGGTTGGCAGCAGTTTCACCCCCAAATAAGGCGTAAAGGTCACCGCCACTAGCCAGGAAACCAGCAATGAAAAGGCCAGTACCCAGAAGATGTTCCCGGTATACTCACCGACACCTGATTGAGCAAAGCCAACCGGGACAAAGCCCGCTACCGTAACCAGCGTACCGAACAGCATGGGGGCTGCCGTCACACTCCAGGCATGGCTGGCGGCACGGACCCGCTCCCAACCCTCTTCCATTTTAACAATCATCATTTCGATGGCGATGATGGCATCATCTACCAACAGCCCCAGAGCGATAATCAATGCCCCCAGAGTGATGCGATCCAGGTTGATCCCGGCAATTTTCATCAACAGGAAGGTTAAACCTATGGTAATCGGTATGGCAATTCCCACCACCAAACCCGCACGAAAACCTATCGCCAATACACTCACTGCCATCACGACCAGCACCGCCACCAGAAATTTGACCTGAAACAGATCAACGGCCTGACTGATCGCTTCGGTCTGATTGGTGAGCATATGCATAGACATACCCAGTGGTAATTCTGCCTGTTCGGCTTCAATAAAGTCGGTCAGGCGCTCACCAAATCCCAGACCATTTTCACCGTCCTGCATCACTACCCCTAGCAATATGGCATCTTCGCCATCAGCCCGAACCAGATAGGAAGGTGGATCCTCATAGCCTTTGCGAATATCAGCCAGATCAGACAACTTCAACAGATGATCACCCACACGGATTGGCAAGGCGGCCAGTTGTTCAGGGTCCGACAGGTCAGCATCCACACGCAAATAAGCGCGTGGCCCATCCAGATCAACAAAGCCAGCGGGCGTCATGCTGTTACTGTCTTCGATCGCGGCAAAAATCTGCTCCGCCGATAACCCCAGATTATTTAAGCGATTCATGTCGAAGTCTATGTACATCCGTTCGCTGCGCTCACCCAGTATCAGCGCCTTTTGCAGGCCAGGAACACGCTGCAAACGATCACGAATGGATTCAGCTTCCCGCGTGAGACTGTGCATCGGCATCCCCGGTGCCGTCAGTGAAATCAGCGAGAAATACACGTCTGAAAAGTCATCATTGACAATCGGGCCTACGACACCCGCAGGTAAATTTCCCGCTTCATCCAGCATACGTTTGCGCACTTGATAAAACAGGTCTGGTACCTTCTCACTCGGTGAAAAATCTTTGAACTCTATCTGTAAATCGGCTCGACCCGGACGAATTGTGGTTTCAATTTTATGCAGATATTCCACTTCCTGAATACGCTTTTCCAAGAGGTCAACAACTTGATCTTGCAACTCGGTCGGTGTAGCGCCTGGCCAGATAGCCGAAACCACCATCACCCGTACAGTGAAGGCTGGATCTTCGGCACGCCCTAAAGACGAGAAAGCATAGACACCCGCAACGACCGACAAAAGAATGAAAAACAAAGTCACCGAGCGTTCGCGAACCGCCAAAGCTGACAAATTGGGGAAATTCATCGTGCCTGCTCCCTGACCTGCATACCTGGTGTCAATAAATGAGTACCCAGAGCAACAATACGACCGCCATCTGCCAGAGGTGCGCGGATACGGGCATACTCACGGTTTAGTTCCAGCACCTCAACGGATACAGGCTGTACCTGGCCCTCAATCACTTGCCAAACCTGGGGGCCTTGACTGCGCTCATCCAGCGCACCCAAGGGTACACTGAAGGTTGTATCTTGGATTGGCTGATCAAGCATGACCTGTACCACACTACCCAGACTTAATGCCTCAGCAGACTGCTCGATACGATAACGTGCTCGCCAGCTGCGACTTTCAGGGTCAGCAGATGCTTCTACCTCGCGTAGTTCGATGGCTAGCGACTTGCCTGCAATCGACACACTACCCGAGGCAGGCGCATCTACGCCGTCAGCCAGGTACACCTCGACTTCAAGCGAACTGTCATCAATCAGGGTAGCCAGGGCTTGCCCTATATCCACCACCTGTCCGGGCTCAGCCACCACAGCGTTCAGTATGCCCGCTTTTTCAGCACGTAATTCGGCATAGTCCAAGGCATTGCGGGCCTGGTCCAACACGGCATTAGTCGCTTGGTGATTACTGATAGCTTCTCGTAGCGTCAGCTCATAACGCTCCAGTGTTTGACGACTGACAAATTGGCCTTCCACCAACTGTTGCTGTCGACTCAATTCACTGCGTGCGATAGCCAAACTAGCTTCAGTTGTTTTCATGTCGGCTTCAGCCACACGAACAGAAGCCAACAAATCACGCGGATCCAGTTGGAATAGCAATTGTCCGGCTTCGACCCGTTGTCCCGCATCAACATGTCGCTCCAGAATACGACCCGATACTTGAAAAGCAACGGGTGTTTCATAACGCCCCTTGACCGTGCCTGAGAGTTTCATAAAAGCCGGAGATGCGTCGGTCACAACCAGCGTTCTGACCCAAGGTGCAGCGGCTTGAGGTTCGTTGGATGAGTCATTATCTGGACTGCAGCCAAGCATTAAAAGCACAATAAATATAAGGAATAAAGGTCTATGCATGGTAATTGACTCAAGAATACATTATGATTAATGAACGCTATCGTACACTAATTAAAATGGATAAAAAAGTGCCTTGTAATACACGATCAGGACGACCTGTCGATCCCAGCAAAGAAGTCGCCATTCTGGATGCCGCCACAGAACTTCTGTTCACCCAGGGCCCAGCTAAATTTTCGATAGAAGCGGTGGCACGCAATGCAGGCGTTTCAAAAGTAACGGTCTATAACCGTTTTAACGAAAAAAACACATTGATCGAAGCCATCATTCATCGCCAGTGCAATACATTACTTCAATACCTGGTTATAGAGCCTGAGCAGGACCAAACACCTCAACAAGCACTGTATGACTTTGCACAAAACCTGGCACATTTCGTACTCAGCCATGAACATCTTAATTTTCTGCGTTTGCTGGGCAGCCTGCACGAAGTGGATCGGGATCTACTGCACGGCATGTACAACAACAGTGTCCAAAACGCCTTAAACACCTTGAGCGGCTGGTTAAAAATACAACAAAAGGCAGGACGTATAGATTGTACTGATACTGAGCATGCCGCCGAGTTGTTTTTGAGCATGCTTGCAGGGCTGGACATAGTGCGTGCCTTGCATCAACTCCCACCCAGACAACCTGGTGAGGAAATCAACAGGCATGTTGACGCTGTTGTAAAGCAATGCTGGAGGCTGTGGGAGAAATGAAAATGTTACATTCAGTCGATTAGATTACAGTTTTACTGCATTTGCATCTGAAATATACATCAAGAATCAGATCTTGGAGTAAAAGGCAAGATGAGCTGGCCCTGCTGTTGATCAGAGCCGCCCGGGCACTGTGTGCACTCACCAGGGGTGATCAGGCCTGGATCAAACATTTCATGCGCTCACAGAACAAGTTTACTGGCGGAGTCCCTGCTATACAGGTACAAACTGTTCAGGGGCTTATGCGTGTGGCGACCTGTCTGGATGCGATTAATTCGCCGTCACTTACAAGTCCATACCAATTAAAGAATCAATTCCTTCATCTCTGATGGTCGCCTTAACTTCATCCAGTGCGGCTTCCTCTGTATCGAACTCATCTTCCCAGACTGTCGAAACACCCGATTCATCGACCACTTCAAGAATCCAGCCTCCCGTGTCGCCACGGTAAATATCGACCTGGACAGTTTTACCCTCAGCCGTCAGTTCCTGGCTTAAAGCACTCATTTCAACTTCAAAATCATCTTCCATCTACAACCTCCAACGTGGGATTTTCAATTCATTATGCTTTTACCATAAGGTATGTACCTGCACCAACCATAAAACCGCCAGCGGTCTTTTTAACAACGCCGTGTACTCTGCTCTTAGTCCAGGAAAGAATCCTGCTGGCGAAATACACATAACCCAGTTTAACACCGCCGACTGCAACGACAGTCAACACAATAATCGTTGCAATGTCTGACGTAGCAATAGTCGTCAGATCGACAAACGCAGGAAACAAGCTTGCATAGAAAAAAATGGCTTTTACATCACCGAGAGTAATGATAAGACCAGAGAAAAAGCTGGCTGATAGTGTTGAAGCGGAACGGCCAGCGGAGACCTGTATTCTAGTATTGGACCTCAGCAGGCTGATACCCAGCCAGATTAAATACGCACCCGCCATATACCTCAAGATCAGGAAAAAACTGCCCATTGTTTCAGCTAATACCGCCATACCCAAAATGGCCAGATATACAAAAACAAGGTCACCAACCAGAATGCCGAATGCCACAACAGCACCGTTCAGGAATCCGGCTGTCGAAGATCGAGCCACCACCAGGGCTACACTGCTGCTGGGCGCAAGTGCCAACACCAGCATTATGACAAACAGCATAAGCATATCGACATAGTTCATGCCAGCTACTCCTGATATCCTCTGCCCAGGTCCGCAGGAGCGGCTTAAGGGGTCGGTTGTATATTCTTTATCTCGATGAACCACTTGGGGTGCATCTCATTGAAATCTGTTCGGATATTGGTTGGCAGATAACTGGCCGAATCCAGTACTAAAGACTGGCCGTCTACACGCTTAAACACAACCCAGTGCCAGAAATTTTTGCCATTTTCCTGATGGTGTTTTATGGACAGTAACGCTAAATCAGGCAATGCATCCCAGGATACAAACGGAACCTCGTCAGCAGAGGCCTCGACCCCGGCATGAGACAACAGCGTCCTGACATACTGAGTGTCCGACCACAGCGATTTATCGTCAGCATAGATACCCATAGCATTGGCTGTGCTCTTCATTTCTGAGTAGCTTTTGCCCAGTATGTTTGCAACAGATGCAATGCCGCATCCTGTTGTTTCTTGCTGTATGACCGGTTTCAGCACCGTTTACTCCTTAATGTTTAGCACGCTGGGCGCTTCAGCAACCAGCGTATAGCACAGCGGTATCTGGGCCGTCTGATTTTCATAGATGGCATACTCCACTTCGCGATTCAGGTGGGGATGTTCCTGAAGACACTGCACCCCAAGCCCACTTTGCACACAGGCAGTAACTATCTCCCCCAGGGTGTGCACAAACCAATAACCGGTTTCCCCAGCGCCACCATCGCTGCCATCATAGGTGATAGCTTCTTCGATACGCACCGGCGTTTTATCAAAGTAGCTGTTCTCCACCACGAAGGGGTTAGCGCTGTCGGGATTGAACACCTCTAATATAGGATGAGTCTCGTAAATGACCAAAAGCGCACCTGGATTCATCAACCCACGCACAACCTGAAAGAAACGCGGAAGATCGGGCATCCAATTGAGTACACCAATGGTGATCAGCACCAGGTCGTAGCGGCCCAGATCATCAGGCAGAGCATAAATATCAGCTTCCACCAGACAGGGGCTAAGCCCAGATGCCGCAGCAAGCTGGGTGCCCTGCGTCAAAAATGCAGCCGACTGATCAAGGCCCAACAAGGGACGTGCACCAAACGAGGCCAAAGACAGCAGCTCCCGCGCGTTGTTGCAGCCTAGCTGAACTGCGCTACGACCCGCGATGCCCAGCTCAGTTAAGGTAGCGGACAGGCAATCATCCAACACATTAAAGTCAGGTTGACTCGCCGCAAGCAGCAACTCGTCCCACTCCTTGCCTTGACTATGTAGATGGGCAGACGCATCCCAAGCCGCCTTATTGGCTTGTGTGAAAGTACGGATGTGATCTGTTTTCATGGTTGATAACTCCATCAATAAGGTCTGCCACAACATAAAGTAGCATATCAGCAGTGCTAGTGACTGGCATCATTAGGGTTTCCTGATTTGCTTTTTTTAAAAGCCTTGCTCACTACACCCCAAGCTAAAAAACCTAATAGAACCACTGGAATGGCGGCATATATAGATGAAAAATAAAACCAAGAAACCAAAGCTGCCAATAGAATCACAGCCGCAGTGATTTGCCCTACAAACTCTTGCACAAAATAAGTTGTGCCGCTATACAGATATCTTAAAATTTTGTTCACTTGCACAGCCCTTTCAGATTAACGTTCTCTGGTCGGGAGCAGAACTCATTAATAGGAATAGGAGGTGGCGATAGATGTGTAAGAGAAAATGCATCAGAAGCAGACGTCGCCAGATTACTAAGCAACTCTGACTCTTCGCTTGACAGATTACTTCCATTAGCAGATATGTTTAGCTGTATTTCCTCTGGCTTACCCGTCAGTATTGACTGAATCACGGCTTGATAGGTTCTCTTCCCTTCTGCAATTGCTTTAATTGCTGCGCCGTAACTAGCTATAGTGAAGTTAGTTATCGAGCGGGCTCTTGTTCCACCAGGAGAAAGTCGAGTATTGCCAAACCTCCCTCCAGTACTGGCATAGTTTGTGAAAACACCACCCGAAAAGCGGCCTAGTATGTCAGCTTTTCTGTTATTAAAATTATACTTTACTATTGCCTCTAGTATTGGAGCTGACTCCCCTCTCGCCAACCCTGACAGTTCGTCTCTGACTGGGTGAGTGACCTGCCACAGCACACTAGCACGGGTTTGGGCAATAGACTTGTATTGGTTACCCCAAATGCCCATCTGCATCTGCAGTTGTATTACCCCAATCCACCAAGTTATTGGGTGATTATAAGCGCCTCTTAAGAACCTTGACCAAGACGCCTCATTACCTATCGCGAAGCTCATTAAAAAGTTATTCATCTCATGATTCTGAGATGACTGTATATGGCCTAAAACACGTTCAACATCACGTTTCTCAGCAATATTTAGATTTAAAGATGCCATAAGACCCTCCGTTGGTCACTATCTCTACAATTATCTAACCTAACAACGATTAGACGCTCTAACTTAATATGTAACAAATGTTTCAATATATAACCACAGAAAAAACCAAAAAACCAGATAAGCCCACACCCAATCCACGGCCTCACATTTACCACTTGCCTGCTCCGTATCCCTTGAGCGATATTGTATATATAAACAGTATTTTAATGAGGTGTGCATGAGCGCTGTGGTACTGATCGGTTGTTTCGCAGACACGGATCTGCTTAAGGCATCAGCGTTGCGTATTCCGTTATATCTGGAACGTGTATCAGCAGGCTTCCCGTCGCCGGCGCAGGATTACGTGGAGCAAACCCTGGATCTGAATCAGTTGTGTATCAGTCATCCAGCGGCGACGTTTTTTGTGCGGGTACAGGGGGATTCGATGCGTGATGCCGGGATCGCTCCCAATGATGTGCTAGTGGTGGATCGTTCACTGGAGGCCAGGCATGGCGATATTATTATCGCCAGTATCAACGGTGAAATGACGGTCAAGGAGCTGAACACCACGCCACATCTCTGCCTGATGCCACGCAATCCGGCCTATCCGGTGATGTTAATTACGGAGGCGTCTGATTTTGAGATCTTTGGCGTGGTTACCAATATCGTCCGACAGATGCGGCGTTGAGTCCTATGCCTGAACGCCCTGCTGTGTTTGCGCTGGTGGATTGTAATAATTTCTACGCCAGTTGCGAAAAGCTGTTCCGCCCCGACCTGAAACACCAACCGGTGGTGGTGCTGTCGAATAATGACGGCTGCGTGGTGGCACGTTCACGTGAAGCCAAGGCACTGGGAATCAAGATGGGGGTGCCTGCGTATCAGGTGCAGGATTTGATCCGACAGCATGATATCACCGCCTTCTCCAGCAACTATGCACTCTATGCCGATCTTTCAGCGCGAGTGATGAGTATTTTGGAGTCCCTGGCACCGCGAGTGGAGATTTATTCCATCGATGAAGCCTTTCTAGACCTGAGCGGCATTGATCACCTGCTATCACTAGAGGACTTTGGCAGGCAGCTGCGTAAAACTGTCTATCAATGCACCGGGATCAGCGTCTGTGTCGGCATGGCACCCACCAAAACCCTGGCAAAACTGGCCAATCATGCCGCCAAACACTATCCAGCGACAGGCGGAGTGGTAGATTTGACCTCACCTGGTCGGCAGCGAAAGCTGATGGCGTTACTACCCGTCGATGAAGTCTGGGGCATCGGTCGGCGATTATCCAGGCGCCTGCAGGCTGAGGGCATCCAAACGGTACTGGATCTGGCGAATGCGCCGCCCAAGCAGATTCGTCGCCATTATTCTGTAGTAGTTGAGCGCACCCTGCGTGAGCTGAACGGTGAATCTTGCCTGGATTTAGACAGTATTTCGCCGACCAAAAAGCAGATTCTCTGCAGCCGCTCATTTGGTGAGCGCATTACCGAGTTCAAACCCATGCGCGAAGCGATTAGCGAGTATACGGTTCGCGCAGCAGAAAAGCTGCGTCGAGAGCAACGCCGCGCGAAAGTGCTGACTCTGTTTCTGCGCACCAACCGCTTTAACCCATCCGAGCAGCAATACACTCCTTCACTTACCACGGAGTTGCACCTGCCCACCGATGACACCCGCGACCTGGTAGCCGCTGCCATGCGCCTGTTAAACAGCGCCTGGCGTGAAGGTTACCGTTATATGAAAGCTGGAGTGATGTTGTCAGATTTCTATGAGTCAGGCACCTTTCAGCCCAGCCTGTTTGAGGAATACCACAGCCATGCCAATGCCGAAGCATTGATGTCTGTGCTGGACACCATCAACCACAGCGGCAAAGGGCGGGTGTTTTTTGCGGTGCAGGGTACGAAAAAAAACTGGAAGATGAAACGCGAGTGCCTGTCACCTGCCTACACTACCTGCTGGAAAGATTTACCTTGGGTTAACTAAGGTACAAAATCCGCAACCCTCAAGTGTTGCGGATTCTAAACACCATGACATAAAACAAAGGCAACACCACCAGGGTTAATGCCGTTGCAAATAACAAACCGAACATGACCGTCACCGCCATGCTCTTGAAGAATGGATCAACCAGCAACGGAGCCACACCCAAAATCGTAGTCAATGCGCCAAGCACAACCGGACGTGCACGACTAATACAAGCCTCCACAACCGCTGTATAAGCTTGTTGCCCCTCTCGGATACGACTACCCGCTTCGTCTACCAGCACGATGGCATTCTTGACCATCATACCTATCAGGCTCAAAAATCCGAGTATCGCCATAAACTCAAAGGGAGTCCGAAATACCAGAAGACCGACCACCACACCAATCATAGCCAAGGGAGCTGTCATCCAGATCACCAAAGGCTCTCTGAAAGCATTGAACATGAACACGACAGCAAGGATCATGGCTGCAAAACCAAAAGGTGCAGAAACAGCCAACCCGGCATTCGCCTCACGCGAAGCGTCATACTCACCGTACCATTGCAACTTGTAACCCGGTGGCAATGGAATAGATTCAATCACAGGGCGGATCTGATTGAACACATCACTGGTCAATATGCCGGGTGCCGGATCAGCCTGAACCATGAGCGTGGGTTCACGGTTTACGCGCCGAATAATGGCATCCTGCCAAACTACATCAACAGACTCCAACAACTGATTCAGCGGCACACTCCGCCCAGCTACCGGACTGAACACTTCAGTGTTCTGAATGACACTAGGTTGCTCACGCTCAGCTACAGGGGCACGCACAATCAGGGGGATCAGGTCATCACCTTCTCGATACACACCTATTTGTCGGCCACTGAGTGTCTGTGCCAAGGCTGCACTCACATCAGTAGCCGTCAACCCGAGACGCTGCAGCTGCTCCTGGCGCCACTGCGGCTGTGCAACCGGAACCTGCTGGCGCCAATCATCCTGAATGGCAATCAGGGCAGGATCAGCCTGCATCAGACGTTTAGCCTCTTCGGCAAGACGACGCAACACGGCCGGATCAGATCCGGTAAAGCCGGCCTCAATTTTCTTGCCACCCCCACGGCCGAGCATGAATTTCCACACTTTGACAGAAGTATCCGGCAGCATTTCCGATAGCTCTTCTTGCAAACTTTCAACCAGACCCGCAATGCGTCCATGATCATCAACATTAATAAGCAACTGTGCAAAGGCCGGATTTCTCGGCTCAGGCGAGTAGGTCAGCATAAAACGCAGCCCGCCTCCACCGATAAACCCGGTGGTATTTAATACACCGGATTTCGAAGAGACATGCTGCTCAGCCAAGGCCAGTATATCTGCCGTACGCCTGATATCACTGCCCTGAGGCAGGTAGAGATCAACCACAAACTGAGGACGTTCAGAGTCTGGCATAAATCCGGGCGTGATGAAGCGTGCCCCCCATGCGGCACTAATCAGTGCAACCAACAACATCACTATCGAAAGCGCTCTATGACTCAACACCCAATGCAACAGTTTCGCATAGCCACGTGTTATACGACTTTGCCCACAGCCTTCAATCTGACGCGGTGCTTTGAGGAACTGATAGCACAGCATAGGGGTAACCGTAATGGCAAATAACCAGCTGAGCAGCATCGAATACAGAATGACCCAGAAGAGTGAACCGGCGTATTCTCCCATGTCACTGGGAGATAAACCGATTGCGCTGAATGCCAGAATACCAACTAAAGTGCCTCCCAACAGTGGCCAGATGGTACTGCGAACAACGGCTGAAACAGCCTCTTTACGATCTTCACCGCGTTGTAAACGCACCATCACACCATCACTGACTACGATGGCGTTATCGACCAGCATACCCAGCGCAATGATCAAGGCACCCAATGAGATACGCTGCATGGCAATATTGTCCATGAGCATGATAATCAGGGTACCTGCCACCGTCAGCAATAGCACAAAGCCGATGATCAGCCCCACTCTCAGCCCCATGAACAGTAGCAACACCACAAACACAATCGCCACGGCGGCCAGTAAGTTAGATACAAATGCAGCCACGGCTGTGCTGACAGATTCAGACTGTAATGAAATCGGGTGAAGCTCCATGCCAACCGGTCGAAGATTTTCCAGTTCAGCTAAACGCATCTGGACAGCTTTTCCCATACTGACCACATTACCGCCCTGAACGTTGGATATACCTAAGCCTATCGCCCGTTGACCATCAAACGTCATCATCATGCTCGGCGGCTCAGCATAACCACGCGTTACTTTGGCGATATCCGATAATCGTAAAACCGTATTTTCCGGACCCAAACCAATTTGCAGCTGTGTCAGATCTGTAAAATCACTGACACTACGCTGAGGGATCACCGGTACACGCAAACCATCTGCCAGCATCTCTCCTGCGACAGTAATCAGGTTCTGCTGCTGCAACACCTGATAAACCTGCTGGGTGTTAAGCCCAAAATGCGCCAGGCGCTCTCGTGACAGCTCGATAAATATCCGCTCTTGGGGTCCGGCCAGCAAGGCTGTACGCGCCACCCCCGGAACCAGAGCCAGTTCTTTGGATAGCTGATCCGCATAACGATACAACTCCCGGTCGCTGAACCCATCCGCCGTAATAGCGTAGAACTGCGCGTAAACATCGGCAAAATCGTCATTAACCAGAATAGGGCCAGTACCTGGCGGCAGTCCACGCTGCGCATCCGCCAGCTTGCGCCTGAGAATATCCCAGACTTGTTGCAACTGTGCATGGTTACGGGAAAACTCCATCTTGATCTCGACAGTCACTTCGGAATAGCCCTGCTTTGAGACCGACTTAACCTGCTTCACTTCCTGTAACATCTGTACAGCAGCTTCGATCCGGTCAGTCACTTCCTGAGCCACCTCCTGAGCACTGGCGCCCGGGTAGGTAGTGATAACAACTGCCTTGCGAATAATAAACTCAGGGTCTTCAAACCGGGGGAGCTGTTCATAACTCAGATAACCACCCAACAAAACCAATACAATCACTACCCAGAGGCTGGTACGTTTAGCAACCGAATAAGCGGCAATATCCATCAGCTTTCAGCTCCGCTGTCATCCAACGGCCTTAGTTTCATCCCCTCACGAACACGGCTCACCCCAGCGGTAATAATCCTGTCTCCCGAGTTCAAACCCGAACGCACAAATACGCGATCACCGACCAGCTCGCCCACTTCCACAGGCTGTAATACCGCTCGGCTTTGTGCATCAAGCATCCATACAAACTGACCTCCCTGATTGTCAGGCACAATAGCGCTTAAAGGGATGCTGATATGATTCTCGACGTCGTGTTGTGAAGCAAATACTCGGGCCGACATACCCGGTAAAATGTTAGCGTCACCCTTATCATGTAAACCCAATATGACCTGATAGGTCTGGGTGACAGGATCGGCTTCGGTGGAAAAAAACTTGAGTGTCAGGGGAAAGGGTTGTTCCAACCCAGGAATTTCAGCAAAGGCACCACTGCGACGAGCAGACTGAAGCACAACTTGATCAGGCACTTGAATGACCACTTCAAGATCCTGCAGATTCTGTATCACCAGAATAGGCTGATTGGCAGAAACACGGGAGAAATCTTCGACCAACTTGCGACCGACTACCCCATCAAACGGTGCCTTAAGTACCGTTTCCTCAAATGTTAACTGTGCGGTACTGAGTTTATTTGCTGCCAGGTTGCGTTGAGTTTCCAGCCTTTCCAGATCTCTGCGCGAAATAGCTTGCGTGCGCTCAAAGATGGCCAGGCCGCGTCGATAATCTGCATCGGCCGAGTTAAATTCAGCCTGAGCTGAATTCAGCGCTGCTCGAAGCTCACGATCATCCAACCTAGCTAATTCATCACCACGCTGAACCATCATGCCTTCATTCACCAGCACTTCTTCAACACGCCCGGCCACCTTGAAAGCCATTTCAGCACGCTGGGCAGATCGTATCGTGCCATTAAAAACCAGGCTGGAACCTGACACAGATTCAACGGTTTCTATACGTGCAGGGCGAGTCACATCGTCTGATGGCGCAACCACTGGCTCTGTAGATGAATCACATCCAAAAAGAAGCCCAGCCATAAGGATCAGCAATATGACTTTGATAAGTGCCACAAAACGACTTCCACCTAGTGTCATTGCATATGCCTCCTGCATTCTTAACTCAAGCTTTAGCCACTTCAGTCGTAACAACACAACCAGGAAACAGCTAACCCAGCCAGTAATGCAATGTTTTAGTTAATAGCACTTTCTACGAAGAAAGCATGAGCCTGGATTAAGAAAAAGTCTATTAAGTTGAACCTATTTACCAATATTTCAGACCATGGCTTGACTGCAGTATCATTCCCAACGCTGACGATCAATATCCACGACCGTCTGCCCCACAGGCGCCAGCGCAATCAGGGCCAGTTTCATATGCTGGATTCCAAACGGAATGCCGATAATAGTGATAAAACAAAGCAAGGCTGATATGAGGTGGCCAATCGCCAACCAGATACCGGCAAAAATAAACCAGATGATATTGCCCATCATCCCCAGACAACCGGTGCCGATATCCTCCCGGCCATTCACGTAACGGCGGTTAACCGCTTGCTTGCCGAAGGGCCAGAAAGTAAACAAACCGATCACAAAGCAGGAACGCGCCCAGGGAATACCGACAATGGTAATCAGCGCCAACAGACCCGCCAACCACCAGGCCAGCCCCATTACCAGCCCACCCAGCACAAACCAGATTATGTTACCTAGTAGTCGCAGCATTTTATCTTATGATTCCTTTTAATCTAATTCGTCGCATTGGTTTGCTTTAGCCCTAGGTTGCGGTTAAGTATCACAGGCCTAGTAATCGAAGCAACTGCTGTCCTTGCTCAGTGATCAGCCAACCAAAAGCGGCACAGTTTACAATACAGGTGACCCAAAACGCATTACGAAACGACTCTTTCTTAGACTTGTGTCTCAAGGTTTGTTGCGCAAATACAGCGCCAGGCCAACCGCCCAACAATGCGCACAAGTGCAAGGTACTCTCTGGAGTCCTTCTGCCACCATTTTTAGCTTGCTGCTTATCCATCCAGTAGAGCACATAAGTCGCGACACTGAGTCCCAGATACAGGAAAGCTATCTCAACGGGCAGATGTGAAAACGTCACACTCAACAACATAAATACCAGAAATAAACTGGCAATCCATATTGAAAAATGACTGCCTTTATTGCCAGCTTGTACCGATGCTCTGATTTGATCAGCCGAAAAGGCAATCTGCTCAGCACGAACCCTGCCCCTGGCATCCTGACCCAAGTTGTATGTGACTAGCTGTCCAACTTCAGGGCGCCGCCGCCTGCTGGGAAAACCACTGATATGGAAAAATATATCTTTCCCATCAATAAGCGGCTGAATAAAGCCGCAGCCTTTATTATCATCCCAAGCCTTAATTTTTCCCTTCTGACGCATTCTCGATACTCCGAACCCTTTATAGCTACAGCTGTAGATGACTGAATGTACTCAAAATGACGTTATAGTGCACTTTTTTATTTAGAGCAGTGGAGCACTTCAAATAAGCCACATTTTTCGGCGGCAACCCAATCAACCCTGAACAAACATGCCGTACAATATCCCCATGGACCTTACAACCCTTTCACCCACCTCACTGGATGATCCACTCTATTACCTGCGTAATGCCCAGCAGGTAATCCAACTGTGTCTGAACCAGTATGCCGATCTGCTGCTGTCAGACGAAATTCAGCAGCTGGAACAGCTCTTGTTACTGGATGAGTCGGCACAGGCGTTGCTGATCCGTATGGTGATGCGAAAAGGGGTGTTGTTCCGCAAGGATAATCTGAATTACCACGAAGTGCCTGATCTGGAAGCCGCTCTAAAACAATTGCAAACGACGGGTTTAGTTGATGATCGACCTGAGTTATCACTACAAGCACTGTGCGATCTCTGCCGACGCGAAGAGTGCTTGCTACTGGCTCGCCACCGTCTGCCTGAACGAAGTCTGACTGCATCCATGCGCAAATCAGATCTGGTAGCAATACTCCTTGAGCAGGCTGCAGAGCAGCAAAAGCTACACAGCTGGTGGCCAGAACCACCTTTTGAACTGGTGGAACTGAGTTGCAATCCCCTGTTTGATCGTCTGCGGCTGATGTTCTTTGGCAACCTCTATCAAAGTTGGTCCGAATTTGTGCTGACAGAACTGGGCCTGCAGCAGTTTGAACCGGTTGCATTCACTCCTGAGTCCAGGCCGTTTCAGCGTCGTGAGGAGGTCGATCTGTATCTGCAGCTACAGCAGTTGCGAGAAGGGGTTGAGGCAGGTGAAGACATCGAAGCCCTGTGCCAATCCCTGCCAGAACCAATTGACTGTGACTGGATACACTATCGCTATCAGAAAGTGCTGTTTCAGCTCGGGCATGAAGCTGAGCGGCGCCAGCAGATAGAATTAGCACTGCGGCTTTACCAGCAGAGCCAACACCGTGAAGCACGCTTACGCACCCTGAGAGTGCTGGAAAAACGCGAACTAGCCGAGCAGGTATTTGCCCTGGCGACGCAAGCGCATGAGCAGATACGCCAACCTGAAATCCGGGCCGGGTTACGGCGTATTCAGCAGCGCTGTGCGCGCAAAGCTGGCCTGGATTTCAGTCTACCGGAATCCATCAAGGTGCCGGTCCATTCGCTAACCCTGCCCAAACCTGAGTATATCAGGGTAGAAAGTGCCGTGATCGAATTCCTGTCAGATGCTGACACGCAGTTATATCATGTCGAAAACCACCTGTTCACTGGCCTGTTTGCACTGCTGTTCTGGCCAGCCCTGTATGTGCCTTTACGTGGTGCCTTTTTCAATCCATTTCAGTCAGGCCCCGCCGATCTATTCCGGCCCGACTTTACTGAAGGACGATCCGAGTTGATTGCGTCAGCGTTTGAGCAGTTAAGCACAGGCGCTTATCGAAACACTATCCTGCAGCGCTTTGAGCAGAAACAGGGAATCAGTTGCGCGTTGATCTATTGGCCCAGCCTGCAGCCTGAGCTGGTTAAAACCGCGCTGAAGCTGATCCCGGCCACACACCTTGAAGCGATCTTT
This sequence comes from Nitrincola sp., assembly GCF_048264025.1. NCBI lineage: Bacteria > Pseudomonadati > Pseudomonadota > Gammaproteobacteria > Oceanospirillales > Oceanospirillaceae > Nitrincola > Nitrincola sp. The sequence goes on from NZ_JBLXDN010000001.1 coordinate 205,484, forward strand.
CGCCACCTGCTGCTTGATCTACGCCACCACCGACGTGGCCTGCCCGATCTGATCGAACTGAATCGAGCAACCGGATGCTATCGTCTTATTGAAGTGAAAGGCCCAGGCGATCGCCTGCAGGATCATCAGCGTTTGTGGATGCAGGCCATGCTGGAGCACGACATTCCGGTGAGTGTATTGCATGTACGCTGGGATGAGGACAACGCGTGAAGGTGGCCGTGCGCTCCTTGTGCGAATTTGCCGCACGCCAGGGCAGCCTGGAGCATCGTTATACCCCCTCACCCACCGCAGATGAAGGGATTAAAGGGCACAAAACCCTGCAGTCCCGAAGACCAGAAGGCTATCAACCCGAATACCTGCTGGAAGGCGAATGTCTGGGTATTCACCTGCGCGGTCGTGCAGATGGTTGCTTACCCGGTTACCTGCCAGATGAGCACACACCCCTGGTGGAAGAAATCAAAACCCACCGCGGCGACCTCACCCGTATCGGCCCAGGTCAACGCCACCTGCATGAAGCACAACTGAAGGTATACGGCGCGCTGCTTTGTCAACGCGATAACCTGCGTCAGGTCCAGCTTCGCCTGGTCTACTACGATATTGCTCAGGATCGGGAAACGCCGTTTGAGCAGCTGTGGCAGCGTCAGGATCTGGATGATTTTCTGACAGAATTGTGCAGCCGCTATCGTGACTGGCACCAACAGGAGTCGGCACACCGGCAACGACGCGATGAGGCGTTGATGACGCTGACCTTTCCCTTTACGGACTTTCGTCCTCATCAGCGCCAACTCAGTGAGACGGTGTATAAAGGCATCTGTACCAGGCATACGCTGTTGCTGGAAGCGCCTACTGGCATCGGCAAAACCATCGGCGTCAGCTACCCGGCCTTGATGGCCATGCCCAGGCGGCAACTCGACAGGCTGTTTATACTCACCGCGCGTACCACCGGCCGCCAGCTGATTCTCGACAGCCTGCACAGTCTGCAAGCATCCAGGGATACTCCGTTACCCCTAAGAATTCTTGAACTAACCGCACGAGATAAAGCCTGCGAGTATCCGGATCGATCCTGCCAGGGTGAGTCCTGCCCATTGGCCGATGGCTTCTTCGACAGATTACCTGCAGCGCGACAAGCCGCAGTCAATGCCAACTGGTTGGATAGGTCTCGCATCCGCACGCTGGCGGCTGAACATAGCATCTGCCCCTACTATCTCGCCCAGGAACTGGCACGCTGGTCAGATGTAGTGGTCGGTGATGTGAACCACTACTTTGATCAGCAGGCACTACTCTACGGGCTGACCCGACAAAATGACTGGCGAGTAGTGCCATTGATCGATGAAGCCCACAACCTGATCGATCGCGCCCGCGGCATGTACTCAAGTCAGCTGAGTCAGACGCAGTTTCGTCACGTCGCCAGCACCGCACCCAAGGAACTCAGCACCACCTTCCGGGCGGTTCAACGCGCCTGGCGCCAACTGATTAAAAGTCATCTGGACACGGATGCCAGCTCTGAGCTACAGACTGTACAGTTTCATCTGTCTGAGGTGCCGACTGAACTGAATGGCGCCCTGCAACGCCTGGTCAGAGACCTGACTGATTACATGACAGACCATCCTGTGCTGCCAGAGCTGCAGTCATTGCTGTTGGATTCGATCGGTTTCATGAAACTGGCCGAACTCTTTGATGATCATTCACTCTGTACGCTGACAGTGAAGCAGGAAAAAGGTAAAGGAAAACACCCAGCTTTCAAAGCCAGCCTGTCGATACAAAATCTGATTCCGGCTGACTTTCTGGCATCGCGTTTTCGCCAGGCCCAGGCCTGTGTACTCTTCTCGGCCACGCTGAATCCCGCGCACTACTACCGTGATCTGTTGGGTTTACCAGAGAAATCCGGTTGGCAATCCATTCCCAGCCCCTTTTCGGCCAGACAGCTTGAGCTCAGAATCATCCGCATCAGCACCCGATTCAATGACCGGCAGGGTTCGATTCAACCGATAGTTCAGCGTATCCAGCAGCAATACCACCTGGTGCCGGGCAACTATATGGTCTACCTCAGCAGCTTTGCTTATCTGGAACAGCTACGCCGTGAATTTGCGGCACACTGCCCGGATATACCCATCATGACCCAGTCATCCGGCATGGCTGAACAAGCCCGACTTGAGTTTGTACACGCCTTCCGGACAGAACGCGGTAAAGTGGGCTTTGCGGTACTCGGCGGTGCCTTCTCGGAAGGCATCGACCTACCAGGCGATGCACTGGTCGGCGTGTTCATCGCCACACTCGGCCTGCCACCTTATGACGACTTTCATGAGCAGTTGAGCAAACGCCTGCAGACACGCTTTGGTCAGGGGTATAACTACACCTACCTTTACCCTGGTATCCGCAAAGTGATTCAAGCGGCGGGTCGACTAATTCGTACCCCGGAAGACACGGGTGTGATTGAATTGATAGATGATCGCTTTAGCAGTCAGCAAGTACGGCCGCTGTTGCCTGGTTGGTGGTTTGACTGAGCGGTAGCCCTGCCAAGACGCTGAAAATTCTCACCAGTCGCCTGCTGTCTTAATTGGCAACACATGATGCGCCGGTTCCTCATAGGGATGAGCCGTCAGCATGGCCGTCATCACCGCCTTGATCACCGACTCTTCACACACCATCTCCACTCGGTATTCCGGTACTCGCTCTAAAGCCCCCACCGCCCCAATATGAGGATTCGCCCCCGCCAAGGGCCGAAACTGCCCCTGCCCCAGCACCTTCCAGGCACACTGATCATAATCTCCAATCCGCCCGGCGCCGGCAGCCGACATCGACTCGATCAACTCATCAACATGACTCTCTGGAACATACACAACCACCAGATACATAAAATACCTCTTAGCTTTTGTGTTAATTCTGTAAGCTTAGCAACTTTCGGATTGATATATGCTCGATTCAACGACCATCAAGTGCGGCATCATCAAATACTAAACCTTTCCCGATATTGACTGGGCGTCAGCCCAGTCTGCTTATGAAACATTTTGCGAAAGGCGCTGACATCTTCGTACCCCACATCCCAGGCAACCCGCTCTACGGGTGTTCTACTGTTCTCAAGCGCTTCACGCGCCTTATTCAGTCGCTGCTGCTGCAGGTATTCAGCGGGGCGCAAGCCTGTTGCGCGGTGGAAGCGACGCATAAAGGTGCGTTCGGTCAAACCCGCCAGCTCGGCCATCTCGGTGATAGTGCACTTGGGGCGATAATATTTGTGTAGATGATGCTGCACCTTCAGTATCGGGGCATCTCCGTGCGACATCTCCGGCATGAAGGAGCGGTAATAACTCTGCTGACGCGCCCCGGTATCCACCACCAGAAAACGTCCCAACGCCTGCACGACAGATGGAGGAACATAGCGTCCGATCAGATGCAGCCCCAGGTCTATCCAGGCCATCACCCCGCCAGCGGTCACCAGATCAGAATCTGACAGCAACAGTGCATTAATATCCAGGTCTATCTCGGGATAGTGGTGCCGGAAAACGCTTTCAAGGTGCCAGTGTGTCGTTGCTTTGCGTCCATCCAGCAGACCCGCCTGCGCCAACAGGAAAGACCCAGCGCAGGCGGAGCAGACCAACGCGCCCTGCCGGTGCAAGTCTTGCAGAAAAGCACAAACAATCGGTTGCGGCTCCTGGTAAGCCTGGCCTTCCAATACCGGTGGCACGATGACGAGTGAAGGCGTGACTTCCACGGCATTCAGCGGCGACAACTGCCCCTGTTCAAGTTGCCAGCGAACGATGCGGAACTGCAGCTCAGGTGTCGGCTGCAACTCAACAAGCATGCGGTTAGCCGACATAAACAGATCGATCAGGCCATGCACAGCCGAGAGCGCAGTACCGGGAATCTCCAGAATAGCCACAGAAATGATCTTAGACATGTCAGTTTTGACCCCATAATTGTCAGTCGAACCACCCGAAAAGCGTAACAGCAAACGTTAAAATACGCGATAAGCATTTAACAGGAGAACAACATGAGCAAAACCGCACTGATCATCGTCGACATGCAGAACGATTACTTCCCCGGAGGCAAGTGGACTCTGGATGGCGTAGAAGCCGCCGCCATCAATACCGCTCGCGTGCTGGCTGATTTTCGCCAGCGTGGACTAGCGATCATTCATGTACGGCATGAATTCCCATCCACCGACGCGCCCTTTTTTGTTCCCGGCAGTGACGGTGCCAATATTCATACCAGCCTGCAACCCGCCGAAGGTGAGTTTCAGATTCTAAAAAGCGAGGTCAACAGCTTCCAGGGTACTGAGCTGCACGCGCTGCTGCAGCGTGAAGACATTACTAACCTGGTAATCACGGGTGCCATGAGCCATATCTGCATCGACGCCATCACCCGCGCTGCGGCGGATTTAGGCTACAACAACACCCTGGTACATGATGCCTGTGCAACGCTGGGAGTTGAGTTTAATGGTGTGCAGGTTCCAGCGGTCCAGGTGCACGCCGCCTTTATGGCCGCACTGGCCTTCGCCTATGCGGAGGTGGTCAGCACCGACACCTTCTTGTCGAGCCGTTGATGCATGACCGTTCGCAGCTAAACAAACCCGAAAAAGTTAGCCGGGTTATCGACTAGAATTTTTTGCCGTTCTGTCGAATCCGGCGCACATCGGTATAAAAGTTCAAGTAACTCGGCGTCATTAGGCGGTGGTGACACAGATAACGGATGCGGCCAATCGCTGGCCCACACCACTCTGTCCGGAGCTGCATCTATGTATGCACGCGCTATTGGCAAGACATCACTCCAAGGGTGGCCCTGGACAGAGATTTTTTCTCCCAACGAGAGCATGACCCAAAAGTTACCTTTTTTTAGCAATTCGAGCATTTTTTGGACGTTTGGATCATCGACACCGAGTCGTGCGTCTGCTCGACCCTGATGGTCGATAAGTATTGGGAGATCCAGGTTTTCGTATAACTCAACACTATCGATAATTCCGTGTTTTTCTGGCTGAATTTTCATATACCAACCCAGCTCTCGAAGACGGCTTGTTGCTCGACGAAACTCATCAGCAGAAAGGCCTAAACCCAGTTCCTTACGGAAGGTAAACCGTGCCCCCCGCACACCGGCGCTGTGTAACGCTTCAATATAAGTGTCGTCGCGCTCATTGAACACAATGGCGTTGGCGCAGCCACGGTAATTGGGGCCAGCCTTCTTAAGCGCATCAACCACCACACTGTGGTCAGAACCATAGGTTGTAGCCTGAACGACTACACCACGCTCAATACCCAGCGCTCTATGCATCTTCAATGCGGCATCAATCGTAGCAGAGGGCATTTTGAACAGAGCGTCTGGGCGTGGAGGATAAACTGCCGGGTCACCGAAAACATGAAACTGCGAATCGCAGGTGTTTGCTGGTGGGGCTTCATTTGCCTCACGGGGGTTAGGATTAAAGGGGTAATACCTAGGCATTCTATTCACTCCTGCCATGTAAACTAAAAATGGCCGAGTTCCTCTCGGCCTATGACCAATTGCTTCAGATTCCCTGTGGCCGATTAATAACAGCCATCAGGTCACACTGAATCAGAAACTTCGATTCAATAGGGTTTTGAAGGGTGTGCCGAGCCGGCCTCGAATCCTTGTTCGGAAACATCTTCAACCATTCAGAATTTAGAATCTCTCTTTGTGAACGATCTTGCATCCATACCGTCAGTTTCAGAATATCTTCGGTAGTACCTCCTGCCGCTTCAACGATATTGCGAATATGCGTGAACATATGCGCACACTGAGTCGCCAGATCGACTCCCAGTTCACCCGTATCAGGATCCGTACCATTAATAATACCGCTAGCCACCAGGCCTCCAATCCTGCTTGCTACAGGGATAGGATTAGCATGCTGAAAACCTGCAGTGTATATACTTTGGCGTTGTGACATTTTTGCTTTCCTGTATTTGTCATCAGTGACTGCCGAAACGACTTAGGATCATAGATGAATATCGGCTTCCTCAATCAGCACACTCCAACGATCGTATTCTTCATTTAAGAAGGCTTCAAAGTCACTTACCTCCATTGCGCGAACACTGGCCCCAGCAGTTTCAAATTTCTCGATTACGCTGGGGTCGTTAAGTGTTTTTTTCAGTGCGGCGTTCAGATCTTCCACGACACCTTCAGGTATCCCTGCGGGTCCAAACAGACCTGTGAAGGTTTCCGCTAGCGCCTCGGGGTACCCTAGCTCCGTAAGCGTCGGCACATTCGGTAGAGACGGCAGGCGTTCTGGCGACGTGACAGCAAGTGCAGTGAGCCTACCGCTTTCAACATACTGTTTAGCTACGGTGTACTGGTCAAAGTTGAATTCAACACGACCACCAAGAAGATCCGTTGTAGCCGGAGCATTTCCGCCGTATTGCACCGTCAGCCACTCAGTGTTCAATAAGCGTTGCATCATTTCACTGACCAGGTGGTTTTGGGTTCCAACACCGGGAGATGCCATAGCAAGATCGCCTGGATTTTTCTTAGCCTGTTCAAAAAGTTGCTCAGCAGTCTCAAAACCAAACTCTGGATTTGTCTGAAGCACTAAAGGCACAAAAGAGATAGAACCGATCGGCGCAAAATCATCTTTCCAGAAATAGCTGTCATTTTGGAATAACAGCGGACTGAAAAGCACCGGACCATTAGGCGCGACGAATAAGGTGTAACCATCCTTATCGGCCTGAACCACATGAGATGCAGCAACCATACCCCCGGCACCTGGTCGGTTTACAACGACGAAAGGCTGTCCGAACTCCTTCTCCAAACTTTCAGAGATAATTCGCGCAGTCATATCTACGTTTCCACCTGGAGGATAGGGTACTACCAAGTGAACAGGCTTTTCTGGCCAAGCTGCTTGTGCTCCACTGGCCATCAAAGAAAAAAGTAAGGGTAAAGCTAATCGTTTAAAGATGGGCATTTTATTCTCCTTATTTTAGTTGAAGCGCATTTCGTCACATTTAAAAGCATGTGATCAATCAATGGCTACCCTTATTACTTTCGACAATCTACCACCCTGTCATCAAGTTCAAAACGCAACTTAAGTTCGTATGATGGACTTTATTGTCGATAGATTGTCAGCGATGATTTCAGATCACTCTGAATAGCGCCAAAGCAAAGGAAGGCACGAAATACAATAATTCATAATAGTCCACTATATAGACTTGTTAGTCAGCGAAATATTGACCGACTAACACGACCCCTATAGCTTTTAAATATAAATAATTACAACTAACGATCACGAGGAAAATATAATGCAAATCGATACAAGCAAGCTTTCACCACAAGAAAGCTATCGATTGATAAGTGGCATTGTAGTCCCGAGACCTATTGCATGGATCACGACACAAAGCCCAGAAGGCGTAGTCAACTTAGCACCGTTCAGTTGCTTTACTTTTGTATCCAACAGCCCACTCATGCTAGGCATCAACATAGGCCGCAAAGCGGGTATAGAGAAGGATACGGCACGCAATATACGATCTCTGAGTGAATTCGTAATCAATATCGCTGACTGGTCCATGGTGGAACTCGTGCATGCAAGCGCAGTGGAATACGAGTCCCATGAAAGTGAAGTGGAAGCACTGGGTCTAGCGACAAAACCGTCCAATACTGTCCGACCTCCACGACTTGCGATGGCTCCCATCAGTTTAGAATGCCGATTACATAGTGTTACTCCCTACGGTAATACAGGCGCAGAATTCTTTGTGGGTCAAGTGACCCAAGCTCACCTATCAGATGATCTCTATAAAGATGGACACATCGATACTCGCTCCTTGCAGCCGGTATGCCGAATTGCAGGTCCTAACTACGCAAATCTAGGCGAGATTCGTCAGCTAATACCCGTAGCCCAAACTCCTAAAACCATCATTGAGGGTTAGTTATGAGCCACGAAGACCTATCTCCTGATACGGGTTTAGACAACATCAAGGAAGAAATGCATGAGGACGGCAAGACGCAAGGTGCACGCAGCATAAGAAGAGCCATTGCTATTCTTCGCGCACTTGCCACCGGTCAGGAGCACGGTGTTCGCATTACCGACATAGTGCATCAAACCAGCCTCAATCGCCCCACAGTTCACCGGATCCTGAAAGTATTAATCGAGGAAGGTGTCGTTGAACAAGACGCTAGCACCCGCCGATACATGGTAGGACCTGAAGTGTCTCTATTGGGGATGTCTCGTCCTGCCCATGTACCGGTGAAGTCTGTGGCCGAGCCTTACCTTAGACACATCGCTGAGCAGTGTGGCGACAGCGTCTTTCTATCTATCCGTAGCGGTTTCGACTCTATCTGTGTAGACCGCAAGACCGGTAATTACCCAGTCAAAGTCTTATCAATTGAGGTCGGTGTCCGTCGTCCACTCGGCATTAGTGTGTCAGGCATCGTGTTGCTGGCATTTGCCGATGAAGCTGACAGGGAGGAGGTTCTGCTCGGTAACGAACAAAGGTTGGCGAGTCAAGGCTTAGTCATTGAAGAAGTACGGAGGCGTATTCTTGAAACTCGATCTCTGGGCTTCGCCTACAGTGAAGCCGGGGTCGTACCCGGAACTCGGGCCGTGGCACTGCCTGTATTCGATGCCAATGGTAAACTGGTGGCTTCAATTGCTGTATCAGCAATGGCTGACCGGCTCACTCCGGAACGCCTCGCTACCTTGACCCAACTCATCCGCCATCAAGCCGAACTGATTGCTAAACGACTCAATGAAGTAAAACGCCGACTTTAGGCACTTTACATAATCCAGGAGTGAATATGCTATTTCCAACCCTGCGCCCAGGAAGAGCTCCACTAAGTGGAAGCGTTTATGGCTGCCTGCTCAATTTTCAGCAAGAACTGCAAAGACTCGGAGACGCCATTAACGAGCCTCCTTACAACGGCCCGCCCACTGGACCAGTTATGTACGTTAAAACACCGAATACCCATATATCCGCAGGAGAACCCATTCCCCTTCCCGAAGAGGTGGAGCAGGTTATTATAGGTGCCACTTTGGGAATCGTAATCAAGCACACCTTAACACGAGCCAGCGTCGAGCAAGCCAAGGCAGCAATCGCCGGTTACACATTGGTAAACGATATCACCATACCCCACACCTCGCTTTTTCGACAGCCACTCATGCAAAAATGCCGCGACGGCTTCTGCCCGATTGGGCCTTCACTGGTTGATGTCAATGAACTGCCTGATCCATCCACGTTTGTACTACGCACCTACGTCAATGGTGAGTGCAAGCATGAACAGCGTCTGGATCAGTTAGTTCGTCCAGTCGCGACGCTACTGGCAGACATATCCGATTTTACCAGTCTCTATCCAGGCGATCTGATATTGGCGGGTGTACCCGTGGACATGCCACTGGCAAAAGCGGGCGACATGGTAGCGGTTGAGATGGATGGGCTAGGACGACTGGAAAATCCCTTAGTACGAGAAGCGGACCTTCTGGAGGTGGCACCATGAAGCATGGTCGAGTCGCTTTCGAGGGCAGAATTCAACAAGTTTGGGAAGATCAGGGCAAAGTACGGCTAGCAGATGGTAGACGGGTCGGGGAAACTGAGGTCGTTTGGCTATCACCCGTAACGCCTGGTGCAATTTTTGCGCTGGGAATGAACTACGTTGACCATGCGACTGAAATTGCTTCAAAGGCCCCCGATGAACCCTTGGTATTTTTAAAAGGCGCCAACACTTTGACTGGCCACCGTTCCTATACTCCACGCCCTGCCGATGCCACTAATATGCACTATGAATGCGAACTAGCCATCGTGATCGGCAAGTCTGCACGTCGTGTTGCCCAGAAGGATGCATACGACTATATAGCGGGTTACACCGTGGTCAACGATTATGCTATACGAGACTATCTTGAAGGTTTCTACCGGCCGAACTTCCGCATCAAAAGCCGCGACAACTGCACCCCCATCGGCCCATGGATAGTGGACGTTGCCGACATTCCGGACCCTATGAACCTACGTTTAACTACCCAGGTTAACGGCGTGCTCACTCAGGATGGATCCACCCGAGACATGATCTTCGACGTGCCTTTCCTGATCGAATACTTCAGCCGTTTCATGACACTGCAACCTGGCGACATCCTTCTCACGGGAACTCCCAAGGGCACGGTAAACGTGGAACCCGGTGACGAAATAATAACAGAGATCGAGGGCATCGGTGCCCTGATGAACACTATCACCGCGAGGACTCTATGATACTCAATAAAGATGAGATCCACCTGGCCGCTGAGCAGCTTGACCAGGCAGAAACTGAACGTAACCAGATCGGTCACCTGTCCTTAAAGTATCCGGATATGGGGTTTGAGGATGCGTATGCCATCCAGCATGAATGGGTGAATATGAAGGTTGCCAGGGGTCGCCGTGTTATGGGGCACAAAATAGGCCTTACCTCTAAAGCCATGCAAGAGTCTGCACGCATTGACGAACCTGACTACGGTGTACTGCTCGACGATATGTTCTTCGAAGACAACAGCGAAATACCAATAGACCGTTTCATCGTCCCACGGTTAGAAGTGGAGCTGGCATTCGTACTCTCCAGGGATCTTAGTGGCCCCAACTGCACCGTTCTGGACGTGATGCGAGCTACTGAATACGTGATGCCGGCACTGGAAATCATTGATGCCCGAGTGCAACGTATAGATCCTGCCAGCGGCGGACCCCGCAAGGTCTTCGACACTATCGCCGACAACGCCGCAAATGCCGGCATAGTACTAGGCGGTCGCACTATTCGACCCTTAGACGTCGATCTGCGTTGGTGCGCGGCCATTTGTAGCCGTAATGGTATAGTCGAGGAGACTGGCGTTGCCGCGGGTGTGCTCGGCCATCCGGCAAAAGGGATTGCTTGGCTGGCCAACAAACTATCCCCCTACGGCGTCACCTTAAAGGCGGGTGAAGTGCTGTTGGCAGGCTCCTTTACACGGCCACTGGATGCATCGGCTGGCGATACGTTTCACGTGGACTACGGCCCCTTAGGCTCCCTAGGTTTGCGATTCGTTTAAGGAGAGCATGATGGAACTTCCGGTAAACCACTTTAAAAAAGCATTAAACGAGGGGCGTACTCAACTGGGTTTATGGTGCGCCTTAGCGAACGCCTATGGCACCGAAATCGGTGCCTGCGCGGGCTATGACTGGCTGTTGATTGATGCGGAGCATGGACCCAATGATCTGCAACTGGTTCTCGCCCAACTACAAGCCGTAGCTCCCTACCCAGTGACCCCTGTAGTACGTCCACTCAATGGCGATTCCGACACGCTGAAACCGCTGCTCGATGCGGGTGTGCAAACGTTCTTAATTCCCATGGTTGAGAGCGCAGAACAGGCTCGTCGTATCGTTGCAGCCACGCGATACCCACCCCTGGGGCATCGAGGTGTAGGTGCAGGGCTGGCTCGAGCGTCACGATGGGGACGAGTACCAGAGTATGTACACCACTGCCATACCGAATTATGCATTCTAATTCAGGTGGAAAACCGAGCAGGTATCGATAACCTGAATGAAATCGCCGCCGTCGAAGGCGTCGATGGCGTATTCATCGGTGCAGCAGACCTGGCTGCTGATATGGGATATTTAGGTCAACCAGGACACCCGGCAGTGAATAGCGTAGTACTCGAAGCCTTTAAGCAAATTCAAGTTGCAGGTAAGCCAGCCGGTGCCCTCACCGTCAACGAACTGCTGGCGCACGAGCACCTCGCCGCCGGGTGCCAGTTTCTTGCTATAGGCGCCGATACCAGCTTACTTGCTCGAGTCACAGACGACTTACTTCGCCGATTTAAATCACCTGAGGATACTACGCCAGCCCATTCAAACAGCTATTAGCACAATCTAATTTAAAAACGTAGGAGGATAATAATAAATGTTACGTTCACTTAATTGGTTGCAATTGGTTGCAGCATTGCTACTCGCGCTTACAGGTGTCTTCATAATCTGGCAGGGCAGCGAGTACCCACTTGGATCCTTACGTCGTATGGGGCCCGGTTTCTACCCAGTGATAATCGGCAGCGTGCTGGTACTCTTTTCCGCCTTGCTGACGTTAGAGGTCGCTAGAGAGGAGCCGGAAAAAAACGTCTGGATCCCTCGGCCAATCCTGATGATTTCTTCAGGTTTTATCTGCTTCGGCGCGCTATTGGAGTCTGCGGGCCTGGTGCCCGCTATTCTGGCAATGGTGATACTGACGTCACTGGCCGAAAAACCGGTACGCCCACTATCCACAGCGTTAACGGCTATTAGCCTGAGCATACTGGGTGTGGTCGTATTTATTTACGGCCTAAATATTCCCGTAGCTGCGATTCAATGGTGATCTGATGGATATCCTACATAACTTGGCACTGGGCGCTAACGTCGCGCTGTCCTCGCAAGGACTACTCTTCTGTTTTATTGGTGTGCTGGTCGGCACATTTGTGGGTGTTCTCCCGGGCATCGGCCCCTTAGCAGCGATATCACTGGCCCTGCCGATGACCTATTACCTATCACCACCGGTGGCACTGATCATGCTAGCGGGTATTTTTTATGGTGCTCAGTATGGTGGCTCGATTTCCGCTATTCTATTAAACCTACCCGGCACCGCTTCGGCAGCCGTGACATGCTTAGATGGCAATCAGCTCACAAAACAAGGTCGTGCCGGGGTTGCTATCTTCACAGCCTCTATATCCTCTTTTGTCGGAAGCATCATCGCGACTCTATTAGTGCTCGGCTTCACGCCAATGATCGCTTCCTTTGCATTAGGCTTTGGGCCGGCCGACTATTTCACCATTATGCTACTCGGCCTTGTAGCAGCCTCTACCCTGTCTGTAGGTTCACCGCTTAAAGGCATGGCCATGGTGACGCTCGGGATCGCACTCGGTCTAGTAGGCATAGATAACGCATCCGGTACATACCGCTTTACCTTTGGATCACTCGCACTAACTGATGGCATAAATTTAGTAGCGCTGGCCATGGGTCTTTTTGGTGTAGGTGAAATTCTCACCCAGCTAGGACAAAAACAGCGCGCACCATTAACAACCGGCAACATCAGTTTCAGATCCATGCTACCTAAGCGCGAAGAGTGGCGTGGCCTATGGAAAACAATCCTGCGGAGCTCTGGTCTGGGTTCGTTGGTAGGTGCCCTTCCAGGATCTGGGCCAGCCATTGCTGCATTCATGGCCTATGCCCTTGAAAAGAAAATTGCTAAAAATCCGGAGAACTTTGGCAAGGGTGAACTGCGCGGCGTGTCATCGCCAGAAGCGGCCAACAATGCCGCCGTGCAAGCCGCTTTTATTCCAACGCTGAGTCTAGGTATTCCTGGTGATGCAGTCATGGCCGTACTGCTCGGAGCAATGATTTTGCACGGTATCACTCCGGGCCCAATGCTCGTAACGAATGAGCCGGAAATTTTTTGGGGGCTGGTGGTCAGCTTTGGTGTGGGTAACATCATGTTGCTAATTCTGAACATACCCATGATTCGGCTGTGGATTCGGATGTTATCTATACCCTATCACGTGCTGTACCCCGCCATGCTGTTCTTCATCTGCATCGGCGTCTATTCAATACGCTCGAGTGTTTTCGATATATATTGCACGCTCTTATTCGGCATCGTCGGTTACTTACTGATCCGACTGCGCTACCCAACTGCTCCATTACTGTTGGGATTCATACTTGGCCCTATGATGGAGGAAAATTTCCGTCGTGCATTACTACTCGGGCGTGGTGACTATCACACCTTTTTTGAGAGTACGCCAAGTGTCGTATTCTTAATTTTTACAGCGCTGTTCCTGGTATTGCCACTGTGGTCAGTATTTCGAAAACGCACTACCCGACTTAGGAATCAAGACAAGTGATCTACTATGCGTAAGGACGACCACTTACACATTCACGCCAAGTGTTATTGTGTAAGATATATTTTTTGAAGGGAGGTTGGATTCGCAAAACTTCACATTACCCCAAAAAGCAAAGCCATACAGAGCTTTTTGGGGGTTATCTGGTCATTCTTTAAGCAGCGACTACTTTGGGATTTGCACCAAACCGATTGTCATCCGACTGGCTGCCCATAAACATAAACACGAGCAACACAATCAAACCAAGCAAGGGTACAAATGCTATAAGAAGCCATCAGCCACTTTTATCAATATCATGAAGTCGTCTGACAGTTACAGATATACTTGGAACAAACATTGCCAATAAGTATATCCCACCCAGAATACCAACACCGAGTTCTGGGATATAGCTACCTGTTAGCCCATCAATAAGGCCCAAAATTACTGCGACGATAAAACTAAACAAGACAAAAAACCAATACTCTTTTCGTCTAGCTCTCCCACTAAAGTCCGCATAGTTTTTTAAGGCTTGAATATACCAATTCATTTCTTTCATCCTTGTTTCAATCATTTGATCAAAAAACAAAACAATGTGACGTGATACAGAACGAACACCTCACCAGAAACGGCATAATTCACATCATTTACAAATGTAGCCAGTCTGAAAATCCGATCCATTACAGACAATTGTTTTGTTAACCTAGCTTAGCTTCCACTTAATAGCCACTAAAACAGTGTGGGATTATACTTTAAAACAGGTGTTAATAAAACCTGCAACCAGGGCAATGGCTGTTTAGAACCTCAGGTTTGCGATGAGTATTCAATGTCGTTCCAGTTATAGTCATGCAATGCCTTGACGCCCATCCATCCTTTTCGCAATTGCATGAAAGAAGCGTAACCCCAGCGCCGACATTGAACAGATCACGATCCTGCTCTATCCCCTGCGCATTAAAGCTTCCACCACCGGTGAATGTCGCATCCAGCTCCCTATTCCGTATAGCTGCCGACACGAACGTGAGACGCCCTGAAGCTAGCGGTGTGATGATTGTGTCGCTCACCTAGTAATGCCTTCCCACGGTGACGATACCTGAGTACTGCTGTCCAGTGTAATCAGATTTCGCGGTACGATTCACCCCGGGAAATACAATGTGACGGTCACTTTCGTAACTGTTGACGCCAACCGTCACAGCGGCCTGTACAAACAAGGGGCCTGGTGCGTGATGTAGATAACCAGTGACCTGAAATGAGTCAATATCGGTGCTGCCCGAAGAGCACCAAAACCAACACAGGTCTGAAATGCTTTGCTGTATGTATTTGTAGATGAATTATTTTTTATCAAACAGACTTAGATAAAAAACCCTTAGCCCTGCACAGCACCTAGAGACAAAATCGGTCATTTATAGAGCCTCTAAAAAGGAAGTAAGCGCCGAAACTTGATCATGAGTCTGTATATCGATGTAAGCGAGCATCTTAGATCGAGCACTTAACAAACGTCCATACGTAAGCATTTCACGCTCCGAGGTCCAGCCATTTTCGATCAAAAAAGGAATAGGATTTAAATGGAACATCACTACGTCCTCTAGGCTCGGAAATACCCCATTGTGACCGTAAGGAGCTGTTTTAGACACTCCAACCAATGGAGGCGTTCTGAATAAATATCGATCTTCATTAACATAGGTAATGCCAGCTCGACCAATATCTTGCCCATGCATATGAAAACCGAATTCACCCTGTGGGGTGCCAATCGAGTGAAACATTTGATCACTCATCAGCGAACCAGTATGACAACCCGCACACCGACCTTTACCAAAAAAGATCAACGCGCCATTTTTTTGCTTGTCAGTTAAAGCTGATAGATCACCCCGCAGATAACGATCCCAATCACTGGACTCGCACTCTACTGAAACTTTCTGAGCTATGAAAGCTGCCAGTGCATTCCCAACAACATCTAATGTCAATGAAGGTTCGCCGACCTCTGAAGCTATTGACTTCAGCTCAATCGCTTCCTCTGAATCTCTATTTAGTAGTTCGCTGATCAGTTGATTCGCTGCATCGTACTGAGCATCGAAATACTCTGAGTTAATCAGTTCCAGGTTACGTGACGGAGAAAACACATCCATTCGCCCCAGAAACTCGTCTCTAGCCAATAAAGGAAGTACTGCAGCCACTGCTAGGCCTGAGTTGAACCCCTTTGATGCAGCCTCCCCAATAGGACTGTAAATCAGGCCATCTTGCTCGATGACCTTTCCGTCCCAGAAAAATGTAGTTAGATCTTTATTCGCGCGTCCAAATAATGTGAAAGCATTTCGAGGCACCACCACTCCTTCAGAGGACATTCTTTCCAGACCTTCTGCATCGCCCCCTCCGACTCCAATAGCAATCGGCAGCCCATCAGCTAAGTGTATTGAATCCAAATGACAGGTCGCACAACTAGTGTCGTTATCACCGCTCATTAACTTGGTATTGAAAATGAACTTACCAAGGGGAGCTAGTACGCGATTCACGTGCCGATCTGCTATTTCACAGCTGACTGGGCTAAGATCAAATGTCTGGGCAACCAAACTCAACTTCTCATCGATAGTAAGCGCCTGAGCGCCAAAAGGAATCGCCAGAAGTATCGTTGCAAGTCGTTTAAGCATGGCTATCGCTCTGTAAATCGGTGTTGTCGGGAAAGTTCACTGGCTGTTCGTTGATGAATTTCTAAGCCCTTTAGCCCTAAATAGGCCAAAACATCCTCATTCAGTCCGAAGGAAAGCATCATTTTTCGTGTAAGGTCGTACTCGTGACAATCCAAAAGGTGAATCTGAGTTGTTTTATCGGTAGTGTTCAGAATTCTGTGTCATTTCGATAAACTAAGCAAAAACGAGATGACACATGACCAAACCAAGCTTCGATATGGAAGCCGCTTTAGCCCAACTGCGTGAAGGCAAAGATCTCACAGGCAAAGACGGTATTCTAACGCCGCTTATCAAACAATTGACTGAAGCAGCCATGCAAGCTGAGCTTGATGAGCACCTGTCGACTAAAGAGCAGCCTAATCGTAAAAATGGCTCGACGTCAAAGACCGTCAAGAGCCCCGCTGGCAGCTTTGAGCTCAACACACCCCGTGACCGCGTAGGCTCATTCGAGCCACAGTTGGTTAAGAAACATCAAACCCACTTAACCGACGAGCTTGAGCGCAAGATTATCGCCTTGTTTTCGTTGGGTACCAGCTATCAAGATATCCGCATGCACATTGAAGATCTTTACGGTATTCACGTGTCCAATGGCACTCTCAATGCGGTGACCGATAAACTCCTGCCAGAACTTCAGGCGTGGCGTGAGCGACAATTAGAAGCGGTGTATCCGATTGTCTGGCTCGATGCTATTCATTACAAAATCAAGGAAAATGGCCGCTTTGTCAGCAAGGCGGTGTATACCATCCTGGGTCTCACTGTCGAGGGTAAAAAGGAGCTTCTAGGGCTCTATCTATCCGAGTCTGAAGGCGCTCACCATTGGCTTAGTGTCCTCACTGACCTGCATAATCGTGGCGTTCAAGATATTTTAATTGCTTGTATTGATGGGCTCAAAGGCTTCCCTGAAGCCATAGAGTCCATTTATCCGAACACGGAAATACAGCACTGCATTATTCATCAAATCCGCAACTCGTTGAAATACGTGGCTAGTAAGAACCAGAAAGCGTTCATGGCTGATCTCAAATGTGTTTATAAGGCGGTGACAT
This sequence comes from Nitrincola sp., assembly GCF_048264025.1. Taxonomy (NCBI): domain Bacteria; kingdom Pseudomonadati; phylum Pseudomonadota; class Gammaproteobacteria; order Oceanospirillales; family Oceanospirillaceae; genus Nitrincola; species Nitrincola sp. The sequence continues at coordinate 222,964 of NZ_JBLXDN010000001.1, forward strand.
TAAGTGCGGCAGAAAGCGCTCTGGACGATCTGGAGGCCAAATGGGGTGATAAGTATCCCATTGTTATTAAATCCTGGCGCAATAAGTGGATGACGCTCTCGGCCTATTTTAAATACCCAGATTACGTACGCACCGCCATCTACACCACCAATGCTGTTGAAGCTGTGCATCGCCAGTTCCGTAAGCTGACCAAAACCAAAGGAGGGTTTAGCAATGAGAACAGCTTGCTCAAGCTGTTGTACGCGGGTATGTTAAAAGCGTCTGAGCGGTGGTCACACCCGGTGCAAAACTGGAACCTGACCCTGTCGCAACTGACCATTCACTTCGACGGTCGTCTGGATGGTTACATTGACCTATGAAAACCTGGCTGACACAGAATATTGAACACCCTCGTTTTATCGAGTTCAGAGTTTCCTACTTGCTCAACAAACCAGCTCTCATCCATCGCGTTTGCACATTTCCCTGAAAGCTCTATATATCTGTCTGAATATGATAAATAGGCGTAAGCAGGCAATCCCACCTCTTTACTAATCCATAACAGACAAAAGGCCCCCACCACCAATTGGAATAAATATCGGATCTTCACTGAACAACAATTCCCATTGAGTTTAACAAAGCCACATCAATTCTTTCTCCTGATGGGAGATTGTGATTGGAGCGGTAATCTCTAATTGCCCGGCGTGTAATGGGTCCAAGAATCCCATCGACGTTTTTCATGTCATCAAGGTACCCAAGCATTATTAGTTTGACTTGTACCTGGCGAATGACAGATTCCCGCACATCAATATTTCTAGATGGAGTCATAATTGTGTTGGAAGTCCGCAAATCCGGTGCTGTTGTAGATGGAGTGCTCGGCCTACCCAGTGGATCAGAACTTCTTGGAGTGCTTGGTGTGGTTGAACGTGGAGTCGAAGGGCGAGTGCTCGGATAAGATGGAACTGATTTAGAGTAAGATGGCGAGCGCGATCCACTACCGGCTGATGACCGATGAGACGAATGTGAAGCATGTGAAGAATGGCTTCTATGTGCCGCAAGATAAACTGGTGTGGCTGTATTTAGCGGTGCAACCACAAAACCTAGAGTGTCACCAGTGGGTTCTATTATGTGAGTAAATGCATCATCTGAGGCATCAGCGTTGAGGGCTATGAAGCCGGGCAGCAGTGCCGCAAGCCGCTTAATTCGATTCATCATTTCTCCTTGGTGGATCAAATCGGTCACCGTTTGAACTTACAAAATATCCGCCGCACTCACTCTGAAGTTGACAGCCATCACACTCAATTGGGTAAAAGTTTTTCCAATCAGAGATAGACTTCACTGCATGCTGCTTCAATTCCAATGATAGATGACAAAGAGGGTAGTTAAAGAGTACCGGTTTAATATCAAGTCCACTTACATACTCTATGGACTTTAGCAAGTCAACGGAATATTGCTCAGGTCTTATATATAAAGCTGACCAATTGTGCTTAGCCCACCCGGTCGGTTCTAGGTTCATCACCGAGATCTGTTGAATGGAAGAGAATGTGCGTGTTACTAGCTCAAAAACTTCTCGAATATTGTGATAATTTAATTGATTCGGGATGAATCTTAACTCTATAGGAATACCAAGATTCCCCGCATTAATAAGACCTTTCACCGTTTCGAAAAAAGCGCCTTTCGCGCCAACCAACTCATCATGTAAAGAAGGGTAAGCCCCATACAGCGGTACACCAAGAACGAAATTAATCTCTTTTCCCGCTTCAGCCAGATCTCGACAAAACGCGAGATCACTCAGCGCACGTCCGTTCGTCAAAATATGAAAAGAGGTGGATGGTGAAGCCTGTGTCACTTTTTTAAGCATCACTATTAGCTTATCCCGGTATAGAAGTGGCTCTCCTCCTGATATACCAATCACTCCTTCATACTTAAAATCACAAAGTGATTGTCCTGCAACCTCCAAAAGCCATTCATCATCTCTGTCCTTTGGGGGTTGAGAGCAGAATAGACACCGATTATCACACCTCTCCGTCAGCAGCACTGAATTGTGATTCGCTCGACGGCTCATCATCACCCGAATATGGCCACGCCCTGTAACCATACCAACATCAAGATCATCGATTGTCTGAAACAGTTCCTGATCAACGATTCCATCGTCGTTTTGTTCCGAAATATCGGAATAAACACGTAATTGCGGTAGTTCGCTCACAACAGGTCGATCAGATTTACGAAGCACGTAATAACCGTGTTCAAAATCACTGCGCTCATTTATTTCAAATAAATCTATCCGGGATGTATCACTCATCGGCAAGCGCCGCTGCAAACGCCTGATCCGACCGATCTCCGCTCAGATAGGCTATGACCAATTTGAACATACCCCGATGGTATTCACAAAAATGAGAAAGAGATTTATCACCAATAGGCTCACCAAAAAGGCTGATATTCTGCATTGGGTCACCACCACAATAGGGTTGAAAGGCACAGGATGAACATCCAGGCTTATCGAAATTAATGCCTCCATCGATAATCGAATGAGTCAGCTCAGATATGACCAATTCTGGCGAGTCAATAGGCCCTAGTGAGAAGTCTATCTCTGGATGCAGCCGCTGAAGCATACGAGCTTCGTCTGATCCATAAATTTTGCCATCGAAGTTAAACAAAAGTGTATTTAAACCGAATCCACTCGGACTTTTCAGGTCGGCATAACAGTTAAATCTCGGATCAGATAACCGTTTCACATGAACTTTAAAGCTGTGCTCACCGACACCGTAGCCGGCTTCCCACTGTTTTTTCAGCTCCTGTAGAAAGCGCCTGTAGAAATCGAAGTACTCACTTAAGGTATATGAGTTGTCTTGCCAATTCTTTGCAAACCCGTAAGGACTAATTGGTCTTACGAAGAACTGCCTTAATCCAGCTTCCCGAAAGCCTTCGATAAGCTTTTCCGGTTCAGTCAGAAGGGCTTTTGTTACCGTCGTAACAACCCCTAGTCGATCAGGACCTAAGCAGGCCATGACTGACCTCGCGCCGTGGATAGCTCTCGAATATGAGCTGTCGGAAGCCAAAATCCTGCTATTGTCGTGTATAGAAGCATCACCATCCAGAGAAAATGAGAACTCTACTCGTCTTGGTTTGCACCATTCCAGAATCTCGTCGGTCAGCAGTGAAAGTGTACTCGCAATGACTACGTTAAACTGCCCAACTCCTAACTGATCCTCACACTCTGAGTACAGCTGTTTGATCAAATCAAACCGAAGCAAAGGTTCGCCGCCCTGTATTTCAATCACGTAAGGTGCGACGCCTATCTGAGCAATTCGCTCCACAGTATTCGTTATCAATTCTGGTGACATATCGAACTCAGGTCGATCAATCGGTGCTCTTGCAACCTGGCAGTATGTACAAGTGTGATCGCATCGAAGAGTTGGTACGACCATAAAAACAGGTCTGAATACCAATTCGCTTACAAGCTTCTTTCCGTAACCTGCTGCCAGAATCGTTTCCGAGGCACTAATGTTTTCAGGCGCTGCAAGGAAGTGCTTGCTTTGAAGAACAGTTAATAGTGACTCTGATATCTTTCCAGTGTCGGAACATAGAAGATCAAAGTCGGAGGTATTCAAAATCTGATTGAATCCACTCAGATTACTGATAAACACCTTTTCATCAGCGATACGCTCAAACTCAAAAGGCAGCAACCTCATACTTTACGAGCCTGAAGCTGATCTATGACTAACTGGATTAGCTGGGCCTTAGGTTTGTAAAACTCTCGCTTAAGGCTTTCTCGCAGTGCATAGTCGTTTATCAGCCGATTAAGCTCTGAGCGGACTTCGTTAGAGTCCACTTCGAGGCCTACAATCCAGGTAGAAGGCGTTTCGTCCAATGTCCATGCTGAAAAGGGAGATATCCAATAAAGGGCATTTCTCAATACCCACTCAGAAAGCTCTGTTTTGTAAAATTCGATTGAATCAGACATCAAGAAACTCCTTAAGTTAACCGAGTTAATGCATAGGCAATCAATAAATAATAGAGTCAGTTGCACTTATGAACCACAATAGCCGAGTTTTTGTCAAACTTGGTGAACAGTATCAGGCTACTTTTCTATCTGATCTGATGCAAAGCTCTTCAACCATCCTTTTTTAACAAGTAACGAATATAAAACCCTCTCAGATCCAGACAACAGAATGCAGCGACCTGGTCGGACTAATAGATGCTCAACTCAACAGCCATCAAGTGCAACCGCTGTTGCCCGAAGGCTGGTTTGACCGAGCAACAGCCCCGCCAAGACGTTGAAAATACTCAGCAAAGGCCTGGTTAATCTGTTCATGCTGCTCGCCCTGTGGAAATAAACCCATCTCAGCTTCTTTCGAGGATTTCGTACCCTTCACCAGAAAATGGTTACAGATGGCATGGTCCTGCACATAGGCTTCAAATGCACGCGCGGTTACCTCTTCTGGCAAGCTCCAGTAGACGCTATTAAGTTGCTTATCTACTGCCGAAGACGCCTTAAACAAGGCGCTCGGTTGCGTCCCGGTGGAATCCAGAAAGATCGCCTTAAAGCAGGCATACAGTAAATCATTCAATGGGTGGGGGATGGGAGTACAGTCATGCAGCCAGGCACTGGATGCAAATAAACCACGCGGAGCGTCGCTAAAGCACTTGTCTGCCAGATAATGATCCAGTGCATGAAACCATTCATGTGCGATACTGCCTGGTCCTGCATTCTTGGCTAATGAGAAGCACCGAGTCGCTGGCTGATAGTGCGCCGCCACACCGGGGCGGCCACCGATACCGTACTGGAATGCCAGGCAGCCTCTGAGGGATACCACTTCTTCATTGGCATTGAGTATGTGCATCAAGTCACACAATGCATCGTAAAAATGCATAGCGGCCTGCTCACTCTCCGCCGGTTTAACCCAACGACCGATTTCAATACTACGGAAATTAAAACGCCGGCGCAGTTCTACAAAACTAACCACCTCACCATAACGATGATCAGGACCGCGACGATAAAATTTGGACATACTAGCGCTGTTTATATTGCCGAGAACGATAGGCTCGACTAACCTCAGGACTGCGCATACTTCCTCCCTGGCAATCTTTGGATTGCCCTTCTCGCTAGCTACGATAGAGTGTTTTGATCAAATGATAACCAAACTGGGTTTTTACCGGTCCGTGGATTTTGTACAAGGGTTTTGTAAAAACAACCTGATCAAAGGCTTTAACCATCTGCCCTTTACGAAACTCACCTAAATCCCCTCCTTTCTTCCCAGATGGGCAAATAGAGTGTTTTTTGGCCAACACAGCAAAGTCGGCACCTTTTGCCAGTTTTTGCTTTAACGCCTCTGCTTCTTGTTCGGTTTTGACTAAAATATGTACTGCGCTTGCTGTTGCCATGGGTGCACCAATAAAATTTTTGATCATTCTATAGGCTGCGACTTTTTCATCAAGATGACAACGAAAAAAGGCAGTAAACAGTTCCACGCCAGTGCTTCGAAATAGGAGTTGTGAGTCGGTGTTTTTACTGGATGAGGAACTGTCTAAAAAACGGCGGGAAGGCTGATTGGAAGCAGTGTGGACCACAGAAGGTTGGGTTACACCCAGTTATCCAAGCGCAGCGCCTCAACACGCTCAAACTCTTTCAGATTATTGGTGACCAGCGTCAAGCCCTCGCTACGCGCGTGACCGGCAATATGCAAATCGTTCACGCCGATGGGTGTACCCTGCCGCTCCAGACAGGCGCGAATATCACCGTAATGTGCAGCCGCCTTGACACCGTACTCCAGCACCTCAAGTCGAGAGATAAAGTCTTCCACCTGACGCAGGTTATGTTCGGGCCGTGTACTTTTTTCAGCACCATGCAAGAGCTCGGCCAGCGTGATTGAGCTGATACACATCTGCCCTGCATGGCGGTTAAATACAGTCAATACCTCAACTGGCCTTTTCTTAATCACGTAGATAACGATGTTGGTATCCAGCATGTATTTCAGCATTAAAACGCTTCCCGATCGGGTTGCATCTGAGAGGCCCGCTCCGTCATGAAATCATCCGTAACCTGCTCAGAACTCAAGAAGAAGCTATCCCAAGTATGCTCGACTGGCGTCAGAATGCGCTCACAGCCTAATACACGAACATTGACTTTTTTGACCTGATCAGGAAATCGGCTATCAGCTGGCAACCGAACCGCTTGGGTACGATTATTCACAAACACAGAACCTAATGACATAGTAAACACCCCACAAGCTATATATATTGAGTATATAGCAATAAAGAAGTGAGGCGCAATATTGGGTTATACCCAATATTCACAAACAGATCGACAAAGTAAGTTATGAGCTACCAAGGACGGTGTGCTCAAGTCAGATATATGAGACAAGACGCACAACATATGATCAACGATATAAGAAATTGGCGGTCAGAGAGTCCGTCATAAATCTATATAAGCCCCTGATTCTATTATCTTTTTTCTTTCTATCCTCTTGTTTACCTTGAAAATTCTATTTTCCTATTGTCGCCTATTGTCGTTGGTTGTCGTTACCAATAACTTAGTTTATGATAGGTAGGAAGATAGGTATTAAACAAGGTAGGGGGATTTATGCCAAAGAAGGCCAAAGAATTAAGCGCTACGGAAGTTAGACGTTTAACCCATGCAATCAGTAAAGACGGCAAGCCATACAACGCCCTTCACCCGGTAGGGGGCGTTTCTGGTTTATTGCTTCAGGTTACACCCACCGGCGCGCGCTCTTGGATTTACCGCGTAATGGTAGGAACAAAGCGCAGGAATATAGGCTTGGGGGCGTTCCCTGATGTACCCCTTGCTGAAGCGCGCAACAAAGCCCGCCTATTAAAAGAAAAGATCAATGAAGGTATTGATCCCCTCGAAGAAAGCCAAGCCGTGAAACGCGCCCAGAAGGCCGCACAACTGGCAACAATAACTTTTGAAGATGCAATGAACCGCTATATTAAAATGAAGGCGGAAGAGTTCAGGAACCCACGTCAGGCCGCGCAATGGCATAGCAGTTTAACCGCTTATGCCCTGCCCCATATCGGAAAAATGCCAGTCAAAGAAATTGACATTCACGACATCAAAGCCGTGCTTGACCCTATTTGGCATACAAAAACAGAAACGGCAAACCGGGTACGTTCACGCATGGAAAAAATACTGGGATGGTGTGCCGTGCATGGTTACAGATCCACAGAGAACCCCGCCCGTTGGACAGGAAATCTTAAAGAGATATACGCCAGCCCTTCAAAGATTAAGAACAGCCAGCATTTTGCCGCCCTGCACTTTGATGAGGTGCCAGCCTTTTTCAAAGATCTGCAAAAGCGTAAAGGGGAAGCCGCCCGCGCGCTTGAATTGCTTATTCTGACAGCTTCAAGAACCAATGAAATAATTGGTGACAAACGAATAGGCAAGCCCGGTATTACTTGGGGAGAAATTAACTTTGCTAAAAAGGTTTGGACAGTACCCGCCGAACGCATGAAAACCGGCAAGGAGCACAAAGTGCCATTGTGTGAACGTGCCGTTGCTATCCTTCAGGAAATGAACCCCGGCGCGCCTGATGAAATGGTGTTTACTTCAAACGGCGCTATTCCTTCAAATAACTATTTAAGCGCTTTGCTGAAGCGTATGAACCAACCCATTACAACGCATGGATTCAGAAGCACCTTCAAAGATTGGTGCCGGGAATATACCGCCTATGCTGATGAAGTGTCAGAGCTTGCCCTTGCCCACGTTAATTCAGACGCAACCCGCGCCGCTTATGCCCGTTCTGAGTTATTAGAGAAACGCCGCTTACTAATGGCAGACTGGGAACGCTTTTGTTACCACGGCAAAGCAGAACAGAAAACAAGCAAGGTTGTTGCTATTGGCGGGGGTGCAGCATGAACCCTTTAGATGAATTAAAAAGGCTTTACGGTGAAGGTGGTGCGCTTGAAAATCCAGCCCGGTATAAATGGGAAGTGCTTTATGCAGAAACCCGCGCGCTTGTTAGTTTTGAAAATCATCAAAAGATAATGGGCTTTTATAAACAATGGACAGAAACGAGAAACCCGCATTATTTAGACTGGATTCAATTGATTTTGATTCAATGCAATGCAACCCCTTCCCCTATGCTTTGCAATATATTTGCAGAAGGTGCAGCGCTTAGATTATCCGGGGGCGTTGCCGGTACGCCTGAAAAGATAATAAAAGATTCAGCAAAGGCTTATGCCTTCCGGGTAATGATGAACCTTATTTATGCGGGCAGCACTCTTGAAAGCGCTTCAATTAAAGCAGCATTTCAGGTTCAGGCGATATTTAAAACAGTGAAACCTTACAAGGCTTCAGGGCTTGAAAAGGCTTATGTTAAGGAAATCAGGGCAAGCGGCCTTGAAGCTGAACACTTTGAAGCATGGGATCAAAGCACCGCATTAAGAGAAGATGAAGGTTCAATTGCATTTTGGAATGATGCCAAAGAAAGCTGGCCTGAATGTGATGATGATTTAACAGGCTTCAGAAGATAGGGGAAAAAAAGCATTTCAATTTTTCCCCTCTAATAACCCGCCTATGTCTATTGAATAGGTAACCGTCATTAACCAAAGTTTATAGGCGGTTACCTATGAAAAATCATAATCCCCCCGCGTTTTTATCAGATAAGGATCTTGCTGACCGTTGGTCAGTACACCGCGCTACGCCTTGGGAATGGGCAAGGCAAGGCCGTATTCCTGCACCCGTTAAACTTTCAGGCCGTTGTACCCGGTGGAAGCTTGCAGAAATTGAAGCTTGGGAAGAGAAGCAAGGGGGCGTTCACTAATGAGCATATATAAAAACACCCCTGCCAGCGAGCAACTGAACAAGGGCGCTAAAGAAGACGGTATTGAACAGAATCATTATAGCATGAAGCTTTCAGTTATCAGCAGCGAGAAGCCCAAAACACTGACCAAAACATATAGGCTTGAAAATGGGGAGCTAGAAAAAGGAACCACGGCCAACCTATATCAAGGCAGCGTTTGCACAAAAGAGCTTAACAGCCTTCAAGAGCTTTCAGAGTTACTGCAAGCGCTTAAATTCAATCAGGCGCTTTGCTTTGGTTTGCCCTTTGCTGATGGTGCCCTTTTGAGCAAGAAGCGCTTTGAAGAGCTAGGGAAGCCCGCGGGAGTGGTCACAAGAACAACAGATAATTTCAAATGGCCGAACGGTGGCGGTTTGATGTTGCTCGACTATGACCCCAGCAAAGGCATACAGGCGCTTAACCGGGAAGAATTGCTTCAGCAGATCAAGCAAGCAATGCCAGCAATTGAAGAAGCCGGTTCCGTTTGGTTCCCTTCAAGCAGCAGCCATATTTTCCACGGTGAAGAAGATCTGACCGGGTTAAAAGGTCAGCGCCTTTACTTGCCCGTTAAGGATGCAATCGATATACCCCGCGCCGGTGAAGTGCTAGTTCAGCGCTTATGGTTGAACGGGTTTGGATGGTATGAAGTAGGTCAGGCCGGGCAAATGCTGGAGCGCTGCACCGTTGATGCTTCAGTGTGGCAAACTAACCGCCTTGATTTTGCAGCCGGTGCCAGTTGTACCCCACCGCTAGAACAAAAACGGGGATTGCCCGTTGTTACTGAAGGGGGATCAATTGACACAAAAGAAGCCTTGCCCGATTTGACCCCGGAAGAGCTTGCAGAGCTTGCCAGCGTTAAGGCTTCCGCAAGACGTGACGTTGAAGAAGAAGCCAATTCAGTAAAACAGTTTTACATTCAGGAAAAAGCTTGTTCAATGGTTCCGGCAAACTTGCCAGAAGCTGAGCAAGAAGAAGCCCTGAAGGTTGCTGAACGTATCGTTGCAAGAGCGCTTGAACAGAAAGTTTTAACAGGCGAATTCCCTATTATTCTTGAAGGGGGCGAAGTTGTAACCGTGGGGAAATTGCTGGATGATCCGGCAGCTTATCACGGAAAACTCACTTATGACCCTATTGAACCCGAATATCAAAACAATAAGGTTGTTGGCAAGCTTTACTTGATAGACAGCCGCCCGAACCTAAACAGCTATGCTCATGGTGGCCGCAACTTTAAGCTTTTGCGCCAGCCGCGGGAAGTTGAATTGATACCAGGCCGCCGGCATGACGCCATTCAGGAAGTGCTTTCAACTATGCGCGTTTTGCCTGATGTTTATGATATGGAGCAGCAGCTTGTTACCATTGACCAGGGCAAGGCTGAAGCGCTGGATGAACAGCGCTTTCTATTTTGGTTAGGTGGAAACTTTCAATTCTACACCTGGAAGATGAAAAACAGCCTGCCAGTAATGGAGCTAATCGACCCGCCCGCAAGTCTAGCAAAACAGATCATTGCCATAGGTGCAGGCCGCCGACTGAAGCCATTGAACGCGGTTATCACTGCCCCGGTATTGCGCCCGAATGGTTCTATTTTAGATAAGCCAGGGTACGACAGCAAAACGAAGCTTTTACTTGATAACGCGGAAGCTTTGCCGCTTGTTACTGATGACCCCACCCCGGAGCAGGTCAGCAAGGCGCTTGAAAGCTTGATGAAGCCCTTTGAAAGCTTCCCCTTTGCAACTGCGCTAGATAAGGGAATTATGCTTGCCGGGCTGTTAACGGCGGTTATGCGTCCCGTGCTGCCAACTGCACCGGGCATAGGGTTTGATGCGCCTGTTATGGGTAGCGGTAAAACTTTGCTCGCTGAATGCTTGGGGATTCTTGCAACAGGGGATAACCCCACCGTTTGGCCGCATACTTCAGGCCGTGATGATGAAGAAACCCGCAAACGCATATTAACAGCGCTGAGATCCGGAAGCCGCGCAATGATATGGGATAACGTAACCGGGATTTTTGACAGTGCAGCCCTTGCCGCCTTGCTGACAAGTGAAAGCTTTACTGACCGTGTGCTAGGGCAAAGTGCTTATATAACTGTTCCGAATAGGGCTATTTTAGTTCTTACTGGTAACAATTTGACCCTTGCAGGCGATATGCCGCGCCGGGTTCTGAAATGCCGTATTGATCCGCAAACTGAACGCCCCTATGCAAGAAAGTTTGACCTTGACCCGAAACAATACGTTAAGCAGAACCGCTTAAGCATGGTTTGCGCTGCACTGACCATAATCAAAGGATGGTTGAGCAGCGGTGAATGTATGTTTGGATCTCATGCACCAGGCAGAATGGCAAGCTTTGAAATATGGGATGATCTGGTTAGGCAGCCAGTGGCGTGGATCGCTTCCACAATTAAACCGGGGGAGTATGAAGACCCTATGAACGCAGTAGATCAGAACCAGCAAAGCGACCCTGAACAAGAAGCCTTGTATGACGTGCTTGCAGAAATTCAAAAGGTATTTGGAACCGATGCGTTCACAACAAAGGAGCTTCACAGAAGGGCTTATGGGGATCGTAACCTTGTGGGCGCGGCTGACTTACAAGAAGCGCTTGAAGATCTTGTGGGCGGTCATAATTTAAACACAAGATCTTTAGGCAAGGTTCTTCCCTTCCGGGCTGATAGATTGGTCAGGGGGCTTGCTCTGGTTGCTGCGCCGGAGGATAAGCACACAAAACTAAAGCGCTGGCGTATTAAGGCAGCATAGGCCGGAAGCCCCTAAAAAAAGGGGCTTTTTTGTATTTGCGGTGTATAGCGGTGTGTTGCGTATTGTAATTCCCAGTCTGAAGTTTCAAGTTTTATTTTATTTATAGGTTATATAGGCTGGAAATAAACACCGCAACAATCCGCCATAACCCGCAGACCGCTAAAAACCACGCCTTTCCGCCCGTGCCAGCCTGCTTAAAAAGCCCGTGGCGGTTAATATAACCTTATCATTCATATAATTTTCAGTTACTTAAATGTAAAGAAGCTACCTACCTATCTTAATACCTATCAAAAAGCTTTTGAAACCTGCACTTTATGCTATAATTGGTTATAAGTAACGTATCTGTTATAACCATTTTAAAGGGTATTAAACATGGCAAGACCATTCGAAAAGCTGCCAGCCGGTGCCAGAAACCACCTGGAATCAATGGCCGCCAATGGGCTGTTAAGCGAATCAGCAGCAGCAACCGCCCTGGGTATGCCCCTGCACGAATTCCGCCGGGTTATTGCTGAACACCCTGCTTCAAAAGAGGTATGGCAAAACGCCCTTGCAGTTGAACGGGATCAGATCCTTCAGGCTATGTATGACAGCGCTATAGGGGGCGATACAAAGGCCGCGCAAACCTTGCTTGCCGTTCGCCACGGGATGAGCGAAAAGCAGCCAAAAGGCAATTCTGACCGCGTTAGCGTGGTGTTTAATCTGCCCGCTGCCCTTTCAGCTTCAGACTATCTGGAGGCCGTTGAGGTTAAGCAAGAGAGCTTGCCGAATGAGTGAACAACGCCCGGATCAGTTAAGCAAGTGGCAACAGGAAGCAATGAGCGTTCCTGAAGCGTTTGATCTGTTTCTTGGCGGTTCCCGCGGTTCAGGCAAAACGCACTTGCTCTGTGCCTTATTCCTGCGACATTGTGAACAGCACGGGGAGCGCGCCCGGTGCCTAGTGGTTAGGAAGAGCTTTCCCGGTTTGATGGATCTTGAAGCTGAAATGAAAGCTTTTTTCGGTGCAGTGTATGGCACCGCTTTAAAGTTTGATGGACAGAAGCACCGCTTCACCATGCCGAACGGTGCAACCGTTGCCCTTGACCAGCTTGAACGGGAAGCAGACTTTCAAAAGTATCAGGGGAAAAGCTTCAGCCATATTGCAGTTGATGAAGCCGGTCAATACTCAAGCCCAGCGCTAATTGATCGCCTACGCTCAAGCCTACGCGCGCCCGCTGGCGTTCCTACACGGTTCGTTATGGCAGCGAATCCGGGCGGTGCCGGTCATGCTTGGCTAGTACGCCGCCACGCCTTGAAAGCAAGCTGGCAGCCTTACACGGATGCCGCTTCAGGGTTTGATTTTGTAACGATCAATGCAACCTATCTTGATAATGAATTCATTGACCGGGAACGCTATGCAAAAAACCTGATTGCAAGCTGTGCAACAGATCCGGAGCTTGGCCGCGCGTGGTTGCTCGGTGACTGGTCGATTCTGCGCGGTGCCTACTTCTCAAGCGTTATTGATGAACACCGCAATATGATAGAACCCTGGGAAAAGCTGCCCTATGAAGAGCCGGAAGACCCGTGGAGTGAATACCCTACAAGCTGGGAATACTACCTTGCCAGCGATTACGGCAGCGCCGCGCCCAGCGTCACTTATTTGGTGGCAAGAAGCCCCGGCGCTGAAGCCCTTGATGGGTTCTTTTATCCGCGCGGTTCCCTGATTTTGGTTGATGAAGAAACCACCACCCACCCGGATGACTTGAACCAGGGTATGAATTTAACGGTGCCGGAACAAGCTGACCGGATCAAACGAATGTGCCAGCGCTGGGGAGTGCCTGCCCGTGGCGTTGCGGATGATGCCATATTCAATAAAACGGGCAGCCAATCCGGAAGCATTGCCGATGAATTCAGGAAGGCCGGTGTTAATTTCAGACGCGCCCGCAAAGGCAGCCGGATAGGTGGCTGGGAAATAATGCGCCGTTTACTTGCTGATGCTGGCAAGCCGGATATGCCGGGGCTTTATATATCCCGGAAGTGCCATGTTTGGTGGCAGACAGTGCCAGCGTTGCCCCGTTGCACCCGCAACCCTGAAGATGTTGATTCAACCGCCGCGGATCATGCCGCGGATGCTTGCCGCTATGGTTGCATAGGCAATAACGCCGGGTTCAGAGTTCCAATAAATTTTGCTTACTAATGAGGTATTGAAGATGGAAACCATTGAAGAGTTGAAAGAAGGTTTGGAAAAGCTAAAAAATAAAAATGCTCAATTGCTGGACGAGAAAAAGAAGGTTCAAGCTGAACGGGATGAATTGAAAGCTTTGCTTGATTCTACTGAACAGGCAAAAGCTGAAGCCCTTGCTGAAGTTAAACGCATTACAATAGATCAGCCCCGCGCTGAAGTAATTGAAACGATTGCAGCGGAAGGCATGGCCGATATGCTCAAACGAGAGCTTGAACACCATTTTGAAATAGTACGGATGGAAAACGGCAAGGATGTTTTCCAAAAGGATGGTGAACCGGTTCAGATTGAAGGGGCAACCGTTGAATTCTCTGAAGAGGGAATAAACAAGCTTTACAAAGCCGGAACCCTGAAGAGCCTTGGCCGTTTAATCAAAGGCAGGCAAGCAGCCGGGGGCGGTGCCGTTGGTGGAACTAAAGAAGCGTTCACCGGGCAGCCACAAAACAGCAACCCGGCACCGCGACAGCAATTTGGTTTAAAGTAAGAAAGTGTTATAATATAACAGAGTGCAGAGCGTGGCTAGTGGCTACAATCTGCACCCTACCACCTGCCCCCGTGGGGCAACTCTAAAGCGTCCGTGATGCTAATGAGCACCTATTCTTTTTATGGAATTATGAGGTGCCCACCATGGCCACAACTCAATTGATCGACATTATCGAACCGGCAAAATTCACTGAATACCTGGTTCAAAACTCTATGGAACAAACCGCGCTTGTTCAGGCTGGCATTGTGACCCGTAACGCTGTAATTCAGGAACAGCTAACCGCTGGCGCTGATTCGTTCACCGTCCCTTTCTGGCGCGATTTGAGCGACGATGAAGCGGATATTGTGAACGATAACCCGGCAGTAAATGCGACCCCTGGAAAAGTGACCAGCGGGAAGCAGATTGTCCGTAAAGCGTTTCTGCACAAATCCTGGTCAGCAATGAACCTGGCAAGTGAAATTTCCGGTTCTGATGCGCTTTCCCAGATCCAGAACCGCGCCGGTGCATACTGGGATAGACAGCTTCAGCGCCGCTTAATCGCCACAATGAACGGTATTTTGGCCGCTAACGTGGCTGAAGATGCCGGTGATATGTTGCTGGATATTTCAGGCGAAACCGGAGCCGCTGCAAGCTTCAGTGCCGGAGCTGTAATTGATGCCGCTGGAAGCTTGGGCGACCAGTTAGGCAGCATTACCGGCATGGCTGTTCATGGCGATATTTACCGCGCTGCACTGAAAGCGGATCTGATTGAATTCATCAAACCGTCTGAAGGCTCGCTTGCATTGCCTACTTTCCGCGGATTGGTTCTGATTCAAGATGATTCAATGCCGAAAAGTGTTACCGGGGAATATGTAACGGCGCTGTTTGGTGCCGGTGCCTTTGGCTATGGTGCTTCAGCCCCACGCATTGCCGCAGGTACTGAGATAGAAAACAAGCCTTCAGCCGGTAACGGTGGCGGAATGCAAACCCTGCATACTCGCTTGAACGTTGCGGTTCATCCGGCGGGCTTTAAGTGGCTGGAAGGTGCCGTTGCAGCGGAAAGCCCTTCACTTGCTGAAATCGAAAACGCCTTAAACTGGGAACGTGTGGTTGAACGCCGCGCGGTGCCGTTGGCTTTCTTGAAAAGCAAGCTTTAAGCATGGCTAGGGGCAAGGAAGCCCCACCATTGAGAACCTTATAATGAAGCTATTACTTATCCTAGATGATGAAGGCCGTTTGATGATGGCTGAACATGCTGAAACGGGTTTGCTTGTTTTTAGGCATAGCAACGAAACAGAGACAGGCTTTCTTGATCGGGTACGGGATCAAATGCAGGGGCTTAGCTGATGCAAGCTGAACAGGAAGAACCTGAAGTTTCAATTCCTGAAGCCCAGTGGACACAATGCCGCAAACTATGGGCTGAGGCCTTCCGCCTTTATTTAAAAGACTGTAAAGACGTTTGGACTAAACCAGAGTCAAAGCATGACCCTGAAGCCCTAGCCGCTCTAAATGACCTGTTAAGCGTCAACAGCCCCCAGCTAAAAAGAATATGTGACCATTTAAGCGGGGACATGAACCCGGCCTATGTAAAAAGGATCTTTATTCGCTGGATACAACAAAATTCAACTGATTGATTTAATTGATGTTTTACCCTATTTTTCTATTGATAGGTAGGATGTTAGGTAATTTTCAATTTATCTTGTAAGTTGTTGATTTTTAAGAGAAACTGGCGGTCAGAGAGGGATTCGAACCCTCGATACGTTGCCGTATACACACTTTCCAGGCGTGCTCCTTCAGCCACTCGGACACCTGACCGTTTCGTATTGAGCGGCGCATTTTAGCAGACTAACTGCAAAGCACAAGAGGAATGCCGGTAAAGATAGGTTATAATCCGTTTTTTTCTGAACAAGAGCCAACTGGATAGACTATGGACACCGTTGTTTTTTTCAAATGTCTGAGTGATTCGACTCGCCTGCGTATCATTAATCTGCTGCAGCAGCGCGGTGAGTTGTGCGTGTGTGAGTTGATGACAGCGTTACAGGAATCACAACCCAAAGTCTCACGACATCTGGCACAATTACGCAATTGCGGTCTTCTTAAGGACCAGCGTCGCGGGCAGTGGGTTTATTATCGGATCAACCCGGCCCTACCTGCTTGGACCTCGGAGATTTTAAATGCCTCCTGCCAGGGAGAAAGTGATCAACTGGCCTCTGATCAGCAGAATTTGCTTAGTCAGCAGAGCAATGATCCCTGCGGGCAACGTGATACCCTCTAACATCAATCCCTTTTGTCCTAATGTAACTCTTTGGAGTTCTGTTCCATGCTGATGCCTATTATTGCTATTTTGTTCGGTCTCGCATTGCTTGTCTGGAGTGCTGACCGCTTTATCGACGGTGCGGCTGCGACAGCGCGCTATGCCGGTATGCCACCGTTGCTGATCGGGATGGTCATAATAGGTTTCGGCACCTCGGCGCCTGAGTTATTTATTTCTGCCTTGTCATCTTATCAGGGCAATCCTGGTCTGGCGCTGGGTAACGGTTATGGTTCTAATATTGCCAATATCGGTCTGATTCTTGGTTTGACGGCACTACTCAGTCCGATCACGGTAAACGCGTCGGTATTACGCAAAGAGCTACCTATATTGGCAGGCATTACGCTGCTATCCGGCTTATTGCTGTTAAACGGTCAGATTTCCCGCCTGGATGCAGGCATTATGCTGATCGTGTTTGCGCTTATTATGGGCTGGAGCATTCGTGAAGGGCTTAAAGGCCGTGCAGAGCCCATTATCGGGACGACAGAAGTCGAGGCTGTTGCAGGCCAAATGACGCTGAAACAGGCGATATTCTGGCTGCTGCTAGGGTTGATTCTGCTGATGCTAAGTTCTCGCATTCTGGTGTGGGGTGCGGTTGATATTGCCACCTCACTGGGTGTGAGCGATCTGATTATTGGTCTGACAATTGTCGCTATTGGTACTTCTCTACCCGAACTGGCTTCAGCCTTCGCTTCTATCCGTAAAGGGGAGCATGATCTGGCGCTGGGTAATGTGATCGGTTCAAACCTATTTAATACGCTCGCTGTTGTCGGCCTTGCCGGTATGATTCACCCGTTACAGGTAGATCCGGCCCTGCTTTGGCGGGACTGGCCGGTGATGGCGGCGCTCACCTTTGCACTGTTTGTGATGGGCTATGGTTTCAGAGGCAGGATCGGACGTATTAACCGGGTCGAAGGTGCAGCATTAATACTGGTGTTCATCAGTTATACCGGCTACCTGCTGTACAGTATTTCAGCGGCACCATCGCCAGGGTAACCCTAAATAATCAAGCGGCGTGCAAGCTGATTAGTTCCTGCTCTGGAACCGGACGCCCAAGCAAGTAACCTTGCACGCTGTCACAGCCCTGCGCCTTCAGGAAAGCCAGTTGCGCTTCGGTTTCTACCCCTTCAGCCAGCACTTCGATATTCAGACTTTTACCCAGCGCAATCACTGTAATGATGATAGCTTCATCTTTAGGATTAGTGCCGATATCACGGGTAAAGCTGTAATCGATTTTCAGGCGATCCAGTGGCAGTTGTTTAAGGCGGTTCAGTGAAGAATAGCCTATGCCAAAATCATCAATCGCCAGACGATACCCCGCATGACGCAGGCTGTTTAGCTGCTCTATAGCATAATCGGGATCTTGCATAATCAGGCTTTCAGTAATTTCCAGTTCGATTTGACTACGCGCTATACCGAAACGTGCCAGAATGGCATTGATATGCTCAATAAAATCCGCTTCCAGCAGTTGCTTAGGGGAAATGTTGATCGCCACAGGGGGCACCATTTTGCCCTGTTCCTGCCAGACCAGAATCTGCTCACACGCCAACTCGATCACTTGCCAACCCAAGGGAACAATCAAATTGGTTTCCTCCGCCAACGGGATAAACTCACCGGGCGGCATCATGCCTTTTTCCGGATGCTGCCAGCGCACCAGGACTTCCAGGCCACACAAATCACCTGTTTTGAGAGAGAACTGTGGTTGATAATGCAACAATAGCTGGCGGGTATTCAGCGCAATGCGTAAATCCTGTTCCAACTGAAACGACTGCACTGCTTGAGTTGTCAGTTGGCTACTGTATAGCTCATAACAGTTTTTACCTTGAGCCTTGGCTTTATACATGGCTGTATCGGCATGCTTGATCAGCGTATCCAGGTCTTGCCCATGTTCTGGAAAATGGCTGATGCCTATGCTGGCGGTCATCTGCAGTTTGTGTCCGTCAATTTGCAATGGAATAGTACAGAGATTCAGAAACCGTTCGGCTTCCTGCTCGGCGCGTGACGCTTCGCCAGTTACCAGCAGGATAAATTCGTCACCCCCGGTACGAAACAGCTCACAACCATTGACCAGTCGTCGATTAAGATTATTCGCCATACCTTTTAACAGCTGATCACCAATCTGGTGCCCCAGGCTGTCATTGATCATTTTAAATCTGTCCAGGTCAATGAATAGCAAGCTGAAATTATGTTCTGACACATCATGAATGCGTTGATTGACTCGCTCCATCAGCATGTAGCGGTTGGGCAAGCCGGTTAACACATCATGCCTAGCCTGATGTGCCAGCGTTCGAGTCTGCTTTTTAACCAGATCCATCAACAGGCGTTCACGGTCATGCATACTCAGCACCAGCATGGCCCCCATACAGCCAACTAACACCAGCAGGGTTTGCATCAGTTGCGCATTACTGGCTGGATTCATGGACAGGTAGTCGGGACCCGCTTCAGCATAAACATCCCAGGTCTGTTGTGCGATAGAGATCTGAAAATGATCTGTGAGAATTGGCCGGGGTGCCTGGCTAGCGGTTGTAGTGCTGAAGAATGGAGTCGCTGTATCTGACTCAAACAGCTTGAAATTGATATGTTCAATACCGGACATTTCCAGAGCGGCCGAAAACATCTTATCGACAGTAAACACCCCCACAATAAAACCGGTTAATAGCCTATTACCCATCAACGGATTTTGTTGGTCAGATAATACATACACCGGATGCAAAATCAGCATACCCGGCTCATCCGGCGCCTGAGTCAGGTTCAGTATTTGCGTTGCGACAGGACGCCCCTGCTCCTGAGATTCAATGACCCAGCGTCGTCGATCTTCTATAGAGAGCAGATTAAAACCCAGCGCTGCACGATTCGCTTCTAGTGGCTCGACCATCTGCACCGGAATCAGTGGATCACCGACATGTAAGGATTCTCCATACACTCGGTATTCAGGCTCATTGAGGAGCTGACGGGTTGCGGCTTCAAAGGCATCCAGTTCATTGCTGGCAACAATCGGATCCCAGGAGTAAGCCCGCACAGAGGGGTTATATTGCTGAATTTCAGCAACCATTGCCTGAAACACATCCGGGTCAGCACCCAGTGGCCCGGAAAATTCTTTACCCAGACGAGTCAGATCGGCAAGATTATGCTGCACAACAGCCTGCACCTGCGCATCCAGCACTTTAACATCCTGTTCAAAACTACGTCGTAGCTGCTGATCCAAATGGGATAAGAAAATTTTATTAATTACCAACACAGCTAGAATGACCAGCGCTAACTGCACGGATAGGCGTAAGCGGCGCTTGGCGTTGAGGTGTGTCTTGGGCTCTAATAACGCCAATAGCAACGGAGTAACCAGAATGGCACCGAACGCATCGCCCATCCACCAACTCAACCAGTCATTAAAGAGACCGGCACTACCCTGAGTATTCGCCATCGTATGTACTGAGAAGGTACCAACCGTAGCGTTCAGGGTGCAGGTTAAAAAGCCGGCAAACACAATGAATTTGACCAGGCCTCGACCACTTTGAGGGCGCAATGGATGAGCATGATATTTTTCAATCAGATAAGCCGCCAGCGCTGTCTGTAAGGTGGCGCCAGAGGCAATAAAAATGGCTACGAGAATAGCTTCAGGGTCAAAAAATTCCTGCCAGCCCAGAGGCAACCAGATATTAAACAGCAGATTCCCCAGAAACACACCGGGTAGGAAAGACAGCCCAAAGCGAATAACCATTGCCAGTCCGATACCGGAAGGAATCCATAAAGGAACAATTTGGTCATGTAAACCAGAACCAGCAACCAATACGCCAGCACTGGCATAAACAAGTGCCAGCACTATTACAGCAGGGATGTAATATGAAATCCGCAAAAAAGGTCCTCAAACAACAGGGGACAAAAAACTTAAAGTACCTTGTATACGCGCTGAATACTAACCGAACTCCTCACCGATTCACAGAGAAAAATACGGGTATAAAAAATACGACCGTTTAAGTAAGATTACCAAGGCAGTGAATCTCCAGTGTGATCATAAAAACCACCTGAGATATAGCTATCTTCGTTTTCAATGACTTGAATAATTCCTTTGGCGCTCTCTTCTGTAGTAATTAATGCATTGGGACCGCCCATCGCTGTTTTAACCCAACCTGGATGCAAGGCAATTACACGCACCCCAAAACCGGCCAGATCGATGGATAAACTTTTTACCACCTGATTTAAAGCTGTTTTAGAGCTGCGATAATAATATCCGCCACCCGATTGATTGTCGGCGATACTACCTACTTTACTGCTGATCATAGCCATGGTTTTATGACGACTGGCCGCTACCCGACAATATAATGCCTGCGTCAGCATCAAGGGCGAGAGCGTATTCACTTCCAGTACCTGGCGCCATATTTCCCGATCTACTTCACCAAATTTAATCCCTTTGGGACCGTAACAACCGGCATTATGTATCAGCACATCAATGCTAGAATCTCCCAGCGCACGATCTAATGCCTTGATTTGACTGTCGTTGGTGATATCCAGACAATGCAACTCAAGCTGTTCAGGAAACTTTGCCGCCAGCGCTAATAGCTCCTCTGCATGCTCTAAATCCCGGGCGCAGGCGTGAACCAGAGCACCATCACGGGCATACTGATAGGCCAGTTCAAGCCCGATTCCTCGGCTGGCTCCGGTGATCAACACAGTATTTGCCATTTTCCAACCTCAGCCTAGCTGACAACATCTTTGTCAGTGAAGCACGAAAACCTCAAACTGACAAATCGTTACCCCCACCTTTATACTGATAAAAGACTAACAGCCTTCGGTAAGTAAGGCGCGAAAATCATCCAGGTTTAACGGTTTGTAAAAAAAGAAGCCCTGGGCTTTCCGGCAACCTAAACTCAGTAACATCACTTGCTGCTCTGCCGTTTCAACCCCTTCGGCAATGACTTCCAGTTCCAGACTTTCAGCCAGCGCTATCACCGTCCTGACAATACTAGCCGCCACTTTATCTTTAGTCATATCCGTTACAAACGCCCTGTCTATCTTTAATGAGGAGAGGGGTAATTTGCGCAAATATGACAGACTGGAATATCCTGTGCCAAAATCATCCAGCGCTACATTAAAGCCAGCATCACGGAGCTGTTTTAATGCATCAATGACGGCTTCTTCACGAGACATTAATCCCGTTTCAGTCACTTCAAACTCAAACAAGCTCGGGTCCAACCCAAATTTTTTGACCGGGTCCATCAAGTGCCTGGCAAACCCTGGCCGTTCGAGTTCATAGACAGACAGATTGATTGCCACTGGCAGAATTTTGAGGCCTGAACATTTCATTATTGCCAATTGGCGACAGGTTTCCTGCATAACCCAGTTCCCCAGCTCGGCAATCAACCCGGAACGTTCAGCAATAGGAATAAATACCGCTGGTGAAATAAATCCCAATACCGGATGACGCCAGCGAACCAGTACTTCGACAGCAAAAACCTCTCCGGTCTCCAACAGCACTTTGGGCTGAAAATTAAGACTAAGCGCATTACCCAGTACGGCTTCTCTGAGTGCCTGTTCTAGCACCAATCGATCGCGAGCCTGATGACTCATGTCCTGATTATAAAAGCAGAAAGTGTTGCGTCCGGCGGCTTTGGCTTCCTGCAAGGCGGTGCGCGCACAACGCAGCAAGTCTTCAACATTATCAGCATCATCTGGGTAGAATGAGATCCCTATTGAAGGGTTCATATACAGGGTTTCGCCCCCCAGTATAAAGGGTGCCTGTAATTGCAGTTTCAAATCAAAGGCCATTTGACTGATATCCAGCATCTGGCGCACATCGGCCACCACCAGGCCAAACTCATCGGCGCCCAGTCGTACCAGCGAATCTCTTCGTGAGATCAACTCTTTCAAACGACTGCCTGCCTGTTTAATCAAGCGATCACTACAGGCATGACCAAGGCTATCATTGATTAGCTGAATTTCACCCAGATCAATCTTAACTACCGCCATTTTGGTATGCGACCCGAATCCACTGCGAATACCCTGCTCGATACGATCACGAAACTGACTGCGATTGCCCAACCCCGTCAGTGGGTCATGATTAACCAGGTAATCGATTTCTGCTTCACGCGCTCGCAGTTCTGAAAGGTCGTGGAACACCGCCACATAATATTCAGTTTCATCACGGCTGTTCTTCAAGCAATTAATCGACAACCACTGCAAATATACACTGCCATCTTTACGGCGGTTCCAGATTTCACCCTGCCAGCTCCCGTTCAGCGCAACCTCTGACCAGAGTTTCTCATAGAAGGCCGCATCATGATGATTGGAACGCAGTAAACGAGGGGTTTTACCAAGGACCTCTTCAGGGCTATAACCGGTTATTTCAGTAAAGGCAGGGTTTACCTGAAATATGCGAGCTGAGGCATCAGTTACAAAAATGCCTTCAATCGTATTGTCGAACACCCGCTTGGCCAGACGCTGTTGAATTTCCAATGCATTCTGCTCACGCAGATCTTTGGCAAGGCCTGTAATCCAGGCCACCTTGCCGTCACTATCAAGATGAGAGATGACCGTGAGGTGTACTGGTATTGGCCGATAATTTAGATCCCTGAACTCAATATCCCCTTTCCAGCAGGTTGAATCTTTTAGCAAGGATGGAAACACATGTTCACGCAGCAGTGCGTAGACTTGGGGAGAATGAAAATCAGCGACATAGAGCGGCTCTAATGCCAGGTCTCGTTCTGGAGAAACCCCCAGCATTTGTCGTCCTGCCTGATTCAGAAAAAGCAGACGTTCATCCAATGACACGGTGGAAATCATTTCGTTAGCAGCATCAAGGATATGTCCCTGCTGTTCTAACAGCTGGAACCGCTGAGGCGTTCGGGAAAGCTGGTCGTTATCAGTATTCATTGAATTTATTCAGACTATTGGGTCTATTGGTTATACGATCTAACGCAGACTTGAAGAACTAGTCTTGCGTTAATGACATCATTTCCTGAGCCCAGGCCACACTGGCCAGATACTCACGATTCAATGCCTCTACAAGCTTTAAAGATCGACGCTCCATGCGCGCACTTTCAAATGATTCAATAACTTTTATTATTTTACCCAGGTCTCCCTTGTGCTGTAGCAACGCCTCGGTTATTTGGCTGTCCAGACCTGATTCTGCCAGCAACACAGAGAGCTCCAATCCTTCCAGTTGATGCATCAAAGAGAATAGACCACAGGTGAAGGCTATCTCCGGATCGACATCGTTTACCCGTGTAGCGAGACGTTTTGCCAATGAAGCTCTAATCAGTAACTTGAATACCAGCAATCGCTTTACAGGTTCATTATTGGCCAGCAACAGTGTGGCAACCAGTGCGCGCATTTTTTCAAAGCCCATCAACATGATCGCTTGACTGACGCTGCTGATGGTATTCATGCGCCGATCCGATGCTGAGTTAACCTGTTTGAAAAGCAAAGTACATAAATGTGGATCCTGCACAATCAAGGATTGAAGGTTCCCTATATCAACCTCTTGCGCATACAACTCTCTGATAAGACGCATATCGGCCGCACGATTACCCTGCCGTTTTATCGCTGCTTGAGTCTGGAACTGTTCAGGAATCGCATAAAAATATCCTTGCAATAAATCAAACCCTTGTGCTATCGATTGGTTCAATACCTCTGCATTTTCAATAAAAGCTGCCAAGAGTGTTAAGTTATGCGAGCGGAAATACTCAATCGTGTCAAAAGCCTGTTCTGCGCGCACATCAACCTTAACAATATCAATCAAATCAGCCAGTTTATCGCCGACACTTAAGATAGTGTCAGCCGATGCGGCTATGCGATAGCCTAAGGTTTTAGCACTCTCTATATGCTGCCAAAGCTGAGTATCAATTTCACAATCTGGTAACTCAATCACCACCTGATCAGCAGGCAGTGGCATCAAGTCTGGCTGAGCAAGCCACTCTACTGACACATTCAGAAACAACTGCCGGTCCCCAACCAAAGCATATAACCCTATTTCATAGAAGGCTGCACTACAGGCTCTCGCTGTGGCAACCAAGGGATCTGTGATGTCCGCTTTTAATGCTCCACCATAAGCACGATAAAGCAGCTCATCACCTACATGCTTAAACTCCGCATCACATATAGGATGCAGAGCAATACAATAACGCTTATTCGCAGTCAAATCATTATGATCAAGCATAGGCTAACCATGCAGTCGTTGTTGTAATTGAGGAATCAACTTGGCCATAATCACTTTCAGTTCAGCAACTGAATCCTGTGGATTTTCACCTTGTTTTGCTAGCTGCTCAACGGCAGAAGATGCCTGCGTTGCCGGGCCGGCACAAAAGGTTGCCAGTAGTCCTTTTAGTGTATGCGCAGTTCTCACAAGCGTTTCCCGGTCCTGCTGTTGAGCTGAAACCTCCAGTGTTTCCAGATACTCCGGTGCTTCATCCAGAAACATTTCAAGCACTGACAGTAACAACTCTTCTTCCCCCCCTATCAACTCCAGAGCTTGATCCCAATCGTAAAGCGACTCATTGTGTGCGTGCATAATCTGTCCAGGCTCCCTTGTAGCGTGGGTTGTGTGTAAAATCTGTTGATCCGACTGGAGATGATTTTTTTCCAAAGATTCAATCATTTCATCCAGGGACTGGAGTAGCTTCAGTGGTGGGCAAGACTCAGCGGCCAGTGTGTTTGCTGCATGCTTCAACATTTCCTCATACAAGGCATCAGGCCTGACTGGCTTCGAGATATAGCCATCCATACCCACCGCAAGGCAGCGCTCTTTATCTCCATCCATTGCGTTGGCCGTCATGGCAATAATAGGTGTTCGGGAAAGAGTAGGATTATTTTTCTCCAGCAATCTAATTCTTTGTGTGGCTTCCAAGCCATCCATCTCTGGCATCATCATATCCATTAATATCAGGTCAAAATGTTGCTGCTGGAAACTGTCTACAGCTTTAATGCCGTTTCCAGCCACAGTGACTTGCATCTGTTTTTTCTCCAACAGTTTCACCGCAATACGCTGGTTGATCATATTGTCTTCTGCAAGCAGCACTTTCATACCGGCCAACGCGGCAGTTCCTGGCTGGAGTTGTTTGGGCACCTCTCGCTGCAAACTCAACTGATCCTGAAGCGCTCGTTTGAGCTCTGCCAAGGTGACAGGTTTGGTCATGTAGCCGGATATTCCCATATCACGGCAGCGCTGCGCATCTCCGGCCTCGGCTGAAGACGTCAATATCAACACCCGTGTATTGTGCAACAACTGATCCTGGATCAACTTCTCAGTGGTTTTATAGCCATTCATGCCTGGCATCCAGGCGTCCATCAATACAACACCATAAGGCAGACCCACACGATTAGCGTGACGCACTTTAAATACAGCTTCGGGTCCCGATGAGCAAACATCAACCTGAACGCCTGTAGTTTTCAGCATTGCCTCAATCACTCGACGGTTAGCAGGCTCATCATCCACCAACAACACACGCTGCTGGCACCAGTCTATATCGATTGCCTGATGCAGCTCTGGCGCAGTGACAATGGCCAGCGGCAGATTGACAAAAAATGTAGAGCCCTGTCCTAACTGGCTATGTACATCGACTGAACCACCCAGCATCTCAACTAACTGTTTGGTGATAGATAACCCTAATCCAGTACCTTCGTATTTACGATTTGTTGCAGCATCGACTTGCTCAAAAGGATTAAAAATTGAGTCAAGACGCTGTTCGGATATACCTATCCCTGTATCTATGACCTGAAACTGAAATTCATTAGCTTCAGGGGAATGATTGGCATAAATAACCCTAAGACGCACTTCACCTTTTTCGGTAAACTTGATGGAGTTACCCAGCAAATTGATGAGTACTTGCCGCAAACGCGCCGGATCGACATAGACATACTGGGGCAGGTTTTCTGAAATATCATAATGAATCTGAATATTTTTCGACCAGGCTTTTGGAGCCAAGGCTTTAACACTAGTGCCTATGAGCTCGTATAGATCCACACTTTCAGGTTGAAGATCGAACTTACCTGACTCAATTTTAGACAGATCCAGAATGTGATTAATAATCTCCAGCAGATGGTTTGCAGACAGCCTGGCTAAATCCAGGTGCTCACGCTGCTCTCGCTGCAACTCTGTTTCCAATACCAGATCCAGCATACCCATCACCCCATTCATCGGAGTGCGGATCTCGTGGCTCATATTGGCCAGAAATTGGCTTTTAGCAACATTTGCCGCTTCGGCTGCTTTAATCTGAGCTTTTAACTGTTCATCGTACAAGCAGGCATTAGCTGCACTGGCCAGCTTATGCATAAGCTTTTGCAGTGAAGCCAGCATATCGTCCGTCAGCACCGGAGTACTCTTCTGCAGCAGTAAGACCCCAAACCCCGGCAAGGCAAAGGCATAACGAACTTGAGTATTATCTAAAAATACCTGGGGAAACTCTGCCCAAAATCCCCCTAGACGAGGGCGCTGCTCAGGAAAGCACAAGGCGGAACGAATTGACGTTATAGCTTCCTGCTGGTCAAACCGGCGGGGTAAACTCATTTCGGTTTGCCACTGAATTTCAAGTGAACACACCGCGGCTGACAGGGGCTCAAGCTCGTCATCCCGGCCCGTAAAGCGCCAGACAACACATGCGTTCGCGTTTAAGGCGCGCATCAGAGTTTTCAATGTCTCTTTAAGCATCACCCCTAAATCCAGGCTGTTACCGATTGCCAGAGAGATCTCAAAAAGAATTTCGATTTGCTGTGACTGCTTCACTAGACGACCTTCAGCTCTCAACCTCGGACAGAAGCCCAAGCACCGCGGTTTTATTATAAAACTCAAGGTAATCCTTACCTGAATTTGCGATTTCACCGAGTGTCAGTGCACCAAATAAAGGGTAGTCGCCAGACACCTTGGCTATTTCATTCTTTAGGTGGTCACCCTCAAATAACACCCGTGATATGCAGTCAATAAAACACCCCAGTTGCACCGGATGATCCGTTTGCTGGCGATGTGCTGCTTGTGCTCGTTTACAGGCTTCTGCCGCTGCCGCCAACAGGCTTTCCTCTGTACCATTTAATATACGCACAAAAGAACCTTCCGGTACTTCACCTACACACACCATAGCCTGATCTGTACTGAGCATCAGCGGATCTCTGACGATCATTTCAGCATCAAGCTTATTGATCCCAAATGGATAAAACTTAGCAAGGTCATAGAAATTATCTGCATTGAACACTTGCCCACTATGCGCTTCAACAACTTGCCGATACTCATCAAATGCAGGTTTCCAATCCAGTTGTTTTACGCAGTTTTTGTCGGACGAGGTCACTTTGAAGGATTGAGAAATCGCTTGCCAACCATGTGATACACCAACACCACTCACCAAAGGCAATCTGACCAGCAGTGTGGCGTCCATTAGCATCCCTTTGGGCGTCAACAAACAGGGCTTCTGCACAAAACTGAGCGAACCGGCACCACCGCCGATAAAATTATTAACCAGGCCAAAGTTCATAAACAGCGCGTCAATCATCGCGCCAATACAGGTTGATAAGCCATCAACCAATACCAGTTGTGTCGCAGGAGCAGACATGGCCTCCCAGTACTCGGATAGGGGCTCCAGCTGTTTATCAAAACTGCTATTGATATCACTTAAACCACTGAGACTTGTCCACTCAACGGCGGACTGCAAAGCAACAAAAACAACACCCGTTGAATAGTTTTGTTGCGCATAGATAATTTGAGGAAAAACCCCACCCAGCACACTTGCCTTAGCTTGTTGCAACACTGGATTCAGGGCTTCAGCTGTCCAGTTATTTTCATCGGCAGCAAACACCAGAACCGTAGGAGCCTGGGTTTGTTCATAGATACTGCTCAACTTCTTTTCAAAAGCTTCGACAGAAGGTTCAGCCTCAAAAAAAACATCCATAGACATCTACTCTCCAGTGCTTCTTGGGTTATTAGATGTACGTTCCGCCATTCTTCTTTTAATAAAACTGATCAGTTGCTTTGATTCCAAGGGGGGGGTGATTAAATACCCTTGTATTTCAGTTGCACCTAACGCATCCACATAGTCTCTTTGCCGTTGGTTTTCGACGCCTTCAGCAATAGTGGTCAGCCCTAACCCCTGACATAAGGATGTTAAGGCTCGCACTATGGCTCGGTCACTTCGTCCTGCGGTAATATCTTTAATAAACGCGCGATCTATTTTGAGCGTATCCAGTGGGAAGCGGAGCAAATACTCCAAAGATGAAAAACCTATACCGAAATCGTCTATGGCAATTTTAAACCCAAAGGCTCGCAACCGTTTTAGTATAGCAATGGTTTCATCAGGGTTGTTCATGGCTAAGCTTTCGGTAATTTCCAACTCGATAAGTTCCGGCTGTGTACCACAGGCTTTAGCTATGGCAATGATTTATCCAGGTAAATCTGGCTGTTCGAACTGTGCCGGCGAAAGGTTAATCCCCATCCGCAACGATACCCCCTCGTTCATCCAGCCCACTTGTTGCTGACAAGCTTCCTGTAAAATCCATTCGCCGAGGGCATTAATTAACCCCATTTCTTCCAATACAGGGATAAATACATACGGTGGGACTATGCCGTCCTGCGGGTGACGCCACCTGATCAGTGCCTCCACACCCACGACACGATCATTGCTTAAATCAACCTGTGGTTGATAAACCAAATAGAACTGCTGTTGTTCCAGAGCCTCACGCAAATCTGACTCCAGCTTGAGGCGCTTGTGCAAACCGTCTTCATGGTCTTGTTCATAAGAACCGATAGTAATGCTACCTGAGGGCTTTTGTAGGCGCTGAGCGCGCTGCGCCATACGCAACAACAAAGATGCATCTGTTGTCTTATCCTGTCCCACACTAATGCCAGCCGTGTAGGTTAAAAACGTCTCTCTATCATCGAGCATCCAGGCCCGATCAATGTGCTTTAACCATTGATTCAATTCTGACAATATTTTTTCATGATGCTCAATGGATACCTCTACGATTAACTTCAGTGCAAACACGCCGCCATCCAGTCTTGCTACAAGCGCATCGTTGGGCATAAAGCTCTTTAGCTGATTTGCCAGCAGCACTAACAATTGATCAG
Organism: Nitrincola sp.; assembly: GCF_048264025.1. Taxonomy (NCBI): domain Bacteria; kingdom Pseudomonadati; phylum Pseudomonadota; class Gammaproteobacteria; order Oceanospirillales; family Oceanospirillaceae; genus Nitrincola; species Nitrincola sp. Next base: position 252,516 of record NZ_JBLXDN010000001.1, read on the forward strand.
TTACATCCGTGCCATAGGTTTCGACCAGTTGCTGAAATCTGAGTACTTCCAGAACCACAACAGCCACAGCACTGCGGTTATTAACAATAAGCTGTATAGACTCTTCAAGATCCCGCTGAAACAGGCGTCTGTTAGGTAGCCCTGTGACCGAATCATGATAATTGAGAAAATTAGACTGCTGCTCCAGGCGGCGCTGTGCGGAAACATCCTGAAAGGATCCGACCAACCGGGCTTGCTCACCATCACGTTGTCCGACAATTTTTAACTGGTAGTCCTGGCGACTACCTGGTGATCTCACTTCAATATCAAACTTCAATCCGGTATCTAATGCATCCTTGAATACGGCCTTCAGTCGACTTTGATCATCCGGATGAATAATTGCCAAAGCCTTTTCTGGATCAGGGCTCAATTCATCAACCCAATGTAAAATGGCTTTAGCATCATCACACCAGATAAACTGCTGTTGCTTAGCATCCAGCTCCCAAAAAGATAAACCAGCCAGCGCTCTTGCTGTTTCCTGCAGCCCTGTGATTCTGCGCAGGTCGCGCTCTCTGTTAGCATCTCTTAATGCATAGCGGATACGCTGGTGCAAGAGTGGAAAATTTATTGGTTTAGGGAAAAAATCATTGGCTCCTACTTCAAAAGCCCACTCTATTGATTCCATATCATCATCACCGGTCAACATCAGGATCGGTGTTACCATATTTTTTTCATAGGCTCGGATGTTCTGAATGCAGTCAAAACCATTCATCACTGGCATGTTAACGTCCATTAAAACCAGATCAGGTTTGTGCTGCATAAAACATTCGACTCCCTCTACCCCATTAGCAGCCTCTATAATGTGATAACCACGTTTTCCTAAATAGCCGCTTATCTTCAGTCGCTCAATCGCTGAGTCATCTACAACGAGTATTTTTGTAGGCAATTTTTCAATCATGAGACACCTGACTTCATCAGACTATTAAGAAGTGCTTTAAGCTCTGTTACCTTGATTGGCTTACCCAAATGACCATTCATACCCGCTGACATACACGCTTGCTTGTCAGCCGGTAACACATTGGCTGTCATGGCATAGATAGGTGTGGGAGGCAACTGATGACTTGTTTCATGCTCACGAATACTGCGGGTTGCATCAACACCGCCCATGATTGGCATCTGCATATCCATCAGCACCAAGTCGTAAGTGTTCTGCATAAACGTTTGCCAGGCTTCCAATCCATTTTCAACCAGGGTAACGGTATGACCCTGTTTTGTTATAAGGGCGGTGATTAATTTTTGATTGACCTTGTTATCCTCTGCCACAAGAATACTCAAGCACTCCGAAGCGTCAGCCACCCTTTCCTTCACAGGAACATGCTCAATTCCCTCCAACATATTAAATAACTCAACAGGGGCGACAGGGTGTGTCAGCAACTGACTCACACCCAAGGTTTGAGCATCATTAATTTCAGATTCCGATACATGATCGGCGATCAGGATAATATTATGATTCTTTATATCATGCGCTATTAAATCATGAATGATCTCGACAGCACTAAAGTCACCAAAACAATTGTTAATTAAACATTTAACGTTTTTGTCACTAGCCAAATAAATACTTTCAACGAATTCAGTTCTATTATCAAAGTAGCTTATTTGCACATTTTTACTATCAAGACAGGCATTAACTACATTATTATTAATCTGTTTATCCAGTATAAAAACAGATTGGACTTCGACTGATTTCAGTATTTTCTTATTATACTCAGCCCCCTGACAAGGCAGCTCAAACCAAAAGCGGCTACCTTTGCCGACTTGACTGACTACGCCCATATGACCCTGCATCAATTCGATCAGCTTCATACATATCGACAGACCTAAACCTGTACCACCAAATGAGCGCGTAGTGGTATTATCAGCCTGCGCAAAGGCGTCGAAAATGAGGCGCTGTTTTTCCTTTGGGATTCCTATTCCCTGATCTGTCACATCAATATGCAGGTGTCCTGTAGCATGCGTATCTGCAGTCCAACGCAGCGACACAGTCACCTGACCGGCCTCGGTAAATTTAATCGCATTATCACAGATATTAACCAATACCTGCCTTAGCCGAATTGGATCGGCAATACAGATATCCGGGATATTCGTCGGCATATCCAGCCGTAGCGAAATCCCTTTTTTACGCGCGATAACAGCGGCAGGTTTAAGGCAATAGCATACCAACTCTTTCAGCTCAAACTTAACAACTTCTATTTGTAATTTACCAGCATCAATTTTAGAGAAATCAAGAATATCATTCAGAATTGATAACAATGCCTGCGAGGATGAGCGAACAACGTCGAGATAGCCTCGCTGAGTTGCGGTGAGCTGGGTATCTAAAGCAAGATCAGTCATGCCCATAATACCGGTCATCGGGGTACGTATTTCATGGCTCATATTAGCCAGAAAGGCACTCTTTGTTTGACTCGCGGCTTCAGCTTCACGCCGCGCGTCTTCGAGAACAAGGTTCAGAGCAAAGAGTTCTTCATTACTGCTTTTAAGATCATGCTCTAGTTTTTTCTGTTGAGTGATATCTGTACGAATAGAGATAAACCTATCCATCTCACCGTCTGCATTATAGAGTGGCATAATAGTCGCCGTTACCCAGTAATACTCGCCAGACTTATTGATATTTTTTAATTCACCATGCCAGGTTTGCCCTGAACAGACCCGATTCCACAGGTTTTCAAACATGGCTTGTGCATGGTAACCACTATTGATTATTCGATGATTTTCACCAAGCAACTCATGTTCAGCATAGCCTGAAATTGTTTTAAAGTGCTCATTAACATAAATAATGTCACCCTTCAGGTCTGTCATACTGACGATAGCATGCTGGTCTAGCGCTTTTTGCTGCTGTTTGAGCTCGGTCGTCGTTGCCTCCAACTCACTGTTTTTAGTTTGCAGCAAGCTAAATACTTTACGCACACGAGCATCCATGTAAAACAACGCACTAACCGCTGCAGCAAAGGCAATTAACACAAAGCCAATAAAATAATAGAGTCTGTAGCCACTGCTGTTCCAAATAGGTTCACTGGGTATTGTAACTACCTGTATGCCACGCACATCACCCGCCTGCCAATCAGTCTTCGGCGAATCTATGTGGTTGTTATGACAAGCTACGCAAGTCTGCTGCATGATAATGGGTGTAGCGAAATTCAGTTCTTTGTGATTCTGATTATAGTTAAAACGATAAAATTCTTCGGCTCGCTGGTTGCGAATCACATCCAAAGCAGCCAGATCAAACTCACTCAGAGTCCGCGAAGCCCTTTGCGGAAATGGAAAATCACTAATCAGGCGTACACTGATATTCTTATCCTGAGAGCTCATGAACTCAACCAGATCGATGGTCATAGTGGCCGGAATGGGAATGGCACCAGGCTTATCACGGTAGTGCTCAGTGACCTCTACCCAGGGATGCACGATCACAGCGCTCACAATCACATCAGTATAGAAAGCGCGAAACGAATCGACGGCTTTTGCATAGGCTCTGGCTGAGCGTACCAGATGATCCTCTTCTGTACCCTTGGCAACCCAGACCCCTAATACAACAAATGCCAACGCGCACAGAAAAGCCAACACAATCATCATCCAACGAAAGCGTTTTCGCTGCTGCTCGAGCAACTGCTGCTGATTGCGCTTCTTCATCAGAACATTTTACCTTGTAAACACCTCAAAGCAGCCGATCACAATCAGTAGCTATTCGAAAGCTTATATACTGTGTAGATCATCTTTTTTATGATTGGACCCTTACCCGCATTCTGATTGCCCTTCCAGCTCGAAGTCAATCCAATACTTAGCATTACTCACAATATATCTGGGTGTATTTTATACAGAATAATCGGAAAACAATACTAATTTCTGCTTTTTCTGTTTAATATCTCCACAGCTTGACTCACAGCAATTTATTTAAACAGCAGTTGTTCTATACTCGCGAACAAAGTTGGATAGTAATTTCAAATTCTGTTCTGCCAATCCCTGAAGGAGTGCCCGCTGTTGCACATACGGATCAAGCCTGCATTGCAGTTTTTTGGCTTGTTTGTTTCTTTACTGCTGATCAGTTGTGCGCAGCTTGTCAACGCAACTGAAACAGAAAAACTACGCATCGGCGTACTGGCTTTTCGCAGCCTGGAATCCACTCAACAGCAGTGGCAGGAAACCCTGAAGTATTTGAGTCAGGCACTCCCTCAGTACGAACTGGAACTACAGGTTCTGTTTATGGACAGCATGACTGAAGCTGTCCATAACCAACAGCTAGACTTTATTCTTACTCAACCCGAACATTACATTTTACTGCGATCCTCCTCTGGGGTATCGGCCTCGGCAACACTCATGCCTGTCTCAGACAAGCAACCCCTGGCACGCTTTGCCGGAGTGATAGTGGCACTGGCTGATCGACCAGAACTTAATAGCTTGAATGCAATACGTGGACAACATGTGGCCGCCGTACATTCCCACTCACTCGGCGCTTACCGCATACAACACTGGACGCTCAGTCAAGCCGGTGTACGCCTCCCTCACGACGTTAAGAAGCTGACATTCACCGGCCAACCTCAAGATAAAGCCATTGAAATGTTGCTCGATAGGCAGGTCGACATAGCCTTTGTTCGCTCGGGGGTCATAGAGTCAATGGTTCAGGCTGGCAAGCTGTCACTGGATCAATTGCAAATTATCAACCCACAACACCACGCAGAATTACCACAGATCCACTCCACCCCGCTCATTCCTGAATGGGCTTTTGCAGCCATGCCGTCATTGGACCCCTTGACCGTTCGCGATATAACCCAGGCACTTTTTGCCATTCCACCCGATTCACCGGCGGCGCTGAGCGGGGGGTATTTCGGCTTTATACCACCGGTTGACTACGCCAACCTGGAGCACATACTGCTGGAGCTCCGAGTACACCCTGATCGCATTACTCACTTTGATATGCGTGATTTTGTCGACAAGTACCTGTCTGAAATTATGCTGGCATTAGCATTAAGTATTTTGGTAGCAGCGACGTGGGTCAGTTACGATATTCGCCAGCGTAAAAAACGTGCGGCGGCGCTGCGCATTGCCGCCGCCGCGTTCAATACCCATGAAGCCATCACCATTACCAATGAACATAACCAAATCCTCCGTGTTAATGAGGCATTTACCCGCATTACTGGATACAGCGAAGAGGAAGTAGTCGGGCACAATCCCTCAATTTTCAGCTCTGGCTATCATCATAAAGACTTCTATAAAACCATGTGGCGTGCGCTTAACACGCTGGGCTATTGGGAGGGCGAGATCTGGAACCGGCGCAAAAACGGCGAAATTTTCCCAGAACATCTTAGTATTACCAAAGTAGCAGGGACCCACGCTGAGCAGTTTTGTTATGTCGCCTCTTTTTCCGACATAACCCAGGCAAAGGAATCCAAAGAAATAATAGAACACTTGTCTCTCTACGACCAACTCACTGGGCTGGCCAATATCGACCTGCTTCGTGATCGTATTCATTCCGCAACAACACGTGCAAAAATGCAAGATCACAGCTTTGCCTTGATATTGATCGATTTGAAAAACTTTAAACTCGTAAATGACAGCCTGGGACGCCGTGCAGGCGATCAGCTTTTGTGTGATGTAGCCACACGGCTGACAGAAGCCTTGCCTATCTATTCCAGCCTGGCTCGACTGGCTGCCGATGAGTTTGTTATTTTGTGCGAGTTCCGCGAACAGCCTGCTGAACAGGCCTTGTTCGATATAGAACACCTGATAAAAGATATAGAGAGCGTATTCATTACGCCTTTTACTATTCAGAGCGAAGCGGTTTATACCCAGGCTAACATCGGCATTGTGCACTGTGCCGATACCGACAGCACCGCTGATGAACTGCTTAAACGTGCGGATCTGGCCAAAAATCAATCCAAATTCAACACCCATAGCAGCATAAGCTTTTATGATCCAATCATGCAGCAGCAAGTGGATCAGGTGGTGCAACTTGAAAATGATCTTCGCCATGCTTTGGAACAAAATCAACTGCGTCTTTTTTTCCAGCCACAATATAACCAGCATCGGCAAATCACCGGGTGTGAGGCACTGATTCGCTGGGAACACCCGACCCAAGGATTAATTTCACCGGCCGCGTTCATTCCATTAGCTGAATCATCTGATCTAATCATATTGATAGGCGATTTTGTCATCGCGACAGCCTGTCAGAAGCTTGCTCTTTGGCAACAACACCCCTACACGGCACAATGGACCCTGGCAATCAACATCAGTGCCAGACAGTTCCAGTGTAATGATTTTGTCGAACGGGTACTGCAGCACATTACCGATGCCAATGCGCCAGCTAACCGGTTAAAGCTGGAGTTAACGGAAAGCCTGCTGATTGACTATACCGATGAGGCCGTTACCAGAATGAACCAGTTAAAGCAGGCTGGCATTCGCTTTTCTCTGGATGATTTCGGTACAGGATTTTCCTCGCTGTCTTACCTGAAGAAGCTCCCTTTCGATCAAATTAAAGTGGATAAGGCCTTTATTCATGACCTGTTGAATAACCAGAGTGATGAAGCCATCATCCGTAGCGTACTGGCCATGGGAGAGGCCTTTGGAATGAATGTGATTGCAGAAGGTGTCGAAACGGAACAGCAGTTGCAAAAGCTTGAGGCACTCGGTTGCCATTTTTATCAAGGCTTCTATTTCAGTAAACCCCTGTCGGATAACCAACTACTCAACTGTATTGCACAAACTTCAACTGAGCCAGCCAAGGACTAGGGGCATCTGCATACCGTCCGAGCAGTGTATATGCTACATTATAGGCAAATGAAATCAGGAGTTTCTTATGCCCTTACTCGACAGTTTTCGTGTAGATCACACCCGTATGCAGGCCCCTGCCGTGCGTACTGCCAAAATGATGCAAACCCCATCCGGTGATCCAATTACCGTATTTGATCTGCGCTTTTGTATTCCCAACCGTGAAATCCTATCAGAAAAAGGCATCCACACTCTGGAGCATCTTTTTGCCGGGTTCATGCGCAATCACCTGAATGGCGATTTGGTTGAAATTATCGATATTTCACCCATGGGCTGCCGCACAGGTTTTTATATGAGCCTCATAGGTACCCCGACAGAACAACAGGTTGCCGATGCCTGGACCGCCGCCATGCAGGATGTGCTCAAGGTAAAATCAATGGAAGAGATTCCGGAGCTGAATGCCTATCAATGCGGCACCTATACCATGCACTCTCTGTCAGAAGCACAGCAGATCGCAACCGATATCATTAGTCGGGGAGTGGGAGTAAACAGTAATGATGAGCTCTATCTGAGTGAAGAGTTCTTGCAGCAAAAAGAAACGCAGGCTGATTAAAGCCTGCGTCGCAGTGAGTTGCACCCCCTTCCTGAGGGTGTAACTCAGATCTCCTGTTGAATCTCGCTGAAGCGATTCATTAAACAGAATTCTACCAAACAAAAAACAGAAAAAACAGAATTATTTCTAAATTTTCTTTTCCCAAAGCTGTGCATTTCCAGCCTCTGGATCAAGCTGATAAGGCCCGTAGCCCAGACGGCTGTAGGCATTCTTAGCTATTTCGTTTCCTTCCAGCACCTCCAGTGTCAATTTGCAGCAGCCCTGTGTTTTTGCAAAGGTTTCAGCCGCTTCAAACAAAAGACGCGAAATTCCTTGCCCGCGAAAGGCACGACTGACCACCACATCATGAATGTTTAACAAGGGTTTAGCCGCAAAGGTGGAGAAGCCTTCTACTGTATTCATCAAGGCCACAGGTTCAGAACCGGAAAAACCAATAAAGCTATGCAGGTGCGGCCTTTTTTGCATTTCAGCCACCAAGCTGTTAACTGTCTGCTCCGCTAAAGGCTCCCCTCCCCCCATAGGATCACAGGCATATTCACACAACAACTGTACCAGCGCATCGGCATGTTCAGGATGGGTGAGATCAGCTTTTACAATTGTTATCATGGTCGATTGCTTCCCTTATTTATTTATGGCGAATCCTCGGCAGTGCTAATTGCAGCATACAAGGCCTTTAATGCAACCGATTATACTACGTAACTACCAGCGGCAGGCAGTCGAAGCGACACTGAGTCACTTCAGACAGAACACAGAATCCGCCGTGATTGTTTTACCGACCGGTGCCGGCAAAAGCTTAGTCATTGCCGAACTGGCACGCCTTGCACGTCAACGTATTCTGGTACTGACCCATGTCAGGGAGCTGGTCGAGCAAAACCATGCTAAATATGCGGCCCTGGGACTACAGGCCGGTATATTTTCGGCCGGATTGCAACGTCGGGATAGTCAACATCAGGTTACCTTTGCCAGTATTCAGTCATTAGCCGGACACACCAAGTCATTTAGTGAAACCTTTTCACTGGTCATTATTGATGAATGTCACCGTGTCAGCACTGATGAGAACAGCCAGTATCAGCAAGTGCTGACTCACCTGCGCCAACACAACCCCGCATTGAAATTACTCGGCCTGACCGCTACACCCTATCGGCTGGGTGAAGGCTGGATCTACCGCCGAGATTATCGCGGTTTTGTCAGAGACACGCTCAGTGCCACCTTTGAACATTGCATTTATGAGTTACCCCTCAGTCAGCTTATTCGCGAAGGTTACCTGACACCACCTGTTTGTATCGATGCAGCGACCCGCCATTACGATTTTTCACAACTCAGTAGCGACCGTGCCGACAACTATGATACCGACGAGGTTAATCGGTTATTGCACAAGTATCCCAGGGTTACTCAAGCCATCTGCGAAGAGATCGTTGAACAAGCCGTCAAACGCAAAGGGGTGATGATTTTTGCCGCCAGCATCGAACACGCTGAAGAAATTCTGAGCTATCTGCCACAAAAACAAGCCTGTCTGATCACTGGCAATACAGACACAGCTGAACGCGATCAGATGCTACAGGCCTTCAAACAACAGCAGATCAAGTACCTGGTTAACGTATCAGTGCTAACGACTGGGTTTGATGCCCCTCATGTTGATTTAATCGCCATTTTGCGTCCAACCCGCTCGGTCAGTCTGTATCAGCAGATCGCTGGGCGTGGATTAAGATTATTTCCAGGTAAATCAGACTGTTTAATCATAGACTATGCCGCCAATGGCTTTAATCTGTTCAGTCCAGAGGTAGGCTCGCCCAGGCCAGCAGCCAATACCGAACCCGTGCAGGTGTTTTGTCCGGAGTGCGGTTTTGCTAATACCTTCTGGGGACGTACCGATGACCAAGGCCAGGTTGTCGAGCACTTTGGTCGATGTTGCCAGGGGCTAGTCGGTGATCCTCCGGTTGAGCCGTGCCGCTTTCGTTTCCGCTTTCGCGAATGCCCGCAATGTAATGCAGAAAATGATATTGCAGCAAGACGTTGCGAGCAGTGCAACGTGTTACTCATTGATCATGATGACCTGCTGAAGCGCGCCTTATCACTCAAAGATGCTAAAATCCTGCGTTGTGCCGGCATGACGTTCAGTCTTCAGGATAAACGCTTACGAGTGACCTACCACGATGAAGAGGGTGAGACCCTCAGTGAGTCTTTTGACCTGAGCCAAGCCGCTCAACAGAGGGTATTTAACCGTGTGTTTAGACGCTGGCATGATGAAACTAAACAGAGCAGAATCCGCTCAGCACCACAGGCACTGAAGGTTGCAGACCAGTTAAAGCACCCGGATTTTGTTATCGCCAGGCAGCGTAATCAGCACTGGTCGATTAGTGAAAGGCTGTTTGATTATTCAGGCAAATACCGCAAGGCTCATGAGCTATACTAAAGACACAGTGTTTTATTGACACAGCGCAACCAAGCGACCAATGGCGTGTTGAATTATGCCTGCGCAAGCAGGATCATGATAGGGTAACATTCATGTATTGCACACCAGGTGCAGGAGATCCGCTTGACCTTACAAGGTATGTCCTTACGTTTTAGCCAGCTAGCAACGCTATGTCTTGCCATGGCGTTCTGTGGTGTGTTGTTCGCCAATAACGCCATATTACCGGTACCGGAAGCGCAAGAACAACAACCGGAAAAAGTGCAGCTTGGCGATCAATTATTCCATGATGTTCGCTTGTCCTCTGACAACAGCATCAGTTGTGCCAGTTGCCACGACCTGGCACATAACGGCGCGGATCGACGACCTTTTTCCGTTGGTGTGGAGGGTGCTCTGGGGCGTATTCGGGCGCCCAGTGTGTATAACAGTCAGCTTAACCACGTGCAGTTCTGGGACGGAAAGGCACCTGATCTGGAGACGCAGGTCGATGGCCCTGTACATAACCCGGTGGAAATGGCCAGTAACTGGGATGATATAGTCACCAAGCTGAGCCAGGACCCAGATAGGCTGGCACAATTTAACGCCCTGTTTGTCGACGGCATTACCCCGGCCAATATACGCAGTGCACTGGCCAGCTTTCAGCGTACCCTGATGCTGACCAATGCGCCTTTTGACCGCTGGTTACAGGGTGATGAAAATGCCATCAGTGCAGAGGAGCATCGTGGCTATGAGAAATTCCGTGACCTGGGTTGTATCAGTTGCCATCAGGGAGCCAATGTCGGGGGGAATATGTTTGCCCGTATGGGGTCACTGGAAAACTACTTTGAACAAAAAGGCGAGTCTATTAATCGAGCCGACCTGGGGCGCTTCAATGTAACCGGTCAGGAACATCACCGCTATGTTTTCAAAGTGCCAGGGTTGCGTACAGCCTCATTGAACAGCTTCTTTTTTCACGATTCCAGTGCAGAAACCCTGGAAGATGCCATTGTTATCATGGCCCGCTTTCAGCTCGGTCGCGAGCTGGCCGAAACCGATATCACGGAGCTGGCAGCGTTCATCCGCTCGCTCACAGGTGAACACCCACGGCTTAATGCGGTGAAGCGCTGATGCACGCTTTAGCCCGCCCGTTTCTGCTACTACTCACGCTGGTTGTAGCCATTCTTATCGCTCTGTTTTTTCAGACCCGCGCGATCAATAGTGTTGACCATACCCACCGGCTGGACCAGTTCCTGCAACTGCGTGAACTGGATGCAGCTCTGGATGAGCAAACACTACTGATAGCCACAGGTGTTCAACACCAGTATGACACCCAGGTCAACTACCGCCGACAGCATGACCAACTGATGAATCAACTGTTGAATACCGACAGTGCTTTCAATCAAGGACTCAACCAGCACTCGGCTGAGCTACTGCAAAGCTATTATCAAGATCAGCAACGTAAGTATGCCTTGTCTGAAGAAATCAAACACTATGCGGCGCTGATCCGCAATGCTTTACTCTATATGCCAACATTAGTACAAGAGCTGCGTGACCTGGATCATCCCCAGCGGGATGAAGCGGCCAGACTGATGAGCCAGCTATTTCGCTACCACCTGTTTCCGGACCAGAAAAGACTGACTGAATTAAATCAGGCCACAGAGCAACTGCAACACATCATCCTTGATGATCATCCGGCATTGCTGTCTTTTGCCAACCAGGCCAGCAGCAACCTGCGTCACCTGGAAAGCCTGCACAAGTACCGGGATGAATTCAATCAGATAGATACCAGCCATCAGTTACGTGCCCTGGAGCAAAGCTACCAAAAGCACTACAACCAGCGCTCGCGCCATGCCGAAGCCTTTACCCTGACACTACTGTTGCTAAGCTGTCTGTTAATGTTACTGCTTGGTGGTATGTTCAGACGCCTGCAGCAACTCAACTACCGCTCAGAACAAGCCCGTACGCGTCTTCAAGACGCCGTAAACAGTCTGTCTGAAGCCTTCGCACTGTTCGATAAACATGGCAAGCTGGTGCTATACAACCAGCGCTGGCTGGCATTTTACCCCTGGCTGCAACGACGCAATGCAGAAGACTGGTCAACACTGCAAAGCATCAACAAGGCTCAGGGCGTAACCACATCGTCACCTATTGCCGTACCCTTGGATAGCACCCAGAACTACCTGGAGCATACCCCGGATGGCAGTTGGTATCAGGCCAGTAACAACCCTACCGCTGAAGGCGGTATTGCCAGCGTACGCACCAATATTACCGAAACTCAGCAGGCACACCTGAAACTTCGTCAACTTGGACGAGCGCTGGAACAAAGCCCCAGTGCGGTCATGATCACAGACACCCAAGGCATCATTGAATACATCAATCCAAAGCTCTCCGAGATGACCGGTTACACCTCTGATGAGCTACTGGGACAAAACAATAATATTCTTAAATCCGGTAAAATCCCGGCTGATATTTTTACCCAGATGTGGCAACAACTACGTGACGGCAACACCTGGACAGGTCAGTTACTCAATCGCAAAAAAGATGGCACCCTCTTCTGGGATTCCACCTCCATCTCCCCCCTGCGAACCGATGAGGGTGAAATCAGTCATTTTATTGCGGTCAAGGAAGATATAACCGAACGCCTTAGAGCTGAAGAACAGCTGCGCATGGTGGCTGCGGTGTTCGAAACCAGTAATGAAGCGATTATGGTGGCCGATCATCAGGGCACGATCAAAGTCGTTAATGCCGCTTTTGAACGTATCACCGGCTATACCACCGATGAAGTCAAAGGACAAAACCCCAGCCTGCTCAGCTCAGGCCGCCATGATCGATTATTTTATGACGCCATGTGGAACAGCCTGCATAGCGAGGGTTGCTGGTCAGGCGAGATCTGGAACCGACGTAAGGATGGTAGCGTCTACCCTGAGTGGCTGTCGATTTCTGCATTGCATGATGACGAGGGCCAAATCACTGAATTTGTCTCGGTGTTCTCCGATATTACCAGCCGCAAGGAAGCCGAAGCACATATTCGCCACCAGGCCTATTATGATGCACTGACACAACTGCCAAACCGCAGTTTGCTACTTGACCGATTGGAAGTTGCCATTAGTACCGCAGAACGTGATCAGCAAACCATATCCGTGCTGTTTATCGATCTGGATCGATTTAAATACGTCAATGATACCCTTGGCCATGAATACGGCGATGAACTACTGGTGGAAGCGGCCACACGCCTGGCTGGTTGTGTTCGCGAAAGTGATACAGTGGCGCGATTCGGTGGCGATGAATTTGTAGTTCTACTGCACAACATACATTCTGACCGGGATGCCGCTTTGGTAGCAGAAAAAATTATCCGTCAGCTCTCCGAACCCTTTGCACTGGCGGGGCGTGACATCATCATCGGCGCCAGTATTGGTCTAGCTATGTATCCAGGGGAGTCAGACGATCCAGACACCCTACTGCGGAACGCTGATCTGGCTATGTACCGTGCCAAGCAAACCGGTCGCAACCGTTTCCAGTTCTTCACCAGCAGCTTGCAGGAGCATGCCAACACACTCATGGAGATGGAACAGGACCTGCGCCTAGCTTTGGAAAATGGGCAACTGGAAATTTATTACCAACCGCTGGTTCGGGCGCAGTCAGGACGCGTCACTGGAGTGGAGGCCTTGCTGCGCTGGCACCATCCAACCCTGGGGATGGTTTCACCGGATCAATTTATTCCCCTGGCAGAAGACACCGGCCTGATAGGCCCAATCGGTCAGTGGGTACTTGAAACCGCTTGTCAGCAGGTCAGTCAATGGCAGCAGCAAGGGCTGAAACTGTATTTGTCGGTGAATATATCCGGTCGTCAACGCGATCTGGGGATGGACGCCCCGTTGCTACGCCGCATTCTGATGCAAGCCAAGCTGCCAGCCGAACAACTGGTACTGGAAATCACCGAAGGCATGTTGCTGGACAACAGCGACGAAACCATCGCCTGGCTACAGTCCTTCTGTGATCTGGGTGTGCACCTGGCAATTGATGACTTTGGCACTGGCTATTCAGCATTAAGCTATTTGAAGCGCTTCCCCATAGACACACTCAAGATCGACCAGGGATTTGTGCGCGACCTGACGCTGGATAATGAAGATGCCCTGTTAGTTGAAGCCATCATCTCCATGGCGCGAAGCCTTAAACTAAGACTCATCGCTGAAGGTGTGGAAACCGAAGAGCAGCGTCATGTACTCTTCAGTCTTGGCTGTGAATTTTTACAGGGATACTACTTCGCTAAACCCATGCCAGCCACATCACTGGTGACATGGATGGCAAACTATCAACCTATCCGCCTGGGCTAAACCGCATGCAGCCGATCCAGCGCTTCTTCCAGTGTGGCGCTGAAGCTAAGATTTTCAGTCGGCTTCATACCGGCACGGGCCATGGCCCTCAGCGGCTGAAATTGCAGATCAGCAATGACCAGACGTATGCCCTGCTGCTCACAAAAATCACTGAAGCGGTCAAAGCCGTTAATACCGCCCGCATCCAGCAAGGGCACGCCATCCATATACAATACGACTCCCTGACGCTCTTGCACACTTTCAGCTAACTCATCGAAAACCCGTTCGGCGGCAGCGAAAAATAGCGGCCCAGACAGTTTCAACACCACCCAGCCCTCCGGCAACGCCTCGGGTACATGTTTGCGCTGCATCGATATGTCCTGGAAGCGTGTCATGCCTGCCAGATCGCGCATAAAGAGGATGGAGGCCATGACGATACCGACTGAAATGGCCAATACCATATCAAACAACACGGTTAATAACATACAGGTCATCAGCACCAGAATATCGCCGATGGGTGCTCGTTTTAACAGCTCTACAACCTTGTGTGCCTCACTCATATTCCAGGCCACTATAACCAGCAGTGCCGCCATACTGGCCATCGGTAACCAGGAAAGCCAAGGGGCAAGAATCAACAATCCGGCCAGGACAACCAGCGCATGTATCATCGCCGAAACAGGTGATTTGGCACCGGCTTTATAATTCGTCGCTGATCGGGCAATCGCAGCGGTTGCTGTAATACCACCAAAAAACGGTGCTACCAGATTACCCATACCCTGTCCTAACAACTCACCATTGGCGTGATGGCGCCGACCACTCATACCATCCAGCACAACGGCACACAGCAAGGATTCAATCGCACCCAGCATGGCAATCGAAAAAGCCGCTGGCAGCAGTTCTCTTATGACAGACCAAGACCAATCCAACGGCTCTCCATCCGGTCCGGGACGCATCCAGGGCCATTCGAATGAAGGCAAAAAGGGTGGAATCCCCTGTCCTTGAGTACCATCCGGTAATTCATAACTGAACCGACTGCCAATGGTATCGACATCCATGCCCATTTGGATAAACAGCCAAGCCAGAAAGGTGCCGCCCAGCAGCGCCGGTAAATGCCCAGGCACCGGCAGCTTGAGGCGCGGCCAGAAAATTAATACCAGTAGCGTAAACAAAGCCACACTGGTATTCGCCATATTCAAACCGGGGAGAGCCGAAAACAGCAGCAAGATACGTCCAACAAAACTTTCCGGCACCGCACTAAACTGCAAACCGAAAAAATCCTGCATCTGCAAAACTGCGATCACTATGGCAATCCCAGAAGTAAAACCCAGGGTAACCGATTCAGGAATATATTCGATTAAACGTCCCAGGCGAGCAACAGCCAGGGCCACCAAAATGACGCCAGACATCAGCGTTGCCACCAACAACCCACCCAAACCAAAGGCTTGAGTCACCGGATAAAGAATGACTACAAAGGCCGCCGTCGGACCGGAGATGCTGTAACGTGACCCGCCACTCAGGGCGATCAGAAAGCCCGCAATTATCGCGGTATAAAGACCGTATTCCGGCTTAACGCCACTGGCAATCGCCAGTGCCATCGCCAGGGGAATAGCGATAATTCCGACAGTAACGCCTGCAATCAGATCGCTACTGAAGTCACGACGGGTATAGCCTTCACGCAAGGTTTCCCGCAGTGCGCTGGCGATACCCAGCGAATGTAAACGAGCACGTGATGAGGACATGGTCAGCCTATCTATAACTAAATGCTATTGTTTGTTCGGATTAATTATAAGAAAACACTATAACGCCCGGCTGTAATCAGTACAATCTACCTGGCGTTAAACCTTGGTGTTATGCCGCACGTCTATTTTAAGCACATAAGTTGAACTTCGACCATCGGGCAGTTTCGAATCAGCGGCAGGTATTTGTACAGTACTCACTTTTAATCAACCCAAAGGAACATCTATGCGGCTTGCAGAAGTAGAAATAATCATGCTCAACGTGGGATTGGCGGTCTTTGGTGCGTTTATCTTTTTTATTATTTATGACTTGGCGAAAAAGTCCAAAGCTGGAAAGTTCGGTACCTTTATCCTATTCCTGGCACTGGGCTTGGGCCTGGCTGTGTTTTTGATCAAAAGCCTGGTCGTTTACTTCTTCGATCTCTGAAGTGTATCACGCGTATTTTTCAGCCTTATGGATTCAGTTATAGTAGAGCTTAATTTTCTCAGGGAGTTAGGCTATGGATCCTTTTTGGCTGATCGTGTTGGTACTGCTAGCGCTGGTAATTTTCTACGGCATTTTTCTGTACAACAATCTGGTGCGATTGAAGCATAATGTCAGCCGCGCCTGGTCGAATATTGATGTACTGTTAAAGCAACGTCATGATGAACTACCTAAACTGGTTGAAACCTGCAAGCAACACATGGCCTACGAGCAGGAGACACTGGAAAAAGTAATGCAGGCCCGCTCGGCTGTTGCCAGCGCCAGAGAAGCTGGTAATGTCGGTGCGCTGGGCCAGGCTGAGACTCAGATGCGCATTGGGTTAGGCAATCTGTTTGCTGTCGCTGAAGCCTATCCGGAGCTGCGTGCCAGTGAATCTTTTCAGCACCTGCATCAGCGCATCACCTCACTTGAAACCGGGATCGCTGATCGACGTGAATACTACAATGATTCAGTCAATAACCTGAACATTCGTATCGAACAGTTCCCTGACATCATCATTGCCAAACGTTTGCACTTTCTTCCCGCTACACTACTGGAGTTTGATGAGGCTGATTTAAAAGATCCAGACATGAAAAAGCTGTTTAGCTAACTTACACGCATGTTTCTGGATCTTTACATTGACCACCAAGAGCAGTTACTGGGAATCACTCTCTGCGGGCTCAGTATCTTGGCGGCTCTGCTTTTTATGTTCCGGCACTTACGCCGTTACCGGCTGATTACCGACACACCCACAGCCATGATACGTTCTGCACCACAGGGTTATGTGGAAATTATTGGTCATGTAGTCAGCGGTGAGGGAGGACTATTGCAAGCACCGCTATCCGGTCGCCCCTGTGTTTGGTACCGCTACCGCATTGATCGACAGGACGATGGGGGCAAGGGTGGCTGGAAACTGGCAGAACGAGGCACTTCTGACGCCTGGTTTCAGATTAATGATGGCACCGGCGTCTGTCTGATAGACCCGGAAAAAGCTGAAATAGATGTAGCCCAGCGTAGCAGTTGGCTTGGCAATAGCCCCAATCCATCGTCTTTACTGAAATATATCACCGTCTTGGGCTCACTCAGTCTCTCTGGTGAACGCTACCGCTATACCGAACATTTAATCATGGAACATGAACAAGTCTATGCGCTGGGACAATTCCAGACAGTCGGTGGAGGGCGAAACACAGCCGCACTCGACAAACTGCAAGCCGATATTATCCGTGATTGGAAACGTAATCATCAACAGCTATTAGCGCGCTTTGCGGCACCCGCTGCGACTGAGTTTTCGGCCATTGAATGGCAAGCTGTACGGCAAGCCGCACTGCAAGAAGCCGAATTACAACGCCAATATCAGAATAACCTGCCGGATATGCACATTCTGTCCAACCCAGGACAGCCAGGTTATCCCCTGATAATCTCCACACAGGATCCAACCCGGCTGATAAAACGCTTCAGACAACGAGCGTTATTGTGCCTACTCTATATTCTTGCGGCGCTCTGGTTTTGTATAGAACTGCTAATGGCTCAGGTATCATAATCAAATGGCTAAATAATCAGGACCCGACGGGAAGACTTGACTCTCCCGGCCTCCTATAATGAAATAACTTTTTGGATTTCACAGGGCATTGAAATGAAACAGAAAACGATTCAGGTCGGCAAACTGGCTATCAGTAATGACAACCCCATGGTGCTATTGGGTGGTATGAATGTACTGGAGTCTCGTGATCTGGCGCTACGTATTGCTGAGCACTATGTTGAAATCACACAAAAACTCGATATTCCCTATGTATTCAAGGCTTCGTTTGATAAAGCCAACCGCTCATCGCTGCACTCTTACCGTGGCCCTGGGCTGGAAGAAGGCCTCAAGCTTCTACAGGAGATTAAGGAAACTTTCCAGGTACCGATCATTACCGATATACACGAACCCTATCAAGCCGCACCAGCTGCTGAGGTTTGTGACATTATTCAACTGCCAGCCTTTTTGTCACGCCAAACTGATTTAGTCCAGGCAATGGCTGCCACTGGCGCTGTGATCAACATCAAAAAGGCGCAGTTCCTGGCACCACAGGAAATGCAGCACATCCTGCATAAATGTGAAGAAGCTGGCAATGACCAGTTGATGCTCTGTGAGCGCGGCACCAGTTTCGGTTATAACAACCTGGTCGTCGACATGCTTGGTTTTACCATCATGAAAGAGTTTGGCTATCCGGTTATCTTTGATGCTACCCATGCACTGCAGATGCCTGGAGGTCGGGCTGACTCAGCCGATGGTCGTCGGGCGATGGCGGCTCAGCTGTCCAGAGCCGGATTATCCCAGGGAATTGCAGGGCTGTTTCTGGAAGCCCACCCGGATCCAAATCAGGCCAAATGCGATGGTCCCTGTGCTCTACCCTTAGCAAAACTGGAAGGCTATCTGACGCAGATGAAGGCGCTCGACAGCCTGATCAAATCACTGCCAGCACTGGATACAGCCAGTTAATACACTGTAGCAACAGGCGTTTGAGGTGAATGACATGGATGATTCAGCGGTTTTACTCGAAGCAGGGGTCCTCGTTGGCCCTGAGCGTCACCGCTTTCGCCTGACAACCGAACTGGGTCCTCATCCCTACGGTACGCTTTGGCAGGCAGAAGACCAGGCCTCCTCAGGACGTCCGACAGTCACACTGCTGTTTCTCCCTGATGTACTAACCCGTCAGCCGGAATTTATTGAGCGGCTGCGTAAACTAATCATTGTCTGTCGGAAATGTAAGCATGCCAACGCACTTGACTGTTATGGCCTGTTCAACTTCAAAGGACTAATTTTTCTGGCCTTCGAAGCCGTGGATGGACTGACCCTGGCGGATATGTTTGCTACGGGGAAAACAGCCCAGCTCAAACCGATGCAAAAGCAAGGGCTGCTGATCCAGATGGGTAAGGCAATGGATGCGTTTCATCGGGAGATTCACAAAAGTCATGCCAGCCTGGCGCCTGAACTGGTCTTTATCAGCAGTAAACGCGGTGTCCGGGTGATGATGATCAGTTGGCGCCATGTTGTAGATGATTACCTTGACCTTATTCCCGGCAAGCCAACCTACCGTCAGTATCAAGCCCCGGAAGGCTTTGACCCGCAGCCCACCAGCCTGCGCTCGGATGTGTATGCTTTTGCCGCACTGACTTACCAACTTTATGCCGACAAGCCAGCCTTTTTGCCCGATGATGACGAAAAAGCCCGCTTTCAGCGTGAACTGAAAGCACCTAACAGTCTGACAGCCAAACAGTGGAGCGCATTGCAATCCGCCCTTAATCCGGATCAACAAAGCAGACCAGCCTCTATACTTGAGCTGCTCAAAGCACTGTTCAGTGAAGAGGAAACTGTTGCAGCCAGCACCCCAGAAGATACAAATTCAGACTCCCCGACTGCGTCAAAATCCAACCGTGTTATCAATGCGATCTCAGGACTCAAAAAACGCTTACCCACTGGCTGGTTACAACGCTTTCAGCCAGTAACACGACTGCTGAACAGAATTCCCGTTGGACCCAGATTGATCGGCGCTTTATTGTTCAGTGCGGGTTTGTTACTGGGTCTGTTGATTAGCCTGCTGTTACAAAAACCCGACCCACAACAACAGCAAGCGATTCAGGCACTCACCGAGCAACGCAACCAGTTGCAGCAGGAGCTTGAGCAGATCCGGGTTAGTCCACAGACCACACAGGGGCCCTCTACTGAAGTACCTGTTGATGAGATGACCCAGCCATTGCCAGCGCAGAACGAATCTGAAACAGCTGCGGTTGAGTCACCAACCCTACCCAGCCCTGCCGCACAGGACACCTCACGCCAAGCACTGGATCAACCTGGTGACCTGGCACGTTTCAGAGATTATTTTGGTGAAAACAGCTTTGCCCCGGTAATGCAGACACTGCCACAAGATACATTTTTGATGGGTGACCTGAATCGCATGGGTGATGACAATGAACGTCCGGTACGCACAGTGAGTATCGACTACACCTTTGCCCTGGGTGTACATGAAGTGACCTTTGAGGAATATGATCAGTTTGCACTGGCTACCAATCGACCCTTGCCTGATGATGCAGGTTGGGGGCGCGGCGCCAGACCGGTTATCAACGTCAGTTGGCAGGATGCTCAAGCCTATACCAGCTGGCTTGCCGCCATTACTGGCGAACCCTATCGCCTGCCCACCGAAGCCGAATGGGAATACGCCGCTCGCGCTGGCACCATCTCAGCCTGGTGGTGGGGAAATGAACTTGTGCCAGCAATGGCAGTCTGTGATGAGTGTGGAACACAATGGGATGGTCAACAAACAGCTCCCGTTGGGCAGCTACCGGCCAATGCCTGGGGCTTGAAAGATATGCACGGTAACGTCGATGAGTGGGTACAGGACTGCTACAGCGATAATTACCTAGGTGCCCCGGAAGATGGATCAGCGATGCTTAGCGGTGACTGCAGTTACAGGGTGATGCGTGGCGGCTCCTGGTTTGAGCTTGCTCGGCTGACACGTTCATCCAGCCGCTACCGACATCCGCCAGATACAGCCAGAAACACCTGGGGTTTTCGGGTAGCACTTGACCTTCCCGCCCCGATTTCTAACGCTTCACCTTAGTCACAGGAGCCTTGTGATGCGCAGTTTTTTAAATATATCTTCTCTTTGCCTAAGCTTAGGACTGGCATCAATGCCCCTGCAGGCCGGTGTCATTAACGCGGCAGACCAAGTCCACTTGGCGCTGACACTCTATAATCAAGATCTGGCAATGATTCAGGACCAACGCCGCCTGCCAAGCCTGTCACCAGGCCAACGTATACGTATTGAAGATGTGAGCCAACAGATGCTTCCGGAAACACTACGTATTCAGGGTGCGGGTCAAATTTTGGAACAAAGTCTGCTACAAAGCCCGTTAAACTACAACGCTCTGCTACAGGCCTATCTGGGCAAGTTTATTCAGGTGGCCCGCATCAACCAGTCTACAGGTCAGGAAACCATCAGCACTGTCGAGCTTTTGAGTATCGATCAGCAGGCGCTGGTCCGACGTGACGGACGTATTGAATCTATTCCTCTACACAGTGCGGAATGGCGTTTTATCTTTCCATCCGAGCTACCGGAAAGTCTGAAAGGACAAGCGGGGCTGCAGTTTGTCAGCGCCGGTACACAAGCTGAAAGTGTCGCTCAACTCAATTATCTCAGCCGTGGTCTCGGCTGGCAGATGGACTATGTACTGACACTGGACAGCCGAGGTACATCACTGTCTGCCGAAGGTCTGGCATCTGTATATAACCACAGTGGTAGTGTTTTTCAGGATGCCGACTTGCGTCTGATGGCAGGTGACATCAACGCCCCTGCAGAGGGACAGCCCGAGATGATGCGCGCCATGGTCATGAGTGATGCCATGGCAGGCCAGGCCAAAGCGCCGGAACAAATGCAGGATTTTTATCTCTACCGCCTCCCCTACCCGGTCACACTGCAACCTGACGAGACCAAACAGTTGCCACTGGTACAGTTTGACGACCTGCCAGTTAAAATGACCTATCGCCATCATTTCAACCTTTGGCCAGCTATGGATCAACAACGTTACCAGTCTCAACCTGAGGTGCAACTGGTATTTGAAGCACCCTCACTGGATAGCAGTAACTCACCCTTACCCGCGGGTCAGGCACGTGTATTCCGTCCGGACCGAGAAGGTGAGCTGCAGTTTATCGGTGCCGCCGAGCTAGGTAACCTGGCCGCTGGTGAAGAAGCCACCCTGTCACTGGGCCGTGCATTTGATCTGAATATCAGCCGTCGGCAAACTCTGTTCAGCGATGGTTTTGACAGCATCACGCTGCAACAAGAGGTCAGCATCACCAACGCTGGCAACGAAGGACGAAGTGTTGATTTAAGTGTTGGTTTTCAGCAGGAATGGGAGTTAAAAGAGTCTAGCCATCCGATGCAGGAAGATGGTGCTGGTCAACTGACCTGGAGCATGCATCTACCTGCGGGTGGCACAGAAACTATGCGTTTCACTGTCGAGATGAAAAAACGCATCAATCGTTAACCCCCTCTTGCATGCGTGTCAGGGCCAGGCTATGCCCCTGACGCGCTGCTAAAGAGTAGTAATGGCGTGCTTTTACCGCATCGACTCGGAAGTAACCCTCGAAGCCACCCTCACAGATTCGTCCCATCTGATATTGGGCTTTCATGTCACCCAGATCGGCGGCTTGCTGCAAATAAATCGCTCCCTGAATGCGATTACTCACTCCCTCACCCCGAAAATGCAACAGATGCCCATACACAGATAAAGCGCGTCGACTTTGATGATCTGCGGCATAACGAAACAGCTTCATCACATAGTCATGCCGCGCTTTACTGCCGCGGGCAAAAGGCGAGCGAAACAGCGTATAGGCAATCCAAAAGATCAGCGGTGCCAGTAAACGCCCGAGCATGCGCATATCAGAGCCACTCCGCCAGTGCTTGCTGTAGCAGCTCGAGTTCATTCTCGGCTTTCTGACGGGCCTTTTTCTTTAGGCTTTCCAGCTCAGCGATTCTATCAGCAATCAGCGTCCTCGCAGCAGCTGATGGGTCTTCAGCTGCGGCTACTTGATCCAGCAACGGCTGTAGCTGCAGCAAAATAGCCCGTTTGCGTCCAGCTTCAGCGCGTTCCAGCACTTCAGCCGACTTCTCTTTTTTCTGCACAGCATCAGTCGTAGACGGTGCTACATAGGTCAGAGGACGAATCCCCACGGCGATACGCACCTGACTGAGCAAAGGGGCCGCCTGAGCTCGCGCTTTCTCAGCACCTTTATGCAAGATGGATTCAACGTAGCCCAGATCGTCCATCAATTCATGGTAACGCTGGCGTGGGGCTGACAGCGTGGCATCCAGGTATTCGAACAGTTGTTTCTTGGCATCGCCCCAGGCAATGCCATTTTCAAATGCCCGACGCATCTGTGCTGTTTCGGCTTCAGTAGCAAAACAGCGGTAAAGCTGAAACAGGGTGCTACTGTCAGGGTCCTTAGGTTCACCCGGTTCACGCGAGTCGGTTTTGATCTGCTTGATCAACCGGTACAGCTCATCAGAGCTGGAAAACAACGGCAGCGTATTGTCATAACTCTTGGACATTTTTCGTCCATCCAGCCCGGGAATCAACTGAGTTTCTTCATCGACCTGGGCTTCCGGCAAGGTCAGTAGTGACCCAAACTGATGATTAAAGCGCCCAGCGATATCCCGCGCCATTTCTATGTGCTGTATCTGATCCTTACCCACCGGAATAATATCGGCATTAAACATCAGAATATCGGCCGCCATCAGCACAGGATAGTTGAACAATCCCATGGTCACACCATCATCCAGGTCGTCGTTGCCAGCCTCACGATTGGCATCAACGGCGGCCTTGTAGGCATGCGCTCGGTTCATCAAGCCCTTAGAGGTCTGGCAGGTGAGAATCCAGGTCAACTCCGGAATTTCAGGAATATCTGTCTGACGGTAAAAGGTGGCCTTATCCGTATCCAGCCCCAGCGCCAGCCAGGTAGCCGCTATGGCACGGGTTGACTCAGCCACCCGCTGCGGGTCCTGGCACTTAATCAATGCATGATAGTCGGCCAGAAAAAAATAGCTGTTATACTCAGGGTTGCAGCTAGCATCAATGGCTGGCTTGATCGCACCCAGATAATTACCGATATGCGGAATACCGGTCGTAGTGATACCGGTTAAAACTGTTTTTTTACCCATTACAGACCCGTGACACGTGACTTAAGTTTAGGTTGCTAAGCATACACGAAAGGCGTTTAAGGGTTAACCAGCGCTTTGACAAAGTCATTGCTCTAGCCAAAACTTACTGTAAAAATAAACTGATATAAATTCACCGGAGGTGAATATGGACACGTCTACGCATACAATTAATACCTTGTTCGAACAGCTTGGACTGGCATCAACGGATGCCCACATAGATCAGTTCATCAACACCCACAAGCTTTTCTCCGACAAGGTGAAGCTAGAAGATGCCACTTTTTGGAATGAAGCACAGGCCGTCTTCCTTCGCGATGCCATCGCCAATGACTCTGACTGGGCTGAAGTAGTTGATGAGTTGAACACCCGTTTGCGTGGCTGATACGGACGCAAATTTTTAACTGACACAGGAATTTCTCTGCCACTATGCTGATATTGATCTCACCAGCGAAAACACTGGATTTTGACTCAAAGCCCGTTACCGAGCAAACTTCTGTGCCGGTATTTACTGACGACGCTAAACAGCTCATTGCCCAACTTCGAGACTACTCTGTTCAGGATATTGCCCAGCTAATGAAACTGAGCGACAAACTGGCCAGTCTGAATGTTGCCCGCTATGAAAGCTGGGAAGCCGAGCATACAACTGATAATGCGCGTCAGGCCATACTGGCATTCAAAGGTGATGTTTATACCGGCCTGGATGCAGAGAGTCTGTCTGACAAGGATTTTGCCTTCGCTCAGCAACACTTGCGCATTTTGTCTGGACTTTATGGGGTGTTAAAGCCCCTGGATCTGATGCAGCCTTACCGATTGGAGATGGGCACTCGGTTGAAAACAAACCAGGGCAACAATCTATATGATTTCTGGGGAGATCGACTCACCGATCACCTGAATGCAGAAGCCACTCAGGCTAGCGATCCGCTGATCATCAACCTGGCATCCAATGAGTACTTTGGTGCCATTAATAAAAAGCGTCTGAAGGGTCGGCTTGTCTCCCCGGTATTCAAAGACTGGAAAAACGGACAGTATAAAATCATCAGCTTTTACGCCAAAAAAGCACGTGGTTTGATGAGTCGTTTTTTGATTCAACAGCAGATAGAGTCAGCGGAAGCCTTGTTGAAGTTTGATCTGGATGGTTACTACTACAGTCCGAAAGACTCCAGCCCTGACTCACCGGTATTTTTGCGCGATCATAGCTGATTAAACCAAAACAGGCAGCCAAACTGTTAACCAGTGGCTGCCTGCTGTTGTTTCAATAGGTAAGCATAGTTTACGCGGGTTGTTCAATACCTACGATTATCCAGTTGCCTGACTGTTCTTGCATACTACGCTCAAGGTGCCAGATTTCGCTGAACTCGGTGGTATCACCTCTATCCTCTTCACGCAGCCAGCCATAAAAATTCACACTGGCAATCACACGATCACCTTTATCAATAAAGTTGACTAGCTCAGCCATCACCGAGACCACTTCGGTGTGTTGATCATGAGCCAGGCCGGCACGTTCCTGCTGCAGCAACGTCAGCATTTCATCAGAGGTGTAGGTAGCGATCTCTTCCCAGTCCTGCTGGTCCCAAACACGCTGCAAGTGGGTAAAGTGCTTTCCGGCAGCCTCCAAAAAAGCATCCTGATCAAACCATTCTGGCAAATTCAGTGGTTCCATCATATAGCCTGTGGCCAGACCGGATACAGGTGGCTCAGGCATAAACCCGCTACGCGACATGGACGTTTGCGCCTGTCCATCACCAAAAGCCGCTGACGAACCTGGGCCTGCATAAGCCGCTCGAGGGTTGGCCGCCCCGCCACGCAGACTTTTCAAAAATTTAAAAATAAGAAAACCAACCCCGGCTATCAACAGAACATCCATTAATTGAATTCCATCAAAAGCCCCCCCCATGAACAAGGCTGCCAACAATCCACCGGCAAGCAGTCCACCCATCAGCCCACCCATACCGGGACGCGCGGCCTGCTGATTCTGGGCACCATCCTGGCGTTGCTGTTGTCTCTGAGCAGGAGGCGATGCTTGACGCTGGGGGGCAGAGAAAGACTTGCCACCGGTCATGCCGCCACCAAAACGTCTGGCCTCTGCATCCATAGGCAACAGAAACAATCCGACCAGAAGGGTTATCATTGGAAGTGTAAAACGGCTCATCAGCACCTCACATTGCATGCACTTGTTTCATGGATTCTAATGTATTTATCAAAGGCAAATATAAGCGGAAATACGACTAATTGATAGCCTTGACTTTCAAGACACCCATAATCCTTGAGCGTTACTCAGCTACACGTAATTTTCGCAGTATACGCACCAGCAAATTATTACCTGCATCGTTGCCGGTTACAGAATAATGCAAAATATTGTAATTATTTAAATTCCACTCCATCTCACGACTCGCCTCAGCACGTCCGCAAAACAGTACTCGGTCACCGGGTTGTAACTCCTGTAGCTCACCCGGTACATAATCCAGGCTATCTCCTTGCTGCAACACTAGCGGAAAGCACTTGAGCATCTCTTGACGGTTATGTGGGTTTTTCATCAGATACTTTAACTGCAGGCTACCTTCGACGGCTATAAAACTGTGCACAGCTGGCGCTTTAGCCTCATTAATAACCACCTCCCAGATTGCCAGACGCTCATCACCGACACTACGGTTGAGACGATTCAACAAGGTATGCGCCCAAACATCAGGTTGCTGCAACAGATGATCAATGAACACCAATAACAGATTTGAGCGGCTGTAAGCCATAATCCGACTGGCAATAACCGCACCTGACTTCATCACAAAATCACAATTTGCATGTTGAAACACCCGTTCATTTGAGTGTCGATTCTGGCGCACCACGCAGGTTAACTGTGGATTGAGTTCACGTGCGGTCATGATGATGGAAAGATTATCGGCATCATTGGCCGTACCAGCCACAATACCCACAGCAGTTTCTACTCTGGCTTGGCGTAAAGTACTTGCTTCTGTTCCTATACCGACGACACCATCGTCGAGCAGATCAAGTCGTTGGGCATCCGGCTCTATCACTGTGATATCAACACCCACACGCACCAACGCCTGGTAAAGTGCCTGCCCGTAGCGTCCAAATCCACAAATAATCCAACGACCCTGACGCGATTTATACAGACTTGATAAGGGACGATGCTTCGGATTAATCAACCAGTCAAACACCAGATGTTTTTGCGGTGAGCTCACCGCCAGTGCCAGATATTCGGCATAGACTTTAAAAGGATCGACAATCAGATCCGTCCCGAATGAAGCCAGGTTGGCTGCGTGCAGGCTTGATTGCGTGCGACTGAACACCTGACGTTTGGGATATTGCAATTTGCTGGCAATGGCAATCGACAAGTTGGCATTATCACTGTTGGTCAACGCCATCACCCCCTGACAACGGGGGTGTCGGATACCCGCATATTCAAGGTTATCTGGACGGGAAGCATCGGCACAAAAAACGGGCACAGGTACCAGCGCATTTTCAAGTTCCAGGGTATCGACTCGGGTCTGGTCAATATCCACCACAACCGACCTGATGCCCTGAGCGGCCAGTTCCTGGACAACCAGACTACCGGTAACACCATAACCGCAAATCAGCCAGAATGATTCCTCCAGTGAATTCACTTTTTTAATGAAGCGGCGTAAGCGCAGCAGGCGTAGAAACGCCGCTTCCTGAAAAATCTGTAAGGTGGCACCGATAGCATACAACCAAGCCGAAACAGATAGATAGATACTCACCATCGCCCACATACGCTGAGCATTGGTAAAAGCATAAGGCACTTCACCAAAGCCGATTGTTGTAGCCATATAAGACACAAAGTAAAAGGCATGAAAAAAGCCCATCCGCCAGGGCTCACCCTGATCATCCTGACCAGGAATCAGCACGAATCCAGCGATGGTAATCGCATAAACCATAATCAATGCAATCAGCGGAATGCGCAGACGCCGCAACAGCAGATAAAGAATATTCTGCATGATCAGCGGCGCACAATAACAGTCTCAACCATCAGCAGTATGACCGATACCACATTGGCAATCAGTGCACCGGCAGCGAAGGAGACCATACTGGCGGTAATAGAGGGCGTCATGCCAGCTTCATTAATATTCACGCCATATCCCCAGATAAACGCGGCAATTAGTAGCTGCAGGTCGGCTACCAGACTGGTAGCCAGCATCAATGCGCCAAGGTGGGTGCGGTCCCCGAACTTAAGTACAGTACAGATTAGACTGACAACCAGTGCGGCAAACAGCTCCCAGACATCGTGATGATCTATATTATCAATTTCACCCACAAAAAAGCCGAAATTTAGTGTCAGTGCCAGTATAATAAAGAATGCAAAAATTACTTTTTCTCGGTTCATAGACATACTTCCGTGACAGAGTGGAACAAACGTCAAACGGTAGTCAGGAACTATATGGCTACCCTTCAGTCCTATCAGACATCAACTTCAGCCTTTACTGACTTACAGGTATCTTATGCCAGGGGTTACAGGATTCAAAATGCTCCGTGTTATTTTTTTAGTGTTTCTGATCAGCTTTTCCGGTTTTGTTCCAGCCCAGGTTATCCAAAGCCCCTATGATAACCGGTCACTTGAGACCTTAATCTTACCCAACCAGCTGAAAGTCTTATTAATTTCCGATCCAGCAGCTGAAAAGGCGGCCGCCTCACTGGATGTTGCCGTTGGCTCTGCTGCTAACCCAGTGGATATCCCCGGTCTGGCACATTTTCTGGAGCACATGCTGTTCCTAGGTACGGAAAAATATCCGGAAGCCGATAGCTATCAGTCGTATATCAATGCTAACGGCGGATCACACAACGCGTTCACTGCCTATGAAAACACCAATTATTTTTTTGATGTTCGCCCTGAAGCACTGGCAGGAGCTCTTGATAGGTTCTCACGCTTTTTTATTGATCCGTTGTTTACACCCGACTATGTGCAACGCGAACGTCATGCCGTTGAATCAGAGTTTCAAGCCAAGCGCCGGGATGACAACCGCCGCATACACGAAGTGACTAAACAGGTCATGAACCCAGAGCATAGTTGGAGTAACTTTGCCGTAGGTGATCTGCATTCACTGTCAGACGGTGATAATACTCAGATACGCGACGCGTTGATCAACTTTTACCAGCAATACTACTCAGCCAACCTGATGAGTCTGGTTATCAGCGGCCCACAAACACTCGATGAGTTGCGTGAACTGGTAGAAATGCGCTTCAGTGACATTGCCAATTTTCAGGCTGAGCCCTATGTAGATCAAGTACCACTGTTTACTGAAGACCAATTGCCTTTACAGCTTGAAGTGCAGACCCTGCGCCAACATCGTACCCTGTCACTGACTTTTCCAGTGGATCCAATTCGTGATCACTGGCGCAGCAAACCGCTTTACTTCATTGGCAGCCTCCTGGGATATGAGGGTGAAGGCAGTCTGTTCAGCCTGTTAAAATCACAGCAACTGGCAACCGGACTGTCCGCCTACACGGCCATTGACCTTCCAGGCCAGGCCAGCTTTCAGGTTAATATTGAGTTAACCGATGACGGCCTTAATCAGATAGATCGCATTACCAGCCTGTTCTTTGGCTATGTCAATCTGCTCCAGAAGCAAGGCCTTAATGCCAACCTGTACCAAGAGGAAAGTGAACTGGCTGTGCTGCAGTTTCAGTTCCGCGACCAACCTCAGCCCATTCATGAAGTGATGATGCTGGCTCAGATGCAGCAGCGCTATCCAGTTGAAAACCTGTTGAATGCCAACTATTTATTGGAGAGCTTCGAACCCGAACTTATTAATAGCTACCTGCAACAACTCAACCCGGACAACCTGCTGTTAACACTGCAACACCCACAAGTGACACCAGAGTTAACTGAAAAGCGTTATAATGCCGGTTACCGCTTTGCAGCTATCGAGCCCCAACGTTTGAACCTCTGGCAGGAAGCGACTCCGGAAGCTGAGCTGCAACTGCGCGAGCTGAACCCGTTCATTCCCGACTCACTGGCATTAACAGAGCGTGATGATCCGGCTACTGACCTGCCGGTAATGCTTCGAGATGAGCCAGGTTTTAGCTTGTGGTACCAACAGGACCAGCAGTTTCAGCGACCCCGTGCTGACGTCTACTTTGCATTTATGACACACCTGGCACTGGCCAGTGCCGAAAATGCCGTCATGCTGGAACTCTACACTCGGATACTCAACGATCAGATGAATGAAATGCTTTATGATGCATCTCTGGCCGGACTGAATGTATCGCTCTACCCCCATCTGCGTGGCTTTTCCATGCAAATTTCCGGTTATAATGACAAACAGCCTCTGCTGCTGGACAGCCTGTTGCAGGAGATGCAGCACCCTGAAATTACCCCAGCCAGGTTTGAACGGGTACGTCAGCAATTTGAAGAACGCCTGATTAACCAACGTCAGGAGGGGCCTTACCAGCTGGCCATGCAACAGCTTTTCACTACACTGATGTCACGCTGGAGCACTGAAGACCGACTTGAAGCCTTGGAGAGTGTTACACCTGAACAACTTGAACAGTTTCTTGCCGAGTTGTTTACCGAGGCTGAAGTGCGCTTACTGGCGCATGGCAATATCACAGCCGATATGGCGTTGAGCATGGGACAGCAGATACAGACTCAACTGCTGCCAAATACCCGACCCGTAACCGGCATTCAGGTACCGGTTGTTAAAATCCCGACAGATACTCCGCTCACTGACACACTGAAGTTAGCGCACAACGACGCCACACTGGTCCGCTACCTGCAAGCGGCAGATCGGAGCCTGGAAAAGCGAGCCGCCGTCGCGCTATTGAATGAAATACTCTCCACCCCGTTTTATTCACGTTTACGTACAGATATGCAACTGGGCTATATCGTCTTCGCCAATTATCTACCGATGGGTGATGTACCTGGCTTGGCGCTCATTGTGCAATCGCCAGTAGCTGATCCCTTAAAATTGGAATCCCATTTTGATGATTTCCTGAGCGACATGCACACGCAACTGCAAGCGTTGAGTGACGAGCAATTGGAAGATTTCCGCATAGGATTACGCTCGCGCTTATTACAGCCAGATACCAAGCTATCTGAACGCTCTCAACGCTACTGGCGGGAACTGGATCGTGATGGGGCCTTCACAACCCACCAGCAGATCGCCGAACAGGTGTCTGACATCTCCCGTGACGATCTGATAGCCGTGCTGGCAGAGCTGCAAACCAGGCAGTATCAAATCCGCAGCTTTGGCAATCTGCTTCCTGAAACTGATGCTGAACCCACTATTCCGGATTTCAGTGGCTACCAGCGCTTACAGCAACAACGTAGTGAAAGCCATTTCCATTGATTAGTCGAACAACACATTCAAATCGGGTGTAAACGACTCTTCCAGCAGCCTGAACCGTTCTTCCGGTTCAGGCTCTGTTTCCATTGCCTCTAAGCGTCGGTAAAAATTAGACGCCCCGAGCATATCCTCACCGACGGTCTGGCCGGTTTCTGTTTCGAAGGTCAACTCACCGCTAAAGCCGACATCCGGATCACAATCCTGACTCAATCCCAACGCAAAACACTGCTGCTCACGGATATCAGCTGTAACTTCTTCAAAAATTCGATCTTCACCCGTCAGCGGCTGTGGCTCTTCTGGCTGATTAAACATTTCTTGAATTTCATAGACTTCATCAGGCTCAGAATACATGATGACAACAGGCTCTAAGGGCTCCACTGGTTCCGACGGATAAATTTCCGTCATCAGCTCTGGATCATAGTCCCCCCAATCACGTCCTTCAAACACATCCCGGGCATGATAACGTCCACCTTCATAGCCATCTGGCGGAATAACATTATATTCTGGACGTTCATTTGCCAGGGATGCCAGTGGCATGAACACAGCCAGACAGCATAGCCGGATACGTCTCACCGGTCAGAACTCCATCGGATAGATAGATTCAGCATAGCTAGCCAGATCCTCAAGTATCTGCTGTTCCTTTGAGGTTAGCTCACGCTCAGCAGCAATACGATTCAGCTCATCGAATAACCCCGTCATGGTCAGACAACCATCATTATCCGGCCCCAATAATTGCCGGCTACGGTACTCTTCCCATTGCTGCTGTTCATCATCAGTCAGACTGAAGGGAAAGTTACGCGCCTTATAGCGTAACAACAGTTCCGGTAAACGCTGATCCTGAAAAGGCAGCTTCAATCCAGCCAGCAGCTCCGGAGGCGTTTGACGTACCTCTTCCATCAGATGACGATCTGTATCGCTGAAAAATCCGCCGCTATAGAGCATGTGATCCGGGTTCTTTTCCGGCTCAAATCCGGATTCAGCATAAACAGCCTGTAATTTCTCCTGCCACACAGTCCGGCTGTCACGCAGCATAGCCAGGTGCTGGCGGCACAACTCACCGGAAATAGACAGTCGTTGTGCTTCATCCGGGCTAAGCATCGTTGCCGGTGCGAGTACCGGGCAACGGTTAGCATGCACCAGCTTCAGCGCCACTCTGGGCGCATCAGCAGGCTGCTCATCATGACGGGTGTATAGACCTGCGTGGAGTTGCTCAACCGTGAGGTCGAGCAAGGGGGCCGGATTATGGCGCAGATCCCAGACAATCACGGCATTGCTGTTGATCGGATGCTGAGCCAGAGGAGCAATAGCTGCCAGGTTGCCCTGCTCTACCGGGTAGCGTGAAGAGACATGCAGCACTGGCTTCATCGATTGCGTATCCAGCATCTGCCGCACAGCTTGCTTGGAGCGCTGAGAATACACAAACTCAAACAGTTTGGGTTGTTTCTCTTTAACTAACTTCGCTAGCGCTAGCGTCGCCCAGACATCTGACAGTGCATCATGCGCCTGCTCATGCGCCAGCCCGTTGGCACGACTTAGATCTTCAAGCCGCAAACTGGGTGCACCTGATTCATAGGTGGGCCAGACAATGCCTTCCGGACGTAGTGCCCGCGCCAGACGCAACATATCAATAATATCCCAGCGTGAGCAGCCATTCTGCCATTCACGTGCATAAGGATCAAAAAAGTTGCGATAGAGAGTATAGCGAGTCACTTCATCATCAAAACGCAGACTGTTGTAGCCCACAGCACAGGTCCCGGGCTGGGATAGTTCGGCATGGATGCGACTGATAAATTCAGCTTCACAGACCCCTTCCACTGCCGCTTTTTGCGGCGTAATCCCGGTGATAAGGGACGCCATGGGGTGTGGCAGAAAATCATCGGCAGGCGCACAGTAAAGCACCAGCGGTTCGCCTATTACATTGAAGTCCATATCGGTGCGTACACCGGCAAATTGCATCGGCCGGTCGCGTTTGGGATCCGTGCCGGACGTTTCATAATCATGCCAAAAATAGGTACCCGCTTGTGCCTGCGCCATCTCACCATCTCATGCTATAGTCGATTATCCGTAACATTCATACGGCTTTGCTATCGTGTTATGCTGAAGAGTATCAGTTAATAATCCGAGGATCATCCTATGTTGCAGGATCAAACCAGCAGCGATCAACTCTGTCCGTGCCAATCAGGCAAACCTTTCAACTTTTGTTGCGCACCGGCCATTAACGGCAGCCGACCAGCAAAGTCGGCTGAGGCGTTAATGCGCTCACGTTATTCGGCTTTTTTTGTCGGTGCCGTTGACTATCTTATCGACTCCATGGCCCCGGAAACCCGACGTGAAGAAGATCGTGAACTGCTGATCGAGCAGTCACAGATCACTAACTGGACTCAACTGATTATTCTCGAAACTCAGGCTGGCCAACCAGATGATACCCAAGGCGAAGTTCGCTTTGAAGCCCATTTTGAAAGCCCTGATGGCAATGGGATACTCCGGGAAACCTCTCGTTTTCGACAGGAAAAAGGACACTGGTACTATGTTGATGGTGATCTGGAGCTCATCTCCACCTGAGACTTTTTTCTGGTTAAGAACTTTACAGTCTGGCCGATAACCTCGAAATAGACTGAGGTTACCGCCATGCGTATTGAGTCATCTTCTTTACACTTAACATCATCACACCAGGCGCTTAGCCGTTATCAGCGCAGTGAACAGTTGCAAGCCAGCCTCCCGGACCGCTCTGGGCAAATGTCCCTGGTGAACTACAGTCATCAACAGAGTACTGAAAGCACCCAACTCATGACCTATACCGAGCTGCGTAGCCAGGCTGGAAAACCCGCACTGGCCGCCGAGGCAGAACGCTTGTCAGAACAAGTCACCGCAGCGAATGAACGTAACCAGGCGGCAGCAAATGAAGCTTCAGCAGGAATTAACCCAAGTGACGAAGATGATAATTTTCTGCAGCTCACGCCAGAAGATCGACTACGTATCTCATTAATTCAGTCGTTGCTGCGCAGCCTTACTGGCAAGGAAATTGATTTTTCCATTACCGATCTGCGTCAGCCAAAACAGCAACACGCCGAAGCCTTAGCAATACAACCCAATGCAACAGCCACACAAGCTCCTGAAGCGCCGACACAAGCCAGTCTGGACTACCAGGTATCAGAAACTTTTTACCAACACGAGCATACTGCTTTTCAGGCTACTGGGCAGGTCACCACCGCGGATGGCCAACAGATTCAGATCGATATCACTCTGAACATGAGCCGTGAGTTACTCCAGCACCAAGAATTTTCACTGCAACTGCGGGGCGCTTTGAAAGACCCCCTGGTCATCAGCTTTGATGGCAAAGCGGCTGAACTCAGCCAGGAGCGCTTTGAGTTTGACTTGACTCTAGATGGTCAGCCAGACCTAATTCCACAACTGGCGGGTAATGCGGCCTTTCTAGCCCTGGATCGTAATGGTGACGGTCGCATCAATGATGGCAGTGAGCTGTTTGGTGCATCAACCGGCGATGGCTTTGCTGAACTGGCAGCGCATGATGACGACGGCAATGGCTGGATCGATGAAAATGATGCCGTTTTTGAACATCTGCAACTCTGGCTAAAACCTGGTGAAGGAAACAGCCAGCAACTGATCAGCCTGAAAGAGGCCGGTATAGGTGCAATCTATCTGGGTAATGCAAACACGCCTTTTACGCTGAACAGCTCGCTGGACGAAGAGCGTCTGGGGGTGATCCGCTCCAGCGGCATCTACTTATCAGAGCAAGGAAAAGCGGGCTTGATCCAGCATGTTGACCTGAGCGTTTAAAAAACTATTTCGTGTTACGCTGCAATCAAGGCTTTTATTGCGACACCTGGCACCGGTAGAATAGTCCACCTTAGCATTAGCTTGGCATACTTAAGGATTACCGGATTCAACGTCCGGTTACGGTGATTGATGTTTGTAGACCTGTTAAAACCTAGATGGCGTCATCCGAGTGCTGCTGTACGCAGTATCGCGGCAACAAAACTCAACCCCAACAAGAAATCAGATGCCGGAAAACTCAGGCAGCTTGCCTACCACGATCCTGATCCCAAGGTCAGGACCGTAGCAATAACACGCCTGACAGACCAGCAGTTGCTAATCCATCTGCTTGAACAAAATAACGATATGGCACTTGCCGAAATGGCAGCCTCCAGGTTGATTGTCCTATCAGAACAGGGACTTATAAATTCCAACCAGTTTGACTCTATACAGAATGAAACAGCACTCAGCCTGTTGATCTGTCACAGCCAGAATGAACGTTTACACTTTGCTCTGCTCCCACGCATCCAGGATGAGCAATTATTGGCTGACATTGCCATGCAGGCGCCACTCACAGGCACTCGTCAATTGGCTGCAACGCGGTTAAATGATACAGACTGCCTGGAAAAAGTACGTCACTTTGCCAAGGATCATGACAAGGTGGTGTATCGCATCACCCGTGATGCACAAAAGCGTATACAGCAGCGTCATGCGGAGCAGCAGGCGATTCTACAGCAGCGCCACAAGCTGCTGGATAACTTACATACCTTAGTCAACGGCAGCGACAAGCAACATTTCAGTGCGCGCATTCAAGCCCTAAAAAATCAGTGGAATGAACTGGCGAGCGATAAACACCCGGATATGGCTGAAACTTATCAGCATCTGCTTCAACAAGCGCAAGCCATCCTACAACAGCAGGAGGCTGAACAGGCCGCTATTGTTGAAGCGGAGGCTATCCGGGCTAAGGCTGTTAAACAGCTAGTGTTATGCCGGGACTTACTCACTGAACTGTTACAACAGCTAAGCCAAAACTCGCTTGATCAAGACAATCCCATACACGCCCTGACCAGACTGGATAACGAAAGCCAACGCCTGCTGGCAGATCACGCGGAGCAGCTAACACAAGCTGAACGCCAAGAGGCCGACAAGCTGGTCACAATCATCAATGCTTGTCATGAACTGCAACAACAGAGCACGCATTTTCGCAGTCTAATGGAGCAAGCCAACTCAGCCAACGACCTGAATGCGCTGCAGACCAGTCAACAGGCTATCAAGCAGGCACTAAAACTGCATCCCTGGCCACCGACCCTGCAAACAGCACTGGATCTCAAAGCGCTGACAGCTACCGGCCAACAGACTGAAAAACGCCTAAAGCAATTAAAACAGCAGGATAAGGCGGTACTGGCAGAGATAGAAGAGCAGTTGAACTTGCTGGATAGCCATATCAAACAGGGCGAAACCCTGAAAGCACAGGAAAAACTTGAAAGCCTTAACAAGTCGATTAAAAATGCACAACTAACTGAACCGCTGCAACAGCAACTTCGCCACCTCACAGCCCAAGTCAATGAGGTGACGGAGTGGCAACAGTTCGCGACTATTTCCAAGAAAGAACAACTGTGTATAGCCATGGAAGCACTGATTGACAGCCCCTTGGCTCCGGTGGCTCTGGCCGAGCAAATACGTGAATTACAACAGCAATGGAAGCAGTTAGATCAGCAATCGCCGGCCCCCGTCAAGCAGCTTTGGGAACGGTTTCATTCAGCGTCACGCCAGGCCTACCAGCCTTGTGATGTTTACTACAAGGAACGTAGTCAATTGCGTGCCTGGAATCTGTCACAGCGCGAATTAATTTGCCAACACCTGGAAACCTACTTCAGTGCGCTAGACTGGTCACAGCCCGATTGGAGAGCACTGGAACAGATACTCAAAAGTGCCAAGCAAGAGTGGCGTGAGTTTTCACCGGTCGACCGAGCACCGGGAAAATTGTTACAAACACGCTTTCAGCAGTTGATAGACCAGGCCGAACAGGCACTACAAGCACACCGTAGCGATTGCGCGGCACAAAAACAGGCCCTGGTTGACCAAGCACAGCAATTGACTCAAGCAGAGGATGTCATAGCCGCAGCAGAAGGAATCAAAGCCCTGCAGCAGGCCTGGAAAGCCATTGACAGTACAGCGAAGCATAAAGAGCGCAAACTTTGGGAAGCCTTTCGCAATCATGGCGACCAGGTTTTTGCCCAACTCAGGACTCAACTGCAGGCCAGCAAGGTGGACTCAGTCAACCCCTCCTCTGCGGATGAGGATCGGCATACAGACGCCCGATTGTTGTGCATACGTCTGGAAATACTGTTTAATCAGCCCAGCCCAGAAAGTGATCAATACCTAAGAATGGAATATCAGATGGAACGCTTGCAGGAAGCACTGGAACCCTGCTCAGAGAGTGAACGCAAAGTAGCGGTTCAACAGGTTATTGATGAATGGCAGGAAGCCGGTTTTGCTGATGAGTTTGAAGCCTTACAACAGCGCTTCAACAGTTTACTGGCACACAAGGAGTAAGCCCCGAATACGGGACTTACTCAGAGCAGATCAGCCAAGCCAATCAACTCATGTGCAGACCGCCGTTAATCGACAGGTCGGAGCCAGTGATATAACCGGAGTTTTCATCCGCCAGAAAAGCGATGGCACGGCCAATTTCTTCTGGATTACCAAAACGCCCAACAGGGATGGTTGAACAGATTTTCGCCTGGATATCTTCCGATATTTTCGCCACCATCGGCGTCATAATATAGCCGGGTGATAGGGTATTCACAGTGACACCTTTCGCAGCAACTTCTTGTGCCAGCGCCTTGGTAAAACCATGGATACCGGCTTTGGCCGCTGAATAGTTACACTGACCAAACTGCCCCTTCTGCGCATTGACTGAAGAGATATTGATAATGCGACCGAAGCCTTTTTCCAGCATCGGATTAATCACCAGACGGGTCATATGGAACATGCTGTCCAGGTTAGCTGACAGTACTTCATTCCATTGTTCCCAGCTCATTTTTTTGAACATACCATCGCGCGTGATACCGGCATTATTGACCAGAATATCGATGCTGCCACCGGTCAGTTCCTCTACGGTTTTGATGCAATCAGCACAAGAGGCAGAGTTGGTTACATCGCCGTAGGCAACATCTATTTCATAGCCATCGCGACGCTGATCTTCCTGCCAGGCTTTAGCCTTATCGTGATTACCACCGCTGTTATAACCCGCCACTACACGAAATCCTGCATCTGCCAGTGCTCGACAAATCCAGGTTCCCAAACCACCTGTTCCACCTGTAACCAAAGCAACTTTTTTTGTCATAGTTCACATCCCATTTACACTGTCGGTTTTATTGTTATTGCCGGTCATGGCATAGCATGAAGCATTGCACTTCATGGCGAAGACCAGCAACTCAATCTTTTGCAAGCCTTTCTCCTTAAGCATAGTCGTTCAATCATGACGGGACTAGCCTATACAGTGAAAAAATACGGTTATTCATCCACTCTAGACATAGGTCTAAGTTTGGCTCAGATTGATTGACTCGCATTTAACAAGCCCCTAACCTTATTGACTATACGGCAAAATTGGTCATACCAATTTACCTAAACAAGTATAAATAAACAATTAATCAAATTAGAGAAGGCTTTATGAACTCCACTCTACTCTCTTTACTGGCATTTGCGCCGCTGGTACTGGCAGCGATCCTGCTGGTCGGACTGCACTGGCCGGCCAGACGTGCCATGCCTGTGGTCTTTATCGTTACGGCAGCAATTGCCCTAACGGCCTGGGAAATGACGTTTAACCGTGTACTGGCTTCAACGCTGCAAGGCTTGATTCTTACTGGTGCCATACTGTGGATTATTTTTGGTGCGATATTGCTGCTGAATACCCTCAAGCATTCGGGTGCTATCACCGCGATTCGTGGTGGGTTTTCCAATATCAGCCCAGACCGTCGTGTACAGGTCATCATTGTAGCTTGGCTGTTTGGCTGCTTTATTGAAGGTGCCTCCGGTTTCGGTACCCCCGCAGCCGTTGCCGCACCCTTGTTGGTTGCGTTGGGCTTCCCTGCATTGGGTGCGGTAATGGTAGGCATGATGATTCAGTCCACACCGGTGTCCTTCGGTGCTGTAGGTACGCCTATCGTTGTGGGTGTTACCGGTGGGCTGGATCGTGCTGGCATCACTGAAAGTTTGATTGCTCAGGGCTCCGACTGGGAAGCCTTTTATCACTTGATCACCTCCGAAGTCGCTATTGTGCATGCGCTGATCGGGGTATTCATGCCGCTGTTTATGGTGATGATGCTGACGCGCTTCTTCGGTCGCAACCGCTCATGGCGCGAAGGTCTGGCAATGACACCCTTTGCCCTGTTTGCCGGCATTGCGTTTGTTATCCCTTATGCCGCCGCGGGTGTATTCCTGGGGCCGGAATTCCCGTCCATGATTGGTGCACTGGTTGGCTTGTTGATCGTAGTGCCTGCAGCCAAAGCTGGTTTCCTGCTACCCAAAAAGAGCTGGGACTTTGCTGATGCCAGTGAGTGGCCGGTTGAATGGATGGGTAATATCGAGATTAAACTCGACAGTCTGACGGCCAAAGCCCCTATGTCAATAACACTGGCATGGGCCCCCTATCTGCTATTGGGTGCGTTACTGGTTTTATCCCGCGTCAATGCGGACGTGAAAGCCTTCTTCACTCAAAACCTGGTACTGGGATGGCAGAATATTCTTGGTGAAGCCGGTGTATCCGGCAGCATACAGTTCCTGTACTTGCCTGGCGGCATCATGATTTTGGTTGTACTGGCCACCTTTCTACTACATAGAATGCAGTTTGGTGAACTACGTGCAGCGGTGAGTGAATCGTCCAAAACCCTGCTGGGTGCGGGCTTTGTATTGCTGTTCACCATCCCGATGGTGCGTATTTTGATCAACTCAGGTGTTAACCTGGCTGACCTGCCCTCCATGCCTCGTGCTATGGCCGAACTGGTAGCGGGCAGTGTGGGTGATGTATACCCCTTCTTCGCCGCCACTGTGGGTGCGTTAGGGGCGTTCATCGCCGGTTCAAATACCGTATCCAACCTGATGATGGCACAGTTCCAGTTTGATACCGCCCAGTTAATCGGCGTTTCCAGTGCTATGCTGATCGCTGCACAAGCGGTTGGTGCTGCTGCCGGTAATATGATTGCCATCCACAACATCGTGGCTGCATCGGCCACTGTCGGCCTGCTGGGGCGTGAGGGTCAAACCATTCGTATGACTATCATTCCAACTGTCTACTATCTGGTGATGGCAGGTCTGATCACCTTGATTGCGCTGCATGTCGTGGGTATTACTGATCCCTTAGTGGTGCAGTAACACCAACTAAAAAGGGACCTCTATAGTGAGGTCCCTTTTTGTTTGTGCCTTTTTGTGTGACCTATCAAAGCATTATTGATCAGGCGCCTGCAAAACCAACTCAGGGGGTTGACGATCCATACCCCAACTTCGCTGCATATAGCCCTGCACTTCATCCAACTCATCCTGCGGCACTTTAGCCAACACTCCACTCTCAAGCGGATCGTAGTGAAAGATATATAAGCGTGAGGTGAACTGTGCAAAGGGTAAAGAGGCTTCACCAAAACGTTCACCCTTACCCGCTGTACTGACAACGACGCCATCACCCCAATTCTGCCCACTGTCATTATTCGGGTTATAAAAATACACCCGCATCACTTCTTCAGGATCCAGTGCCACGCGCAGTAAGGTGATCGCATGCCAGCCGATAAAGCGAGCGGCTGAATCGGTAATAGCGATACCGGCCGGTTGTGGATGAATCAGCGGTTGATTGCCATTAAAATAAGGATGGTAGCAGGCATAAAACGCACGGATAAACTCATCAAGATCCTGAAACTTACCTGTGGCGACATCAACATTGATGCGAAATCCACGACCTGACCACCAGCCATGAAACTCGGGGTTTACCCAACGATGCGGATCCCCTTCCCGTCCAATACAGCGACGCCCCATTTCAGCATAAATACGATCAAGATGCGGGACCAACAGC
The DNA here is from genome assembly GCF_048264025.1 of Nitrincola sp. Taxonomy (NCBI): domain Bacteria; kingdom Pseudomonadati; phylum Pseudomonadota; class Gammaproteobacteria; order Oceanospirillales; family Oceanospirillaceae; genus Nitrincola; species Nitrincola sp. Next base: position 293,616 of record NZ_JBLXDN010000001.1, read on the forward strand.
AAGGAAACCGGATCAAGATCTATGGGCGTTTCTCCAGCGACACCGGCCTGGCAGTCACGAGATGAAATAGGCTGTCCCTCGAAGTGCATCACAACTTCATCATCCCTGGCCGCCCAGACCAGCATCTGCAACAGATAGTCCGGATCATTGTAGGCCCACATGGACAGGGCTCGAGCCGATTGACAGGTCGGGTTATTACCCTGTCCGACGCCGAGCGGCTGCCCCAGAATACACAGCACACCTTCAAGCAAACGCGCATTGACAGATACTTGATCGCCAAAGGCTAAGGTTAAGCGTGTTTGAGCTTGTTTGCACAAGGGTAGACCTAACTGCCGCCAGAGCGCCGGTGCGACCGGAGGCTGATAGAGAATGCCACGCTCCAGCATCAACGCCAGACCATAAATGCCTTGAGCCGTTGCAGGAAGGATCACCTGGCGGATCAGTGCCTGGATCAACTGGCGGAAACACATAAAACAATCCCGGCCAGTTGAAGACAAACCTAACGCTTCAATCAGCAAGTAGTCATCCACAGCCAGCAGATGGCGCAGCAACACAGCATGATAGGGTGAAACCAATCCAGTATCATGCATGGCCCTGGCAAAGCCGGTCGCTTCTGACTGCAAGGCCTGACTATCCATGCTCGCAAGCCTGTCTTTGTAAACATCCACGCCTGGGTCTTCACGGCACGCCTGAGTGGTACCAAACAGACTGCTCACTAACCGCGCGGCACCCTGGCCACTACTACCGAGATCGATGTCCGGATTATGTTGGCAGATTGCAATCTGAGTCACCATACGTTTGACAGCATCAACCTGAATCGGACGTTGTTGTAAAATACGCCAGATTTCATCCACCAACTGATCAATCACATGCTCATAACCGATCCGTTGAGCCAGGTACTCAAACAACAACCGTGGAATTTGTGCCAGACGTCCCTGGGTTTCACGCTCAGCTTCACTCGGTGGAGTGAATAACAAGGCCAGATTAATCGCCATTACCTGCGTCAGGTAGTGGTGAGCCTGCTCAGCAGATATCAGGGGATGACGATAATTGTTCTTAGCGACAGCCAGAAGCCGAATTTCACTGAGTGCTTCTATCACCAGCAAATTGGCATCGGCACTTTGCAGCGAGTGAGATGTCAACGAAGGTACCAAAATCTGCGGCGTTTGCCAGTCAGATCCGGCAAATACACCCGCCAGTTCGATTTTTTCAGCTCTAATTTCCAATGCAGCGCAGCCACCCGACTGCAGCAACACCCGCCTGACCAGGTCGAGTACACCCAGTAACTTGTCGTATTTAGCAAACTCGGGAGCCTGCGTCAGGCGTTCAATACTGGCATCCAGCTTCTGCAGCAAGGCGGCAAGTTTCGGGTTAGTCTGTTCTAATTCTTCAATACCCTGACTCACATACTCACCCTTTTATGGCTACCATTCCAACATCAGACATAAAAATCCAGCTCTTCCTGATGCTTGAGTAAACGCTTCATTTCATCCGCTTCAGAGCCGACAAAATACACTAATCCCCAGTGGGTACCAAAAGCGGTACGCTTGGTCACGGTTTCCTGGGCCGGCGTGGTTAATTCATGTGACTCAAAATAAGGGTGATCTTCGGTCTCTTCAGGAATTTCTAAACGGCTGACTACCCGACGGCGTGGGTAAACACCAAAGCAACCGGCAAATCCCTTGGCATCGACTACTTCTTTCGGAAAGAACTCAAGGATCTCGTCTTCGGTGGTTTTTGGATCAAACACCAGCATACTGGCCTGGTAGGCATTAAAACCATATACCCGTTCCAGCAGCTCAAACACTTTGAAGCCTGGCGGACGGTAGGCCACTTCGCCAAAGTACATCTCACCATCACTGGTAACGAAATACTCAGGGTGAATCAAGCCGAATTCTATATCAAAGGTTTTAACCAGCTTTTCGATCTGCTGTTTAATCTGATCGCGGTATTTTTCCAGCTCTGGTGATGCCGGTACAAACACGGAATAACCCAGGGTGACATACTCGGAAATATTCAAAAAACGAATTTTGCCATTATGAATCCAGGCCTCAACGGCAAATTCCCAACCATCCAAATGGGACTCCATCAACGCAGGAAACTCATCATCCGGAATCGCATCCACATCATCCGGCGTGCGTACCACGCGATGCCCCAGGCAACCGGCCTTATCAAAAGCTTTAAAGTGAATTGGATCGTTCGGGTCACCATCAAGCTTCAGCAGTGTCTGATTTACCCGGCGCAGAAAACGCACCACATCTTCACGATCATGCGCTTCTTCAAAAATACCGACACGGATACCACCCAACTGAGCACGACGCTTCATCAGGGATTTATCACGCATCAACATGGCTTGACCTAACAAGCGCGGGTTATCCAGCAGTACCGAATTGATTGCACCGGCCCACTCCACCGTTTCTTCAAAAATGGGAATGGCGACATCGACTCCCATTTCCTGAAGAGTTTCAGCAATTTCCATCGAACGGTCATTCAGGCGTTCAAAATTCCAGGCGACATAGGGAATATTGTGTTGAGTGCAGTATTCTTCAGCCCAATCAGGGGCGACAACCACATACCTGCGATCAAAGTTCTCTGCCGCCTCCACAGCGCTCAGACTCCAGCCAAGTAGGGCTATATAACCTTTATCCAGATTTTTTTGCATCAATGTTCTCCTGTAGCCTGAAAATTCAAATAACTCCTATCAAGTGTTTTTATACGAGCCAATAAACTTCATTAATTAAAAATAGCCTTTAGACCCTAACAAGTTTGCCCCCCTGACTGTCAAGGTAAAGTTACGCTTAGTCAGGAACAGCCGTCAGGTTACTGCCGTGCACCACACGGTGAACAAAGCGGAGTTTTTCAATGGTGGCTGGTGCCAGCACGAAGGGATAAGCATGATCATGGCCGATACTGCGATTAAGGCTGTTCATCACAAACGTCAGGGGTAACCAATGCTCAATCAGGGTATCAAACGCCCCCTCGTGATAGGCATTAAAATCATGACTGACTTTCATGGAGTGCTGACTTCCGACGCGCGGATGAATCTGCAGACCGTACTCATAAGCGGTTTCCAGGGTATCAACAATATGCAGATAGTGAGCCCAGGTTTCAGCCCAGTCTTCCCAGGGGTGTGAACTGGCATAGGCACTGACAAAATGTGTTCGCCAATCGTGTGGTGCACCGAAGCGGTAATGATTATCTAACGCTTGAGCATAATCCCGCGTATCATCGCCAAACAGGTCGCGAAAAGGGTGCAACCACTGGCTGTTTCTGACTAAACGATCCCAATAATAGTGGCCTGACTCATGCCGAAAATGGCCTAATATAGTGCGATAAGGCTCATCCATCTGCTCACGCATTTGTTCACGTTTTGCTGGGTCGGCTTCAGCGATATTAAGAGTAATTAAACCCTGATCATGCCCAGTCAGCACCTTGGAGCGCTCACTAAAACTAGGGTGAGGGTCTGCCAGAAACTCAAATGCCATACCTCGATAATGGTGCTTAAGTGACATTAACGGTAGATTGAGTTGCAGCAATGAATAGACTAAACGACGCTTTTCCGTTTCCATAATGCGCCAGAGCTCGGTATTACCAGGAACTGACAGATCTGGAATGGTTTGATTCAAGTCACAGGCACGGCAAAAATGCTGCTCACTTTCAGCTTCCAGCATCCAGTTACACACCCCTGCACCGGTATAATTGTTACACATACGGTAAAGACGCATTTCGCCCACCGGCTGCCAAAGTCCATTGCCTGCGGGCACTATGGCACTTAAGCGCTGGGTATCCTGCAAAAACCCCAGGGTGGATCCACATTGCGTGCAGCATACATTGTTAAAGTAAATCAGATTGCCACAAGCCGTACAGGTAAAGAGTTTCATTGGCACAGGCCTCTAGATTTTGCCGTACAGCAAAAGCCAAAACTTCATCCTACTAGCTTCATTCACTCGGTAACAGTTATTCAACGCACTTAAGCCCCGACATGAAGGAGGCCCGTCAGCTTCTGTCGCATCCACACCCAGGCGATGATGGCGGTCAATAGATTTGCCAGTACCAGCGCACTGAACAGCCCCTCCAACCCAAACAGTTGATTACCTAACCAACCCAGCGGCAGATACATCAGGAATAAGCGAATCAAACTGACCTTAAGCGCCAGCATCGGCTGATGCAGCGCATTAAACGCCGATGCGCTCAAGAAGGTAGTAGCCTGGAAACCAAAGCCCAGCGGCACTATCAAAATCCACAAGCGGATAAGACGGATCACTTCAGCATCATCACTGAACAGGGCCGCCAGCGGCGCCGAAAAGAGCACCAGTAACAAGTAAATCAACACCTGCCAGCCCAAGGCAAAACGTATCGCCAGCGCATAAGCTTTTTTAATCCGTTGCATCTGAGCGGCGCCGAAATTCTGACTGATAAACGGTGGCAAGCTCATCGACAAGGCCAGGCACACCAATAAAGCCAGGGATTCAAGGCGACTCCCCACACCAAAAGCCGCCACAGCTTCGGCACCGTGTCGAGCGACCATAGCCGTCAGCACCGCATTGGCAACCGGCGTGGTGATATTAGACAGCGCGGCGGGAGCGCTAATACTGAAAAGTTCACGCCAGTAGCGCAGCAACGTTAGCAGTGATGGAAAGCGTAAGGTCAGCATATGTCGACGGTGATGCAACAGATGCAGTGCAATCAGCGTAGTGATACTCCAGGCAATGACGCTGGCAAGTGCAGCACCCTGTATGCCCAAGGCTGGAAACGGACCCAAACCAAAAATCAGCAAAGGGTCCAGCAACAGGTTCAACAGCGAAGCCAGCAGCATAATCATGGCTGAACCCCGCACATCACCAGTTGCACGTAAAATACTGTTACATACCATATTCAGTACCATGAACACTGAACCGGCGAACCAGATCTGCATATAAGCTCGAATTAGGGGTAGCAGTTCAGGCTCAGCGCCCATCAGTTTGAAAACGGGGTCAATAGCAAACTGCCCGGCAAAGCCCACCAGGATCAGCAAAAGCGAGGTAATAAACAGAATTGAGGTGGCGACTTCGGCGGCCGACCCGGTGTCACCCTGACCGATACGCCGTGCCAGGGTTGCTGACGTTCCTATTCCCAACCCAATCGCCAGGCTGATAACCACAAAAGAAACCGGAAAGGTAAAGGCCAGCGCCGCCATGGGCAGAGTACCCAATTGTCCGACAAACCAGATATCAACCAGATTGAACAGCATGATGCTGACAATCCCGAACATCATCGGGACGGTCATCTGCACCAATACGCTGCGCATAGGTCCATTCAAAAGATCAGGGGAGCGGTTCATTAACCTGAGTAGCCCAACAGAAAAATACGCTATTTTAGCATTTTAAAATGGCCAATGCAGTTTGTCTGTAACGCTTAAAATGCTAATCTTGCTGTTCACCAAGGAGCGTTAGGCAGTATGTTGACTGTAGGATTAACTGGCGGGATCGGCAGTGGTAAAAGTGCAGCCTCCAGACTATTTGAGCAATTGGGCGTTGCTGTTATAGATGCTGACCAGGTGGCTCGTGATGTTGTCGCTCCAGGCGAACCAGCACTTGACGCTATTCAAGCTGAATTCGGTGACGCTGCACTGGACGTTTCAGGTCAGTTGAATCGGCGCTGGTTGCGCCAACAGGTGTTTGACTATCCAGAAAAACGTACCTGGCTTGAAGCACTATTGCATCCACTGATACGTCAGCAGATCCTTAACTGGATAACATCCCACCAGCAGGAAGATTATGTTATTTTAACCTCGCCCCTGCTGCTGGAAACCGATCAACATCGGCTAACGCAGGCTATTATTGTGGTTGATTTACCCGAAGACATTCAGTTGCAGCGCAGCTGCGAACGCGACGGCATGACAACCGCAGCAGCAGGTAAAATCATCGCCGCTCAAATGCCACGGCAGCAGCGGGTGGAAAGAGCCGACTTTATTCTGGATAATAGCGGTAACCTGGCCAGCCTTGAAGCACAGGTGGCCCTGCTCCACCAACAGCTTAAATCCAGGGCCATTAATAAAAGCACATGATGTACATGGAATATTATGACAAAACGTGAAGTACCCTGCCCTCAATGTGGCAAACCTTCGCTCTATGCAGCGGAGAATCTTTCGCGCCCCTTTTGCAGTGAACGTTGTCGTTTAATCGATCTGGGTGAATGGGCCAGTGGAAGTTACCAGATACCGGTAGAACCCAGTCTGGATGACTTTTCATCGGCCGATATTGAGCACCCGCCACTCACACGTCATTAAATACTAGCCACAAGGAAGCCAAGGATGTTAAGTAAAGTTGTTATCCCCGTAGCCGGACTCGGGACCCGAGTTCTACCTGCCAGTAAAGCCGTACCCAAAGAAATGCTGACCGTGGTTGATAAACCGGTGATTCAGCATGTTGTCGAAGAAGCCATTGCCGCCGGCTTTACCGAGATCATTCTGGTAACTCGCAGCGGTAAACAGGCTATTGAAGATCATTTTGATCATCACTATGAGTTGGAAGCCGAACTGAGTCGTAAGGGCAAAACAGCGTTACTGGAAAGCATTCGTGACATTCTGCCTCCAGGTGTCGAAGTAATCAGTGTACGCCAGCCTAAAGCTTTGGGTCTGGGGCATGCGGTACTCTGCGCCGCGCCAGTAGTTGGCGATGAAGATTTTGCGGTGATGTTACCGGATATGCTCATCGATAATGCCGGCCAGCAACGCGACATGTCCTCTATGGCAGCCGCCTGGAAAGCTTCCGGACTGGGACAGATCATGGTTGAGGGTGTGCCAGAAGATCAGGTACAGCGCTACGGTATCGTCGATTGTGCCGGAGTTTCTGTAAACCCAGGCCAAAGCGCCGATATTCGCGGCATGGTTGAAAAGCCAGATGCTGCTTCCGCCCCATCCAATCTCGCTATTGTCGGACGCTACATTCTGCCCGCACGTATTATGACCCTGCTCAAAGACACTCAGCCAGGCGCCGGTGACGAAATACAGTTAACCGATGCTCTGCAAACCCTATTGTCGGAATCTGGCCTGCAGGCCTATTCCATGGCAGGCAAGCTGTTTGACTGCGGTAATAAGGCCGGGCTTTTACAAGCCAATGTTGCCTTCGGTCTACAACACCCTGAAACCGCTGATGCATTGCGCGCCTATATTGACACGCTCTAAATGCCAACCCGATCCCCTTACGGGGTCGGGTTCAGCTAATTGCATCCTTATGAAATGACTGATTTACTCGACCTTGTCATAATTTTATTACTGGTCGGAATTCCGCTCATTCTGTCCTCGGTCTGTTCAATTCATATTCTATTGACCAAGCGTGACAGCCGCGCCAGTATTGCCTGGATGGGATTAGTTTGGCTAGCTCCAGTATTAGGGGCATTTACCTACCTGCTGTTCGGTATCAACCGTCTGCATTCACGCGCCACTGAATGGAAAAAAAAGCTGGCCGATCACCGCCGTGACAGCCTACAGCCCTTTCTACCTGACATGCTCGCGCAATGCGTACCGGAACCCATGCAAACTTTATCGCGATTGGCTGATAAGGTCTCTAACCAACCACTGCTGGTGGGCAATGCGATTACCCCCTTGTTCAATGGCGATGAAGCTTATCCACGCATGCTGGCCGCCATAGATGCAGCGGAACAGAGCATTACCCTTAGCACGTTTATTTTACGTAACGACCGGCTGGGCAAACAATTTATAGATGCCTTAAGTCGTGCCGCCAAACGCCAGGTAGCCATCCGGCTGCTAGTGGATTACATGGGATTTCGCTATTCCTTCCCGACCCTAAAAAAACGCCTGCGTACCGCAGAACTGCACTATGCCGAGTTCATGCCACCCAACTGGCCACGAACTCTGCCTTTTCTTAACCTGCGCAACCACCGCAAGTTACTGATTATAGATGGTCGTATTGGTTTTACCGGCGGCATGAACATCAGTGATCATCACTGTCGCAACAAGCGCCAGTGCGTTCCCATTGAAGACATTCACTTTGTGGTTGAAGGTCCAGTCGTCACTGAACTGCAAACTATTTTTACAGAAGACTGGTACTCAAGCACGGGAGAAAAGCTGGAAGGGCACCCTTGGTTCAGCCCACCCGAAACACCCGGCAGCACCCTGGCTCGCGCCATTGCTGATGGGCCGGATGACCGCTTCAATACCCTGCGACAACTGATGTTAGGTGCCATAGGATCAGCACAAACCCGGATACGCATCATGACACCCTACTTTGTTCCCGATGCCAGCCTGGAAGAAGCCCTGATTACTGCCTCACTACGGGGCATTCAAATCCAGTTGCTGTTACCCGGGCGCAACAACCTGAAACTGGTTGATTGGGCCTGCCGCCACCATCTACTGGAACTGGTACGCCAAGGCGTGGAAGTCAGGTTCAGTCAGGGGCGGTTCATTCATTCCAAATTGTTTACTCTGGATGAAAGCTGGACACTGTTCGGTTCCGCCAACTGGGATAACCGCAGCCTGGCACTGAATTTTGAGTGTAATGTGGAGTGTTATGACAACTGGCTGACACAGCAGTTGAATCAACATTTTGATACCCAGTTTGCCCAAGCTATACCTGTGACACTGAGCGAACTGCAACAGCAGTCACTTCCGGTACGCTTGCGTAATGCAGCAGCAGGCTTGTTATCACCTTATCTTTAAGTAAAGGGGTCAGTACCCTTTTGGTGATTCCATGCAGGATAGTGATGAGGGTTAGTGCCACGCTGGGGTGGTGGTATCGCTTTGATGTGACACGCTTTTCGTCATCCATGACCGCTCGACTGGCGCCATCCCTGGCGCCAGACGGTCCCACCAAAGCGATACCACCACCCCGCCGAAACCCAGTGCCAATCCAAATATCGGATGGAGAGGATAGACAGCAGGGTCATAGCATAGAGCACAGAATTAAGATCCGAACTTCCAGTATGGCAGGGAGCTGCGCGAATACCGATTTAAAACCGACTGTACGCAGGCACCCAGGTTTGAAAGGGCTGATGGGATCGGATCTGTCTGACCCTGTGCGCCAGGGAAGGCGCACTGGAGCCCCCATGGATGGGTTCATGGCGTGTCAGACAGATCCGATCCCATTAGCCCTATGACCTACAGAGGTCAAATAATCCACAGAGGCCCCATCAAGCCGAAATGAACACGATATTATGCGCTCTTGGCGATAATCTCTTTCCACTTGGCCGGGCCGGTGTTGTGAACGGATTCGCCTTTCACATCGACAGCCACGGTTACTGGCATATCCTTGACTTCAAACTCGTAGATAGCTTCCATACCCAGTTCAGGGAAGGCCAGCACTTTGGCGCCGACTATCGCTTTGGATACCAGATACGCCGCGCCGCCTACGGCCATCAGATATACCGCTTTGCTGTCCTTGATGGCTTCAATGGCAACAGGGCCACGCTCGGATTTACCGATCATACCCAGAAGTCCAGTAGTCTCCAGTATCTGACGGGTAAATTTGTCCATACGGGTTGAGGTTGTTGGACCAGCCGGGCCTACGACTTCATCACGGACTGGATCAACCGGGCCAACGTAGTAGATAAAGCGCCCGTTGAGGTCAACCGGCAGTGTCTCGCCGTTGTTGAGCATTTCTATCATTTTCTTGTGGGCTGCATCGCGACCGGTGAGCATTTTGCCGTTCAGCAGCACCGTTTCACCCACCTGCCACTGAGCGACTTCTTCCGGGGTAACTTCATCCAGATTGACGCGACGGGTATTGCTTCCTACTTCAAAGGTCACTTCCGGCCAGTCGTCCAGGCTTGGCGGTGTCAGCTCGGCCGGACCTGAACCATCCAGGGTGAAGTGGGCATGACGCGTAGCGGCACAGTTTGGAATCATGCACACCGGCAGGGAGGCGGCATGGGTTGGGTAATCCATGATTTTAATATCCAGCACAGTCGTCAGGCCACCCAGACCCTGAGCTCCGATACCCAGAGCATTGACCTTATCCATGATTTCCAGACGCAGTTCTTCAACACGATTCTGTGGGCCACGTTCGCGAATTTCATGGATATCAATCGGGTCCATCAGCGATTCTTTAGCCATGACAGCGGCTTTTTCAGCTGTACCACCGATGCCTATGCCCAACATGCCCGGTGGACACCAGCCAGCGCCCATCGTTGGAACCGTTTTAACGATCCAGTCTACGATACTGTCTGATGGATTCAACATCGCCATCTTGGATTTATTTTCAGAACCGCCGCCTTTCGCCGCGACATGCACCTCGACTTCATCCCCTTCGACTATCTCATAATGGATAACCGCCGGAGTGTTGTCTTTGGTGTTCTGACGCTTACCGGCTGGATCGGCCAGGATAGAGGCACGCAGTACATTATCCGGATTCAGGTAAGCACGGCGCACACCTTCATTAACCATGTCGGTCACGCTCATCTGCGCATCCCACTGGACATTCATACCCACTTTCAAGAACACAGTCACGATGCCTGTATCCTGACAAATCGGGCGCTTGCCTTCAGCACACATCCGCGAGTTGATCAAAATCTGCGCCATAGCATCTTTGGCAGCGGGGTTTTCTTCCCGCAGATACGCCTCATGCACCGCTTTAACAAAATCAATCGGATGATAGTAGGAGATGAACTGCAGCGCATCGGCGATGCTGCTGATGAAATCGTCTTGGCGAATTACGCTCATGGGTGACTTTCTCCGGTCAGACATTTTTCAATTAATTGACAGGCGGATGCAGAACTTAGCCTGCACCGGCAAAAACACACATTATACCTAAAACCCGACGCTATTTCCGTCAGGTTTTAGTCGTAGTGCTACTGGTCGTGAAAAGAGAAGACTCAGCTAAGTTTAAACTGCTGAACGTGTTGTTGCAGGCTAGCCGACAGACGTGCCAGTTCCTGACTGGCTGAGGTCACCTGGTTCGCTGCGGTGGCGGTTTCATCAATCGCTTGAGTGATGTTAGTGATATTCTGATTGATCTCTTCAGCGACCGATGACTGTTCTTCAGCTGCCGTTGCGATCTGTGCATTCATATCATTAATTGCATTCACTGACGCACTGATTGCCTTGAGAGCCTCACCGGCATGATTGGCCTGCTCGACCGCTTGCAAACCTTGCTGCCTGCCCTGTTCCATCTGTCTGGCAGCCTGACCAGAACCTTCCTGCACGCGATTAATCCGCGCCTGAATATCACCGGTTGACGCTTGAGTGCGGCTGGCCAGTGAGCGCACTTCATCGGCCACCACAGCAAAACCGCGGCCTTGATCTCCGGCACGTGCCGCCTCAATCGCCGCATTCAGTGCCAACAGGTTAGTTTGCTCGGCAATTTCCTGGATCACATTCAACACAGAGCCTATCTCATCACTGTCTTTGACCAACTGCGTCATACTATTGGCTGACTTTTCAATCTCGGCGGCCAACTGATTAATCACCTGCACCACCCGAGTCACCACCTGCATACCAGTGTTGGTTTCAGACTGTGCTGACTGTGCCGCATTGGAGGCCGCTGACGCATTTTTGGCGACATCCATCACCGTAGCCGCCATTTCATTCATGGCAGTTGCCACCTGGGTGATCTCCATCTGCTGTAATTGCACCTGAGTATTGGTCTGACCACTGGAGGCTGACAGCTGTTCTGCGGCGGCAGACACCTGCACAGAGGCATCAGAGATCTGTTTCATCAGTTTTTCAGGGTATCCACCATGTCACTAAACGAGGCTAACAAACTGTCTTTGCCAGCCGCAGACACATCAATTTTGACCGTCAGATCGCCCTCAGCTACCTGACGCACCACCTGTTGTACATAGGCCGGTTCACCACCTAACTGCCCCATAACACGGCGGGTGATCAGGATTCCAGCGGCTAGAGCTATGAAGAAGCCGACTGTCACTGCAATGATCGTGATCACTACTTCAAGCTCGGCTTCAGCAATCGCTTTAACAACAGACTCATCCGAAACCTGTAAATTTCGTCTGATCATGTCATCCAGTTGCTGGCGCATGGCTGTTGATACTGAAGTATAGGCTTCAAACAAGCCTTCAAACTCGGTGTGTGCCTGCTGATAGACGTTGTCAGAACCAGCCTGGCTCATCCGCAACACTACCGCATCCATAAGCCCTAGCTCTTCACGCCAGCTTCGCATCGCAGTTCTCAGACGCTGATATCCGGCTTCACCCTCTACACTTTTGGGTATAGCATCATAACGTGCCATAACCTCATCCAGATGTTTCCAGGAAGCAGCTCGCTGTGCCAGCAAGTCGGTTAGCTGGCGTCCAGTGTTTGGTGTCCACTCCGACAGCATCAACATATTCAGGGTTTGTGCACGTGTGGTCAGACGCTCTTCATTCATTTCACTCAGCAGTGTCACACTAGGCAAACGCACTTCACCCAACTCAGCAATATCGGCTTTCATTCGCGTTCCAGCGATGATGCTGAGCAAACCCACCAACAGTAGAATCAGCGTAACGACAGAAAAGCCCATAGCCAATAACACACTTAACTTCATATTGCGCACAAATCTTACTCCTCTATGCGCACTCCCTTGCACAGCTATGGATTATTCACCACAGCGCTAATAATTTTTGAATCATAAGTAAATTAGGTTAATACAGCGAGGTACTACTGAAGCAATAACACACTGAAAACCAACCCGAAGCCCAGCAGCAAACGTGCCGTAGCCGGTGTCAGCGCCTTGCGTTTCATCACATGGGATGAAAGCAGTCTGAAAGGTTGAGGAATCAATAATATTACGCCCGCCAGTGGCCAGATCAAATTGATATAGCCCGCAAGACGCAGTCCCAGAGTGATGAGCAAAGCCGCACTCAACAGCACCAGATAAAGTCTTACGGCACGCTCATAACCAATACGCACGGTCAGCGTGCGTAGATCATCGGCACAATCACTTTCATAATCACGCAGTTCATTACTCAGTAATAACAGCGCAACCAGACAGCTAAGCGGCAAGGATAGCCAGACAATACGCACATCAAAGGGGGCTCCCGCGGCCAGATAGCTGCCGGTAATCATCAACACACCCATTAACCAGAACACCATGACCACACCCAACCCGCGGTTTTTATAGTGTATGGGGGCCAGGGTGTATCCCAGTGCACCGATCAATCCAACCAGACTGATCCACAGCAGCGGCAGCCCCGTCACGGACACCAGGTAGAGTCCGATCAGTGCAGCCAGCAGGAAGCACACTAGGCCAAAACGAAAGTTATTATGAATACGCCGACACGCCAGTTGCATTTTGGCATTCTGATGTTCGGGTAGCAGTTTCAGGTCGGCATAGTCATTGATTAGATTCACACCAGCCTGCAGCAGCACACCCGCTAACAGTATTAATAGCACATTCAGCGGTAACCAGTAGCCTTCAGCGTAAGCCGATGCTATGCCGACCAAGCAAGCCATTAGCGCCACTGGAAAAGAGAAAGGCCGCAGCGCTCGGTAAAAGTGATACTTGCTTAAATCAGTACTCATGAAGTCAGACTAATTTCGCACCGGTGCATTAGGGAGGTCGCGCATCAGCAAGGCATAGGTCATGTCGGTATCAAAATCGAGAGGAATACTGACTTTGTGACCCGAACCGGGGGCCGCATCCACTGAAGCGCCGCGCTTGTCGAGCAACTCACTCAAGCGAAAGCGTTTGTTACCGGCAGGCGTCATCAGTTCCAGGGTATCTCCAGTTTCGAAGCGGTTTTTAACATCGATCTGCAGCAGACCTTTGTTTACATCATGACTGAGCACTTCGCCGACAAATTGCTGATGCACACCCACCGAGTTACCGGTTTCATAATTCTGGTATTGATCATGCACGTGGCGACGGTAGAAACCTTCGGTGTAACCCCGATTGGCCAGATTTTCCAACACATCCATGAGTTCCATATCGAACGGCTTGCCAATTACGGCATCATCGATGGCTTTACGATAAGCCTGGGCGGTTCGGGCAACATAGTAGTGTGACTTGGTGCGCCCTTCAATTTTCAATGAATCCACGCCCATCGCGGCCAGCCGATGTACATGCTGAATGGCGCGCAGATCTTTTGAGTTCATGATGTAGGTGCCGTGCTCATCTTCAAAAGCAGGCATATAGTCATCCGGGCGTGAGGCTTCCTGCAACAATACAATTTTATTGCTCGGCATCCCCTCACCCAGGGTCGGCTCAAAGGTTTGAACCGGTACTATATCACCGGAATCATCCTGTTTGGCCTCATGGGCATCATACTTCCAGCGACAGGCATTGGTGCAGGTGCCCTGATTAGGATCACGATGATTGATATAACCCGACAACAGACAACGACCTGAATAGGCAATGCAGAGTGAGCCGTGCACAAAGACTTCGATTTCCATCTCCGGGCAGCGCTGGCGTATCTCTTCCACTTCGTCCAACGATAACTCGCGTGACAGAATCACCCGTTCAATACCAGCCTGATGCCAGAATTTCACACTGGCCCAGTTCATGGTATTGGCTTGAACCGACAGGTGAATCGGCAGATCAGGGAAGCGCTCCTTGACCAGCATGATCAAACCGGGATCTGACATGATCAGCGCATCCGGCCCCATTTCGATCACCGGGACTATGTCATCCATGTAGGTTTTCAGCTTGGCGTTATGCGGCAGAATATTACTGGCGACAAAGAACTTTTTACCGCGCTGATGCGCATAGGCTATGCCTTCAGCCAGGTGGTTGTAATTGAAATCATTATTACGCACTCGCAGACTGTAACGAGGCTGTCCCGCATAGACAGCATCCGCACCGTAGGCAAAAGCATATTTCATGTTCTTCAACGTCCCGGCCGGGGACAGTAATTCTGGTTGTCGCATGATCACTCTACTCTGAAATTAAGCGCGCCATTGTGCCGATTTCAGCTCACAAAGGCAATTCAACAGCCCAGCCGGACTCAGTTCAACTGCAGCTGCAAACGATTGATCTGCTCACGCAACTGCAACAAATCACGGTTTATTAGTTGCCGCGCATTGTTAATCGCACGGACATCCTCACGTAACTCAGCCAGGCTGATTTCGATCACAGCCAGTTCATCAGGCCCCGCTGTCTCTTCCTCGGCGACCAGCTCGGCCTCAAGTTCAGACAACTGACGCTTGATATTGTTTTCCAGTGATTGGTACTGCTGCTGTGCTGTCGTTAACTGTGTCTCGAATTCGCTCAATTGACTTGCTGATTGCTGCTGTTGCTCAGTCAAGCTCGAAACCTGGCTAATCAGTTGCTGCAATTCTTCGCTGCGCTCATCGTTTGCCGCACCACCTGAGCCGACAAGTTCGGATAACTGTGCAAGCTGTTGCTGCTGAGCCGTTATTTCGCCCTGTAGGCGCTCAAGCTCGGCTAGCGGCTCACTCACACCCGCCACACTATTCGACAGAGTTTGCAATTGTGCCTGGTTTTCTTGCTGTTGTTTCTCCAACTGCTCACGCTGAGAAACTTCCTGCTCTACACGCTGTAGCAACTCCTCCAATTGGGACTGTGCAGTCGCACGATCGGCGGTTTGCGCCTGCTGCAATGCAGTCAATTGCTCTTGCAACGTATCACCCGAGCGCTCCAGTGTATCCTGGCTGACGGTCAGGCCGGACTCCAATACGCTCAAGCGCTGCTGAGACTCATCCAATAGCTGGCGCTGCTCCAACAACAGCCACCCCATACCGCCCAGCGCCAACACCAGAATCAATAACACCAGATTCAACAATAAACCACTACCGCGTCGAGGTTCCTGGGGCCTTTGAGGCTCGCGAAGCTCAAACTCATCGTCAAGCGGCGCTTTGGGATTTTGCACACTATCCCGGATACTTTCCGGATTAAATCTAGGTTCCAGTTTATCGCTCATTGTTCACTAGGTCCGCACCTGTTTGTTCAAACTTAATCACATTCATCAGGGTTATATAACACAAAAACCCCGTTGTCTGTCAGCTTACCTCAGGTAATTGCTGACAGACAACGGGGTTTAGATCAGTCAGGGACTGGTCGGTGAGTGATCAGATCACATCATTCCGCCCATGCCACCCATACCACCCATGCCGCCCATATCAGGCATAGCAGGCTTGTCTTCTGGTAAATCAGCAATCATGGCTTCAGTGGTAATCATCATGCCGGCAATAGATGCCGCTGCCTGCAGTGCCGCACGGGTCACTTTGGCTGGATCGATAATACCCATTTCCATCATATCGCCATACTGGTCATTGGAAGCATTAAAGCCGAATGAACCCTTACCTTCGCGAATTTTAGACACTACAACAGAGCCTTCACCACCGGCGTTGGCAACGATCTGACGCAAAGGAGCTTCGAGGGCACGGAAGGCCAGCTCGATACCGATGTTCTGATCATGGTTATCACCCAGCAGCTTACCGACGTTATCCAGCGCACGAATCAAGGCTACACCACCGCCAGGAACCACACCTTCTTCTACCGCAGCACGTGTGGCATGCAGCGCATCATCAACACGGGCTTTTTTCTCTTTCATTTCAACTTCAGTACCGCCACCGACTTTGATGACAGCAACGCCACCGGCCAGTTTAGCTACACGTTCCTGCAGTTTTTCACGGTCATAATCAGAAGAGGTATCTTCGATCTGTACACGTACCTGCTGAACACGTGCTTCGATATCGGCCTGAGCACCCGCACCATCAACAATGGTGGTATTCTCTTTGGTGATATTGATACGTTTGGCTTGACCCAGATGTTCCAGACCTGCCTGTTCCAGGCTCAGACCCACTTCTTCAGAGATAACCTGGCCACCGGTCAGAACAGCGATATCCTGCAGCATAGCCTTGCGACGATCACCGAAACCAGGTGCTTTAACAGCCGCCACTTTAACGATGCCACGCATGTTGTTGACAACCAGAGTTGCCAGCGCTTCACCTTCAACATCTTCAGAGATGATCAGCAGAGGACGGGAAGACTTAGCCGCCTGTTCCAGTACTGGTAGCAACTCACGAATGTTGGAGATTTTTTTGTCAACCAGCAGGATGTAAGGATCTTCCAGTTCAGCTGACATGTTTTCCTGGTTATTGATGAAGTAAGGTGACAGGTAGCCACGGTCAAACTGCATACCTTCAACCACATCCAGTTCGTTGTCAAAACCGGAACCTTCTTCAACAGTGATAACGCCTTCCTGACCGACTTTTTCCATCGCTTCAGCGATGATGCGACCGATTTCGGAATCAGAGTTAGCTGAAATCGTACCAACCTGCGCAATCGCTTTGTAGTCAGTACAAGGTACAGACATCTTAGCCAGTTCAGCCACAACAGCCGCGGCCGCTTTGTCGATACCGCGCTTCAGGTCCATCGGGTTCATGCCAGCCGCAACAGACTTCAGACCTTCGTTAACAATTGCCTGAGCCAGAACAGTTGCGGTGGTAGTACCGTCACCGGCGACATCGTTAGCCTTGGAAGCAACTTCCTTGACCATCTGTGCGCCCATGTTTTCGAACTTGTCTTTCAGTTCAATTTCTTTTGCAACGGATACACCATCTTTGGTGATGACCGGTGAGCCATAAGATCTTTCCAACACCACATTACGGCCTTTCGGGCCCAGGGTTGTCTTTACCGCATCAGCCAGAATATTAACCCCTGCCAGCATGCGCTGACGGGCATCATTACCAAAACGTACGTCTTTAGCAGCCATTCTTAATAATCCTGTTCAATAATTCTGTTTAAAGTAAAAATAATCGGAACTGAAGACGCTGAAATCAGCCTTCAATTACCGCGAAAATTTCGCTTTCCTGCATGATCATCAGGTCTTCACCGTCAACTTTAACGACGTTAGAACCGGCATACTGACCAAACAGCACTTTGTCACCCACTTTGACAGATGGCGCCTGAACATCACCGTTATTCAGGGTGCGACCTGGACCCACAGCTAATACTTCGCCACGGTTAGGTTTTTCAGCAGCGGAACCCGGCAGAACGATACCGCCTGCAGTGGTTTTTTCCTCTTCGCTGCGACGTATAACGACACGATCATGAAGTGGACGAATGTTCATCTGGTTTTTCTCCTGGTATGTAGGAACAGATTTAATATTGTTGATTTTTTAATTGCCAGCGTCTGACGTTGTCCTGTTGAAGCATGACAGTTAGTTAAGGCCAACCTTGGTCAAATTCAACAGGGAGTCTGAAAAAAATTTCAGTGAGCCAGGGCGCTGAACCCTGACGCATATGTGGGGTGGGTAGGTTGGGATTTCAATATCAAAACTGAAAAAAATTTCAGTCCTTACGCGTGTACTCGCCATCGATAATATCGCCGGAGCGAGGTGTCGACTCAGATCGACCCGGCGCATCACCAAATGGCGGGTGATTGGGTGACTGAGTGGAAGTGGAATGCCGGGCGGCTACCACCGTGAAGCGTTTACTCAAATAACCTACCAATGCTTTGCGAGTAAAGGGAATCAGGCAGCAAAAGCCCACCACATCAGTTACAAAACCCGGTGTAACCAACAAGGCGCCACCTACGGCAAGCACGATACCCTCGCCCATTTCCTGACCGGGTATTTCACCTTGGTCCATGCGCTGGCGAGCACGCATCAAGGTGCCCAGACTTTGTATACGCAACATGTTCACACCGATAAAGGCCGACAACAGCACCAGTCCGACGGTATACCACACGCCAATCAACTGGCCGACATTAATCAGCAGGGTAATTTCAATGATTGGAACAACAATAAACAATAAAAAGATAACCGGCATAAAGATCCTCACTTGCTAACCGATCATGTGATCATATTCAATCAAAGGGTGCAAGCGAAACACACTGAGCTCACCAAGCAAAGCCATTATGTACCGCCCGAAGTAAGGGTTTCTACTTATTACCTATAACCCACTAATTTACTCTGCTTATAACAGAATAATTGTTGCACCGCAGCATGATGCGGCGCACAATATGTAGGTGATATCAATTAATCAACAAGGGTTAAACTATGGATCTGAAAGATAAAGTAGTCGTCGTAACTGGCGGCGGACGTGGCCTGGGTCGTGCAATGGCACTGGAACTGGCTGCCAAAGGTGCCAAACTGGCACTAGCCGACCTGAACCAGCAAGATCTTGATGACACCATTGCGCAGTGCAAGGAAAAAGGCTCAGAAGCGCGCGGCTATATTTGTAACGTCGCGGTTGAAGCCGATGTTGAAAAACTTTTTAATGATGTTGTAACCGACTTCGGTGCTGTACACGGTCTGGTCAATAATGCCGGCATTACCCGTGACGGACTGTTCATCAAAGTTAAAGACGGTGCTGTCGTCAGCAAAATGAGTATGGACCAGTGGAACCTGGTTATGGATGTTAACCTGACAGGTACCTTCCTGTGTGGTCGTGAAGCCGCCATCAAAATGATTGAACTGGGCATTCAGGGCTGCATCATCAATATTTCATCTGTTTCCCGCTCAGGCAACATGGGTCAGACTAACTACACAGCCACAAAAGCCGGCGTACAGGCTATGGCCGTTACCTGGGCTAAAGAACTGTCTCGTTACGGTATTCGTGCGGCTTCCATTGCCCCAGGTTATATCGGTACTGAAATGGTCATGAGCATGAAACCTGAAGCGCTGGAAAAAATTGCCGCTGGCATTCCTGCCAAGCGTTTGGGTAAACCGGAAGAGATTGCTTCAACAGTAAGCTTCATTCTGGAAAACGACTATGTCAACGGTCGTTGCTTTGAAGTAGATGGCGGCCTGCGTATCTAACGCGGCGTCTGAGAAAAGGCTGCTACCGGTATACTGGTGCAGCCTTCGCTTTAGGTTCTAATCATCAATCGCGGAAGTTATTGAACTGCAACGGCAGCTCTAGATCAGATTCGCGCAGCAATGCCATCGCTTCCTGCAGATCATCACGCTTTTTACCTGTCACCCGCACCTTCTCACCCTGAATCTGACTTTGCACCTTCATCTTGCTGTCTTTGATCAACTTGGTGATTTTTTTGCACAGCACCTGATCCAACCCCTGGCGCAAAATCACCGTCTGTTTGGCCTTCACACCGCTGAGATCCGGGTCTTTAACCTCCATACAGCGTATATCAATTTTGCGAGCAGTTAATTTCGCCCGCAACACTTCCAGCATCTGCTGCAACTGAAAATCCACTTCAGCAATCAGTGTTACTGTCTCATCCTGCAGCTCAAATTCAGCTTTAACACCCTTAAAGTCATAACGACTTGTTAATTCCCGGTTAGCTTGGTCCACGGCATTGGTCACTTCGTGCGAATCCAGCTCGGAAACTATGTCAAATGAAGGCATACTATACTCCTGTCAGTATTGAGCAAGTGATCAACGCACTCGCCTCAGGTAAACGGAAATCGATTATGAAATGGCATATACTCGGCGCTGGTGCCATAGGCAACCTGTTCGCGACCCGTCTGCTGCAAGCCGGTCAGAACGTCAGCCTTATCCTGCGCCAGCCAAAATCTGACGGCTATTATCAACTGCATTGCCTGGAGGGTAAAGCCAGACGCACCTATAGCTTGCCAACACAGTCAGCTTCAGCCACCGAAACCATCTCCAATTTGCTGATCACCACCAAGGCTTATGACACAGAAACAGCACTCGCCTCGGTCTCCAGTCGGCTCACCCCGGATACAACGATACTGCTGCTGCAAAATGGTATGGGACAGCACGACGCTGTACTGCAGCGTTACCCCTCAGCCAATCTCTGGGCTGGAGTCACCACCGCAGGCGCCTGGCGCCCAAACCCTGATGAGCTCATCTGCGTTGCCGCCGGAGAAACCCATATCGGCCCGTTAAATACACACGCAACACAATTACCAGTTGGCTGGGCAGAACAGGTCCCCGCACCTACCTATAAGCAGGATATTCAAACAGCCCTTTGGCGCAAACTGGCGATCAATTGTGCCATCAATCCACTAACCGCCCTGCATGGCTGCCACAATGGCGCGCTGATCGAAAACCCCGGGCTTTATCAGCAGATGCAGCTAATTTGTGCCGAGCTCGACACCCTGACCCGCGCCCTCGACATACCACTATTTGCAACAGACTTGATTGATCAAGCGGCCAACGTAGCGCAAGCCACGGCGGGTAATCGCTCCTCCATGCTCGAAGATATCACCCATGGGCGACCCACAGAAATTGAGTTCATCACTGGACACGTCTGTCAGCAAGCCGATCAGCTGGGCATCGACCTACCCTGTAACAAGGCCTTACTGTCACAGGTTCGTGCCTTATCCGCAACCTAGCCCTGTGGCTGAAAGGTCGATTCAACTTGGGATTCAACTTGGCAGGCATCATGTTACACTTCAGTGAAACCCTCGGTAACACCCAACCGAACAAGCATCAGGATAGTGCCATGGCCGAAACCTCTACAGAGATTGAATACCCTTACGATAAAAAAATGAAACGTAAGGTTTACGAGCAGGAAAAACGTGCTTTACAGATTGAGTTGCTGAAAGTGCAAAGCTGGATGCGTGAAACCGGGCAGCGTATCGTAATCATCTTTGAGGGGCGCGATGCCGCTGGTAAAGGCGGCACCATTAAGCGCTTTATGGAGCACCTCAACCCACGCCATGCACGGATCATTGCCCTGGAAAAACCCTCCGATGTTGAACGCGGTCAGTGGTATTTTCAGCGCTACGTCAAACAACTGCCCACTAGCGGCGAGATGGCTCTGTTTGATCGTTCCTGGTACAACCGCGCCGGAGTCGAACGGGTCATGGGCTTCTGCTCACCGTCGGAATACCTGGAGTTTATGCGCCAGACGCCTGAGCTGGAGAAAATGTTTGTACGCAGTGGCATTCGTTTGTTCAAGCTGTGGTTCGAAGTTGGCCGTGATGAGCAGTTCGAGCGCTTTCAGTCCCGACGCATAGATCCGGTTAAACAGTGGAAACTATCACCGATTGACATGGCTTCACTGGATAAATGGGATGCCTACACCGATGCTAAAAACGCCATGTTCCGCCATACTGATACGCCAGAAGCGCCCTGGACAGTGATCCTGTCGGATGACAAAAAACGCGCCCGACTCAATGCCATGCGCCACATTCTCAGTCAACTGCCCTACCCGGACAGAGACCCGGAAACAGACATTACCCCCGACCCGAAGATCTGTATTCCGGCGCGCAGGCTGACCAGCGGATAAGCTTACTGGTGAGAGTTCCGGACAGCATAGCTTTTACTGATGAATTCCGGTTCTATAACGCCACGCCGTTGATTCACAACCTGAGTCAATACAAAGCACAAATTGCAACACAGGTTCAGAAAACGAGGCAAAAGATCCGGCACAGACACACCGGATGCGTCCAGCCTGACCAGGGCTCGGATCGCTTTTTTACTGACTGAACGCGCTTGATGCAATTCAGTCACAGGTGAAGAACCCCGCGGCAATACAAAGCCTTGCACCCGCTCAGCCACTTCTGCCTTATAGTGATTCAGGCACTGCTTTAATCCCTCCAGGTCAGACTCCGTCAGCGCAAGTCGACCTCGAATGGAACCATTAGCATGAAATGCCAGTGGCTGCAGCCATTCCAGATCAACAGCGAGATCAGCCATACTTTCTGGCATAGCAGAGCAAGCCATCCCCATCAGAGTACAGAGCTCATCCGTTAAGACTTCGTAATCACACAGAGCAGATACTTCATGAATAAAGGGATAACAGAGTTCATCCCTATCTTTGGACGGTTTAAGTGGCATGGCAATTATCCTAGGACTGAGACAATAGGAGGTGTTGCAGCCAGATCCAGCTGCACCTGAACTTGATAAACTGCCAAGAGGTTTTCATAGGTCAAAACTTCAGCAGGGGTTCCCAGCGCAAAAACGCGCCCTTGATGTAATAGGCAGAGCCTATCACAGTACCGAGCAGCCATAGACAGGTCATGCACCGACAACATCACAGCCTTTTCTTCCTGTGCATAACGACGCAACAAGGCCAACACATGGCATTGATAGTACAGATCCAAGCTCGCCAACGGCTCGTCCGCCAACAATACCCGGGGTTCTCCGGCCAGCACGCGAGCCAGCCATACACGTGACTGCTCACCACCAGAGAGCTGATCAACCGGGTGATCCAGCCAGTCACTGACGCCAGTGATCTCAGCGACCTGCGCCACCACAGACGGATTATCATCCCCCCAAGGCAAACGCCCCAGACAAATAATATCCCGCACACTTAAGGACCAGGCACTCTGGCACCGCTGCGGCAACAGACCCAACAGACGCGCACGTGCGTTGATCGGGTAGTCTTGCAATGACTCACCGAGCAGATGAATATCACCCTTACAGGTTTCAACACCCGCTAGACAATGCAGCAAAGAGGTTTTGCCAGCCCCATTGGGGCCAATCAACCCCAGCATCTCACCTGGGCGCAAATCTAGATCCACGCCACTTAAACGCTGATCCAGCGTGACGCCGAGCATTTCAATCAAAGCCATCGTCTACGCTCCCGCCATACCAGCCAGATAAATAAAGGCGCTCCCAGCAACGAAGTCAGCACGCCCAGTTTCAATTCTGGCCCTGCTGGCAGCAAACGCACCACAATATCAGCCAGGCAAACCAGGATGGCGCCCAAAAGTGCAGAAGGAATCAGCACCCTATCCGGCCGGTTACCGGTCAGCGGCCTGACCAAGTGCGGTACAATCAGCCCAACAAAGCCTATGGCACCCGCCACAGCCACTGACGTACCGACCAGTAAGGCCGTACCCAGGATAATCAATCGACTACCGCGGGTGTAAGAAAACCCCATACTGCGGGCTACCTGCTCCCCCAGGCTTAATCCCAGCAATAAGCGGCGCTGGCTTAAGATCAATCCACCACCCACCAACAGTGCAGGCAGCAATAACCCCAGGTGCTCAAGGCCTCGTTCAGATACCGACCCCAGCAACCAGAACACCAGTTCCTGCATAGCATAAGGGTTGGGCGCAAAATTCAACACCGCCGCCAGTAACGCACCTGTCAGGGTTGAAATGGCTAACCCGGCCATGATCACCATACCCTGACGTGCCGTTCCTGCCAAAAACAGCATTAACGACATTGCCAGCCCGGCACCTAGCAAACCGGCCAGCGCGGGAGCCGCACCACCCGCCAGAGGAAACAAACCAAAATAGAATACACAGGCTGCACCCAATGCCGCCCCCTGACTCGCTCCAGTTAAGCCAGGGTCAGCGAGGGGATTGCGCAGCAGCCCTTGCAACGCGGCGCCACTCAGGCCGAGCGCAGCACCCACAGACATTGACAGCAGGGTGCGTGGCAAACGAATTTCACCGATAACAATCGCCGCTACACTATCCACACCGGTCATCCAGTCAAACAAACCAGCCCATACCGCCACATCGGTTGAACCAACATACAGCGAAAGCAGGGTCGTCAGAGACACCAGCACCAGCAAAATCAGTAAAATCAATGCCACACCTCTCGTGCCTGTCGTAACTGCTCAATCAACTCCCAGGTCCAGGGACCTGGACATTGCCAGCGCCAGTAATCAGTTGTCAGCCAGTGCTGTTCAGGAATACGCCCTGCCAATGCGGGATGCTCAGCAAAACGATTGGCCAACGAGGGGCTGTCCGGTGAAGCCCAGAGCACCGCATCAGGAGGGTCAGTGACCAATTGCTCAAGGTCCAGCGATACATAACCTTGATCAGTCAAGTAGTTGCCCCAGCCAGCCTGACGAAGAATCTGATCTTCGAAGGTACCGATACCTGTACCTATACCATTCGCTCCCAGAAGCAATAAACGTGGAGCCGACAGGTCAGGATGCTGCTCATTCGGGGATGAAGTAGCAAGATTGGCTGGCAGGCCGATCAGTTGCAAAATAGAGCGTTCATAATCCTCAATCTGCTCAAGTGACTGAGGCAATGAGACTACCGCCACCGGCAGGTGTAAAGTCTGCAGCCGGTTTCGCAGTAACAATGCGTTGTATTCACCCACCAAAATCAGGTCTGGTTGTAACTGATAAATCTGCTCCAGTGAACCATCATGTACAGGCCAGTCATCCAGTTTCAATGGCAAAGGATAGCGTTTATGTAAGGGGGATAATCCGGCTACACGGGCCTTATCCACATGGAAGGCCAGTATCCAGTCCATGCACAAGTCCAAAGACAGGATACGCTCAGGGAAAGGTGGCTCAGAATCCGGCGCAGGTTCAGATTTCACTACCAACGCCCAGCCCAACAGCAAGGTCAGCATTAACACACGCCGCAGCCCATTGCGTTTGTAAGGCATCCACTCCCCCATAATTTTTAAGACCTTCTCTGCCTGCAGAGGCTGGCAGAATAACGGAAATCCAGGATGACTTCACCCACCCCGGCCCCTATAATGGCACTGATTTTTGAAATGCTCACTGAGGTGTCGCGTGATTCATGCACGCGATTAAACGGGAAACAGGTGCTGACACCCGTCAAAAGCCTGTGCTGCCCCCGCAACGGTAAGATGTTGTCATCGCAAACGCCACTGTGTTGCTGAAACATGGGAAGGCGCGATGAGCTGCGCCCTGCGCCACATCAAGCCCGGATACCGGCCTAAGTGAGATCACTGTTGGTGTTGCGGAGGGCTTCACCCAGTCAAACTTACGGAACCACCTTTACTTGGGTGGCGCTGTGTCTTTGGCTTTCCCTCCCTCATCACGCCCTACTTAGCGTATGAGGATACAAACTTGAAACATCCCCTGTTCAGACACACCCTGCTAATCTCAGCCCTGACAGCTTCTAGTGCGCCGCTGCTCGCCAACACAGTGCAACTGGAACCCCTGCTGGTGACCGTCAGCACGCCATTACGCATGACGCAGCCTCTGCAAGAGACCCAGGCCGCCACAACCGTTATCACCCGTGCGGATATTGATCGCCTGCAACCCGAATCTGTCGCGCAACTGCTACGGGGACATGCCGGTATTGAATTCGCCAGTAGCGGTGGTGCCGGTTCGATAACCAGCCTGTTTATGCGCGGCAGCAACTCCAACCACACGCTGGTAATGATCGATGGTGTCAAGATCAACAACCCAACCAGTGGCGGTGTTAGTTGGCAATTCTTACCCGTCAACCAGATTGAACGCGTGGAAATTGTACGCGGCCCACAATCCAGTGTCTGGGGGGCTGATGCTATTGGCGGTGTCATCAACATTATCACCCGCGAAGCGACCGAACCAGGAACAGAAGGTGAAATTCGTGTGGGGGTTGGCCAACAAAACACCCGGCTTACCGACGCCAACTTCAGCGCTGCCAATGCAACTACACGCTTCACGTCGTCCTTGAGTTACCGTGACTCTGATAGCATCAATGCCAGAACAGCTGATACCTCCGGCGAAAAGGATGGCTATGAGCATTACGGCCTGCGCCTGCAGCTTGAGCATGACCTGGATGAACGCAACACCCTTTCTGCCGGGTATCTGCGCAGCCAGGGCGACAATCAGTATGACAATTGCTCCGATGCTTTCTGGAACTCATCCAATGCCTGCAAAGAAGAGTTTGCCCTGCAAACACTCAATCTGGGCTGGACACATCAACTAACCAACACCTGGCAAATAGATACATTACTGCAGCGGGTTGATGAAGATCGCGAAGATTATTTTGAAAGTCAGGCCAATGGTCGAACTCACACTCAGCGTGATCAGCTCGGTATCAAGGCAACCCTGACGACTGATCCTTTCAGCCTGGTCACCGGGCTTGATACACAGAAAGAGCGCATACTGAAAGGCTCCGGCTTTACCCAGGACAGCCGGGATATCTTCGGTGTATTTGCACAGACTCACTATCGCCTGACCGATGCCTGGACACTGTCAGCCGGGGTGCGTCATGATGACGATGAATTCTTCGGCAATCAGACCACAGGTAACCTGGGATTGGACTGGCAACTGCATAGCGCTCACAATATCGGCGCCAGCATTTCCCAAGGATACCGGGCACCTAACCTAATGGAACTCTACGGCCCAGTCAGTTGGGGAGCCAACCCAGATCTTAAGCCGGAAGAATCAATTAACTATGAACTCTTCTGGCGCTATCAGCCAGGCTCGGCCTTTAACGCTGAAGTGCGCTTATTCCAGAATGAAATAGACAACCTGATTGTCTGGTCAGCAGGACAAAACCTCAACATCAATGAGTCACGTATCAGAGGTGCTGAAGTCACACTGGGATACCAACTCGCCAACTGGCGTTTTTCCGGAGCTCTGACGCTTCAGGACCCAATCAATCGTGAAGATGACTCGCTATTGCTGCGTCGAGCACGTGAACATGGCCGGATCGATGTTGACTATGCTGTATCAAACTGGGGAGCAGGCGCTACGCTTGAAGGTCAAAGCAAACGTTATGACTTTGGCGGCCAACGCATGGGCGGCTATGCGCTGCTAAACACTCGCGCTTACTGGCACCTGTCATCCGACTGGACCCTGCACGCTAAAATCGACAATCTGTTCGATCAAGACTACGAACAAGCCCTTGGATACAACACCCCAGGCCGCTACGTCGAAACCAGCCTAACCTACCGTTTTTAAGGGATGTGGTGCTGCCATGGATGGCAGCAGTGAGCCCACAAGGACGTGCTCACGGCGTGTCAGCATGAAGGGGGAGGCACTGCCTACTGCCATGTACCAACAGCCACAAAACCCTGAATTGCCCAACCCAACTCGCTATACTTAAACCCAGTCCCTTCACAACCAAGGTGCAACACTATGTCTGACCGACTCGACCGTATCTACACCCGCAGTGGCGACAAAGGCACGACCGGATTAGCCAATGGCAAACGTATCCCAAAATCCCACCCACGCATTGAAACCCTGGGCGATGTTGACGAACTGAACAGCCTGCTAGGCCTGTTAATCGCCGAGCTGGATGCCAGCCATTCGCTACACACACCCTTGGCACAGATCCAGAATGACCTATTCGATTTAGGGGGTGAACTGGCCATAGCCGATGATAACTATACCGTCATCACACTGGACACTGTGACTCGCCTGGAAACCTGCCTGGACCAGTTAAATACCAGCCTACCGCCACTGAAAGAATTTATTTTACCCGGCGGCAGTCGTGCCGCTGCAACCGCCCATCTGGCACGTTCGGTATGCCGTCGGGCGGAACGGCGCATCGTTGAGCTGAGCAGCCTGAATCAGGAAAGCATCAACCCCATGGGGGTCAGCTATTTGAATCGACTGTCCGACTTGCTGTTTGTGGTTGCACGAACCCTGGCGAGGGAAAAGGGAGGCAGTGAGATACACTGGAAGCCCACTCCCCAGGAAAATCTGTAACGCCAAAAGCAGCTAAGACCAAGGATAATTTTACAGGCACGCCCGAAACGGGATAAGCTAATTGCATCAATCAGGATAAAAAGAGGAAGAGTCACGTGGAACAGGAAACTATCTGGATCATTGCTGTGGTTGCACTTGCCGTGGGTGTATTGATTGGTTACCTGCTGGGAAAATCCGGTGGTAATGAAGTCAAGAGCAAACGCCTCGAAGAAGAATTGAATGGCTCCAGAATTGAAATGGACCGCTACAAGCAGGAAGTCACCACGCACTTTGAGCAGACCGCCTCACTGGTGAATGAACTCACTGATCAATATCGTAAAGTACACCAGCACCTGGCTACCGGCGCTCAGAATCTTTGTCCCGACCAACAGCCTGGACGGTCACTTCAGTCATCTCTGCAACCGAAACTGGAAGCCACCGGTATTGATAACACCCTAGAGGCATCCTCGCAGGAAGCATCTACGCCGGAGCCTGAAACCAACACGACAGAAGCTGAAAACCCTACACCAATGGATGCCGCACCCGAGGCTCCGAGAGACTGGGCACCCAAAAAACCCAATGATGAAGGAACCCTGTCTGACCGTTACGGACTGAAAAAAGGCGAAGAAGAAAGCCCCAAGGCCCCTCCCTACCCGGATCCAGGTTTGAATGATGACGAAACCACTCCGGTAAAACCGGGCCAGAAAGGCTGAAACTATCCTGCGCAATTAAACTGGATTAGCAATATCGACAAAACGGTGTTCAAGGCCAAAGTGGCGGGCTAAATGCTCGCCTAATGCCTGAACGCCGTAGCGTTCCGTGGCGTGATGCCCTGCACCGATATAGTGAATGCCTGCCTCGCGAGCAATATGCACCACCGGTTCTGAAATTTCTCCACTTATATAGGTATCGGCACCCAAAGCCAGTGCCATATCGATATAACGCTCCGCCGCACCGGTACACCAGGCTACTTTACTGACCTTATGCTCTCCACCAGCGATCACCTGGGGTTCACGTTCCAGATGCTGCTCAATACGCCGAGCAAAAGACTTCAATGAACAAGGCTCATTAACGTGACCAATATTACCCAGTCCCAGAGGATTACCAGGCTCCATGCTGTCTTCCGTTTCCAGCCCCAGGCGCAAGCCTAAGCGGGCGTTATTACCCAGGGTTGGATGTGCGTCAAGCGGCAGATGGTAGGCCAGCAAGCTGATATCATTCAGCATCAAGGTTTTGATACGCCGATGCTTAATCCCAGTAAGAACGGAGGATTCTCCTTTCCAGAAATAACCATGATGTACCAGTACCAGATCGGCCTGCCACTCGACAGCCTCATCCAGTAAAGCCTGGCAGGCAGTTACGCCGGTCAGAATTTTTTGCACCTGTGGACGACCCTGAATCTGCAAACCATTAGGACAATAGTCCTTAAATTCATTGGATCGCAGTGTCTGGTTACAGTATTCCACCAGTTCATTCAGGTCGACACTATTGTAATTCATTAGCTGATTCCCATTTTTCAGTACAAAACCGTATACTATCAACAAACTTTAATCGAAATGGATTTATGCGTAAATTTAAACTCTTGTCCTGGCCGGTAACCGTCGGCATTCTACTGGCTCTGCTACTGATTCAGTTCTTTTCTGATCGTATCAATCCACCTACAGCCACGGTAGAAGTGGTGGAAACTCTGGCATCGCCGCTAACAGATGGCGTTGTACATCCACGTCTATCCTATGCTGACGCTGTGGATAAGGCTTCACCGGCCGTAGTGAACATTTACACCCAGACTGTCGTCAGAGAACCGGCCAACCCGCTGCTCAATGACCCCTTATTCCAGCAGTTTTTTAATATTGATCGCCTGCCCCAGCAGGAGCGTATTCAATCCAGCCTGGGTTCCGGTGTTATTCTCAGCCCAAACGGTTATGTGGTTACCAACAACCACGTTATCAGTGGTGCCGATAGCATTGTGGTATCTCTCCAGGATGGACGGGAGTCACTCGCCAACGTGATTGGCAGCGATCCGGAAACCGATTTAGCGCTACTCAAGATCAATCTCACTGAGCTACCGAGCATTGTTATGAACACCTCCGACATGTTGCGTGTCGGCGATGTTGTATTGGCGATTGGCAATCCTTTTGGGGTCGGACAAACAGTCACACAAGGCATTGTCAGCGCCACCGGACGTAACAGTATCGGTCTGAGCACCTATGAGAACTTCATTCAGACTGATGCGGCCATCAACCCCGGCAACTCCGGTGGAGCGCTGATTGACCCGAACGGCCACATGGTTGGCATTAATACTGCCATTTTTTCTCAATCGGGCGGTTCTCACGGTATTGGCTTTGCCATTCCGGCACTCACCGCGCGTCAGGTCATGCAGGATTTGATCGAACACGGGCGTGTGATTCGTGGCTGGCTGGGTATTGAGGTACAGGAAATCACACCCAGGCTGGCTGAGTCGTTTAACTTTGGATCAGGGAATGGCGTGATCGTATCCGGTGTAGTGCGTAACGGGCCGGCTCATCAGGCTGGACTGCAACCCGGTGATATACTCACAGCGATTAACGGCGAACCCATTGTCCAGGCACGCAGCCTGATGCTGCAAATTGCGCGCACCAAGCCTGGCGAAAATATCCGCCTGGAGCTACTCAGAAACGAGCGTCGCTTGTCTTTGATTGCTCAATTATCTGAGCAGGTCCGCTCGAACTGAGCAGACCTGCCCAGAAAATCAGTTATCCTTGATAATACGGTACTCAGCTGAGCGTGCATGCGCGGTCAGGCTTTCGCCCCGCGCCAGCACAGAAGCCACTTTACCCATTTCAGAAGCACCTTCCGCCGAAAACATAATCACAGAAGAGCGTTTCTGGAAATCGTAGACACCCAGTGGCGATGAAAAACGCGCCGTACCTGAGGTGGGCAACACATGGTTAGGACCTGCACAGTAATCTCCTAGAGATTCAGCTGTGTAGCGCCCCATAAAGATAGCACCGGCATGGCGTATCTTCGGCAATAGTGCTTCCGGATCAGCCACTGACAGCTCTAGATGTTCTGGAGCTATGCGATTACTCAACATTGCCGCCTCATCCATATCAGCCACTTCAATCAGCATCGCACGGTTTTTCAGTGACACACTGATAATGTCACTACGTTCCATAGTGGGTAAGAGCTTTTCAATACTCGCAACCACCTGATCCAGGTACTCAGCATCAGGACAGATCAAGATGGACTGGGCGTCTTCATCATGTTCAGCCTGGGAGAAAAGATCCATGGCAATCCAGTCCGGATCTGTCTGGCCATCACAGATCACCAAAATTTCGGAAGGGCCGGCAATCATGTCGATGCCCACGGCTCCAAATACGGCACGCTTGGCTGTCGCCACGAAAATATTACCCGGCCCGACGATTTTATCGACCCGTGAGACGGTTTCTGTGCCATAGGCCAGAGCCGCTACCGCCTGTGCACCACCCAGGGTGAACACTCGGTCAACACCGGCCAAAGCAGCCGCCGCCAAAACCAGCTCGTTAACCACGCCATCAGGGGTCGGCACGACCATGATAATCTCTTGCACACCCGCCACTTTGGCCGGCAAGGCGTTCATCAACACTGATGACGGATAGGCGGCTTTACCACCCGGGACATAGATACCCACGCGATCCATTGGGGTAACCTGTTGGCCCAGTACCGTGCCGTCTGCTTCAGTATAGCGCCAGGATTCACTTTTCTGACGCGCATGATAGGTACTGATACGCTGAGCCGCCGCTTCCAGCGCAGTGCGCTGCTCCAACGGCAGATTTTCCAGTGCCTGAAGCAACCGTGCCTGGCTTACCTCAAGCTCAGACATCTGTGTCGCCTGCATGCGGTCGAAGCGGTTAGTGTACTCAATCAAAGCCGCATCACCACGAGCACGAACCTGCTCAATCACATCATCAACGATCTGATTGACCTGTTTATCCGAAACACTTTCCCAAGCCAGCATGGCATTCAACTGGCTATCAAAGTCGGCCTGACCGGCTTTTAGACGTGTGATCTCTACAGACATATCAAACCTCACGTTTAGCTGCTACAGCAGCTTGCATTTGCTCAATAATCGGTTGAATCAGCTCATATTTCATTTTCATCGAGGGCTGCCCCACTACCAGACGCGAACTGATATCCGCTATGTGTTCCATGGGTTCCAGACCGTTAGCTCTCAAGGTGTTACCCGTATCGACGATATCGACAATACGGTCAGCCAGACCCATGATAGGCGCAAGCTCCATGGCGCCGTAGAGCTTGATGATATCCACTTGAGTACCCTTACGGGCATAATAATCACGGGTAATATTGACAAATTTACTCGCTACCCGCAGGCGGCCTTCGACAACAGGGGCGCCCTTCATGCCCGCGATCATCAAACGACAACGAGAAATTTCCAGATCCAAGGGTTCATACAGCCCCTGGCCACCATGCTCCATCAACACATCCTTACCCGCCACACCCATATCGGCACCACCATATTCAACATAGGTAGGCACATCGGTGGCACGAATCACCAGTAGCTTGATATTGGCATGATTGGTATCAAATATCAGTTTACGGCTACTAAAAATATCTTCGGCCGGATGTATATCGGCTGCCGCCAGCAAGGGAAGTGTTTCCGTCAGGATGCGTCCTTTGGAAAGTGCGATGGTCAGCTGCTGTGTCATAGGGATTCTCTCTTAACTTTTTACGCGTCGGATGGTGGCACCCAAACCCTGGAATTTTTCTTCTATAGACTCATAACCCCGATCGATATGGTAAATACGATCTATCAGGGTTTCGCCTTCAGCAACCAGTGCCGCGATGACCAGGCTGGCCGACGCGCGCAAATCCGTCGCCATGACCGGTGCGCCTTTAAGCTTGTTAACGCCTTCAATAATGGCGGTATTACCATCAATGGTGATATCAGCTCCCATACGCAGCATCTCCTGCATATGCATAAAGCGGTTTTCAAAAATGGTTTCGCGAACGATACCCACGCCAATTGCTACAGCATTCATGGCGGCAAACTGTGCCTGCATATCAGTAGGGAACGCCGGGTAAGGGGCGGTAGTCAGATTGACAGCTTTCGGACGACGACCATGCATATCCAATTCGATCCAGTCTTCACCGGTAGTAATATCGGCACCCGCTTCCTGCAGTTTTTTCAATACCGAATCCAGTGTGTCCGGACGGGTATTGCAGGTACGCACCTTGCCACCTGTGGCAGCAGCAGCTACTAAAAAAGTACCCGTTTCAATACGATCCGCCATCACCGCATAACGACAGCCTTTCAGGGCTTCAACACCGTGTACGCTAATCATATCGGTACCGGCACCACGGATATCAGCTCCCATCGCATTCAGGCAGTTGGCCAGGTCTACGATCTCCGGCTCACGCGCGGCGTTTTCAATCAGTGTCTCGCCATCAGCCAGCGCGGCCGCCATCATGATATTTTCTGTTCCGGTAACGGTTACCGTATCAAAAAACACCTTGCCACCTTTTAAGCGGCCATCACAGGTGGCACGGATATA
Organism: Nitrincola sp.; assembly: GCF_048264025.1. NCBI lineage: Bacteria > Pseudomonadati > Pseudomonadota > Gammaproteobacteria > Oceanospirillales > Oceanospirillaceae > Nitrincola > Nitrincola sp. The sequence goes on from NZ_JBLXDN010000001.1 coordinate 327,266, forward strand.
GCCCTGCTCCACTTCGATATGAGCACCCATGGCTTCCAGCCCGCGCAAATGCAGATCCACAGGTCGACTACCTATAGCACAACCACCTGGCAGGGATACCTCCGCCTTGCCAAAACGTGCCAACAGCGGTCCCAGAACCAGAATCGAAGCACGCATGGTTTTCACCAGATCATAGGGTGCCACCACCGAATTAATCTGGCTCGCATCTATCTCAGCAGACTGCGACTCATTCAGCGTGACACTGACACCCAGCCGACGTATCAACTCAAGCATGGTGTTAATATCATGCAGATGCGGCAGGTTAGTCAGGGTAACTGGCTCACTCGCCAGCAGGGTAGCGGCCAGAATTGGCAGGGCCGCATTTTTTGCACCAGAGATACGCACCTCACCATTGAGGCACGCACCACCTTGTATCAGAAACTTATCCATTTATCTGTCCGTATTAGGGCGTGATTAATTCAGGGCAGCCCATTGCTCAGGAGTGTAGGTTTTGATCGTTACAGCATGAATGTCACCACTGGCAATCTGCTTGTTCAAGCAGGCATAAACCAACTGCTGCTTTTTCACCGGACTCAAATCCGCAAACTGATTACTGATAACGGTAATTTCAAAATTACACCCTTCACCCGCGGTCATTACCTGGCTATCTACCAGCTGACTTTCAATTACCTGTTTTACGTCTTCAGCTTGCATATGAACTCCGAGAACTTTTTTTGACAGGGGGCCGATAATAACGCAAAACGGGTCTTAAAGGCGACATTGCCTTTAAGACCCGCAAGGTCAATCAATGCAGGTTTTCTTCAACACCCACCAAGCGGGCAATGGAAAGCAAATCTTCCGGGGTATTAATGGCCGTCAATTCAAAGCCTCTGGCCAATGCCAGGCGCTCACAACAAAACCACAGCGATAAAGCCGAGCTATCTACCCGACCTACAGCTGAAAAATCCAGCTGGCAAGGCCCTTGCACTTGCTTGAGCTGATTCAGCAAAGCGGTGCGCTTCTCTACCACCGTAGAAAACAGCAAGTCACCCTCTACACTGATAACCTGACCAGCGATAGCCTCAGCCTTCGACATCTTCCATCACCTCAACAATCGTACTAGCAACTCGCTCTTCCCAGCTATCAATCACAGCCGAGATATCACGGGAACTCTGATACATGTCAGCAAACTGGTTTTGAAAGGTCAGGCGTAGATTAATCCCTTCAACAGCAACGTTTACCAGCATCCAGTTACCGTCAATGTTACGCATGTAATAGAGGATGTTGTAGGTTTTTCCAGCGGTTGATGTCAACTGAACATTAACCACCTGCATATTTGGCTGCGGGCTGGGAGCACGTGGTGGCGTAATGGAGTATTCACGAATGGAAAACTCACTCACAGCCATAGAGTAAGTTCTGATCAAGGTTGTTTTGAGCACACCCGCAAAACGCTCCAACTGATCTTCAGTTGCACCACGAGCAAAACGCCCCATAACACCACGGCCAAAACCATAAAAATCGATTACAGGAGTGACTATCTGCTCAACTTCAGACTGTAAACGCCCCCTGTTTTCCTCTCGGAACAGCGAGGTGTCATTCATCAGCTCAACCACTTTCTCGGTTGTATTTTCAACCACCAGCTTTGCAGCTTCCCATTCCTCATCAACCGCAAAGGCTTTCAATGTGAACAGAATTGAAAACAAAAAAACCAGATTTGCCGCATACAACTTCTTCATGGTGTTTACTCACTAACCTGATTCATAAGAAATTTACCCACCAAATCCTCTAACACAAGAGCCGATTGGGTATTGAAAATAAAATCGCCTTCGGCTAACACATCCATGTCACCGCCAGGCACGATGCCAACATATTGCTGGCCCAACAGGCCAGATGTCAAAATCATTGCGGAGCTGTCAGCACTGATGTAATCAACATCGGCAAAAATTTCCATTTCCACTTCAGCCATCAGCATCTGCGGATCCAGACGAATATTTTTAACTTCACCAATTTGCACACCGGACATGGACACTTTTGCACGAGGCGTCAGACCACCGATGTTTTCAAAACTGGCATAGAGCTTATAACCGCCCTGTTTTGGGGTAAGATTCAAACCACTGACATTTAATGCCAGCACGAGCAAGGCCAGCAGGCCAATCAGCATAAACAGACCTACGCTGATTTCAACGGTACGGATACGCATTTTACAAGTCTCCAAACATCAAAGCGGTAAGCACAAAGTCCAAGCCCAAAACAGCAAGTGATGCATAGACCACCGTACGTGTTGTGGCCTGACTGATCCCTTCCGAAGTCGGAATACAGTCATATCCCTGATACACAGCGATCCAGGTAACAACAAATCCAAACACCACCGCTTTTATCAGGCCATTCAACACATCACCCTGAAAATCAACGGACTGCTGCATATTCGCCCAGAAAGCACCACTGTAAATTCCCAACCAGTCAACGGCAACCAGAGACGCTCCCCAGATTCCCACAACGGCAAAGATCATCGACAGCAGTGGCATACAGATAAAACCTGCATAGAGGCGCGGAGCAATAATCCGCCGGTAAGGATCCACACCGATCATTTCCAGACTGGCCAACTGTTCAGTGGCTTTCATCAAGCCAATTTCAGCGGTAAGCGCGGAACCGGCACGTCCGGCAAACAATAAGGCTGTCACCACCGGGGCCAACTCTCGCAGCAAGCTCAGCGCCACCATCTGACCGACCGCCTGTTCAGAGCCATAATCCACCAGGATCGTATAGCCCTGCAGCCCCAGCACCATACCGATAAAAATACCCGATACAGCAATGATCACCAGTGACAAAACACCGATAAAATAAATCTGTTTAATCAGCAAGGGAAACATCATCACCGGCGCGGGCGTTGCCACCACCGAGTGAAACAGTATCTGACCTGAGCGCCCCAATGCGGCACATTTGGATAGCGTCTTATGGCCCAACCTTTGAATAGGGTCTAGTATCACCTGAAGACTCCTCCGGCCATCAATTGCTCAGTCAAATCGGGTGCCGGATAGTGAAACGGCACCGGTCCATCAGGTAAACCTTCAACAAACTGACGCACCTGTTCTGAGTCCTGATCCTTAAGCTGATCCGGCGTACCTTCGGCAATGACTTTGCCATCTGAAAGTACGTAAATATAATCCGCAATTGAAAGGGTTTCCTGAATATCATGCGAAACAATGATCGAACTGTGCCCAAGCGCTTCATTCAGACGCTTGATCAGATTGACCAACACCCCCATTGCAATCGGATCCTGGCCGGTAAAAGGCTCATCATACATGACAATATCCGGATCCAATGCAATAGCACGCGCTAACGCTACGCGGCGTGCCATACCGCCGGAAAGCTCGCTGGGCATTAACCCTACGGCTCCACGTAGCCCAACAGCCTGCAGCTTCATCAGCACTATATCGCGAATCATTTCTTCAGGTAGCTGGGTGTGCACCCGGATAGGAAAAGCGATATTATCAAATACCGTCATATCCGTGAACAACGCCCCACTCTGAAATAGCATCCCCATCCGCTCGCGAACGATGAAAAGATCCCGACGACCCAGCGTAGGTATATTTTGATTATCCAGCAAAATCTGGCCTGAATCCGGTAACAACTGGCCACCAATCAATTTTAATAACGTGGTTTTCCCTGTGCCAGAGGGCCCCATGATTGCTGTCACCTTACCGCGCGGTATCTTGATACTGACATCATCAAAAATACGCTTTGAGCCGCGTGAAAAGCTCATATTACGTATTTCAACAATGATGTTATCTGCAGATTGTTTCATATCCTTCGTTGAGTCTTTTTCAACGTCCATCCCCACACCCTGTTACAACAGACAAGACCGGTAAATATACCATTACAGAGGACAAGTTTAAACGCACCTGTTATCCAAGTTACACCCCTGTAACAAATTGAGTTACGATCTCAGGCAAATCTGCGTTAAACTTGTCGTAACTTATATACTTTTCAACAGATGGCTGATCCCGATCCGAATGAGCACATTTAACTTTATCGCCGCCGGTACAAGAACCATTGAAATAGAACACGCCACCATCAGCGCTTTGCTGGCCCAGCTGAATGACAATTTTAGCAAAGCCTGTGAGCTGTTACTCAGCTGTGAAGGACGTGTCATTGTCACCGGTATGGGTAAGTCCGGGCATATCGGCAATAAAATTGCAGCCACTCTGGCCAGTACCGGCACCCCGGCTTTTTTTGTTCACCCGGGAGAAGCCAGTCATGGCGATTTAGGCATGTTCACCGGCAAGGATGTTGTTCTGGCACTTTCCAACTCCGGTGAGACTACTGAAGTCGTGACCATATTGCCGCTAATTAAGCGCATGGGTGCCCCACTGATCAGCATGACCTCAAACCCTGATTCTACGCTCTCACGCTTTGCTGACGTCAATTTGCACCTGCCGGTAGAGCGTGAAGCCTGTCCGCATAACCTTGCACCAACCTCAAGCACCACCGCACAACTGGTGATGGGCGATGCCCTGGCAATCGCACTCTTGGAAGCACGCGGCTTTAGCCCCGAAGACTTCGCCTTTTCCCATCCCGGTGGCAGCCTGGGTCGACAACTGCTATTGCGTGTAGATGATATTATGCATGCGGGTGAGAACATTCCTCAGGTCACGGTCAACACCTCGATCCGAGAAGCACTGCTGGAAGTAACTCAGAAACGCCTGGGTATGACAGCGGTAACCAACGCCACCGGCGAGCTGCTGGGTATTTTTACCGATGGCGACTTGCGCCGCACCCTGGATCAGGAAATCGATCTTAAAAATACCTCGATTGAAGAGGTCATGACCCGCGGCGGCACTACACTGAAAACAGGATCCTTGGCAGCAGAAGCACTAAAAGTCATGCAGGAACGTAAAATCAATGCGCTGCTGATTACTGATGAGCAAGGCCAGCTCGCCGGTGCGCTGAACATGCATGACCTGCTTAAAGCCGGAGTAATCTGACCATGACAGAAACCTTGTCCGATGTACTGAAGCAACGCTTGCAATCCATTCGTCTGGCCGTGTTTGATGTGGATGGTATATTAACCGATGGTTCGCTGTATTTTTTACCCGATGGTCAGGAAGTAAAAGCCTTCAATACGCTGGACGGCCTGGGGATAAAGCTGCTGCAGAAAGCCGGCATCAAGACAGCCATTATCACCGGACGCAGCTCATCACAAGTGAGCATGCGCGCCAAAGCACTCGGCGTTGACTGGCTGATACAGGGGCGTGAAGACAAGCTGACAGCTCTGGAAGAAATCTGGTTAGAAAGTGGAGACAGCGCAACCACTACCGCCTATATTGGCGATGATCTGCCGGACCTGGCGGCCATCATTACGGTCGCTTTTGGTGTCTCTGTTCCCAATGGTCATCCGGTAGTCTGCCAGGAAGCCGATTGGTGTACCTCCCGCCAAGGCGGTCATGGAGCGGCACGGGAATTCTGCGAAGTACTGTTATCAGCTCAGGGTAAACTGACCGGTCTGATTGAGGAATTTCGCTGATGTTTAGTGCCGCCCGCCTGAAACTGATAACCGGTCTGGCAATACTACTGGCCGCGCTGGTGTACTGGGGCATTTTTGGCAGTCCTGGTGAAACCGTTTCAGGTGACCCGGATAATCCAGATCGAGTGGACTTTTTTATCCGCGATGCGTACATCAGTGTATTCGATGAAAACGGACAACTCTCACGCATCGTCCAGTCACCCCATTTGCAGCATTTCCCGGCACCGGAGCTGATCACACTGAACAGCCCATTGATTACACTGCCTCGCGATGGACGTGGCGATACACAGATTTCGTCCGACCTCGGCAGCATGCCAGACGATGAAAGCAAGATTGAACTTGCAGGAAACGTCAGGGTTATTGATAATTCGGCTGCAGAAACACCTTGGGTACTGACGACATCAGTCATGACATTACTGCCACCGGATGATTATGCCGAAACCGATGCTCCCGTTCAGATTCAACAGGGAACCAACCGTACCGATGCTATCGGCATGCAGGCGTGGCTAAAAGAACACCGTATAGACCTGCTGTCTGACGTAAGAGGATATTATGCGACATACTAAAATGTTAATGCTGTGCCTGATCACAGCACTACTGATACTGAGTCAGACTGCTTACGCCCTGCCTGAAGACCAGGAGCAGCCAATCTATGTCTCAGCCGATCACGCCAGCATGAACGAACTCACTGGCGTCGCTGTGTATACCGGATCAGTTGAAATACGTCAGGGCACCATGCTGATGCTGGGTTCACGTGTCGAAATGCACCGTGATAATGCCGGTAGTATTTCCAGAATTTTATCGACTGGCTCCCCTGCTGAGTTTCATCAGCAAGCCAGTGCCAACCAGCCTACAACCAAGGCCTATGGATTACGTATGGATTACCAGGTACCCACTCAGACGGTAACCATTACTGAAAACGCTCGCGTTATGCAGGACGCCGACGAGTTCACCGGAGATCGCATCGTCTATGACATGGATAAATCTGTCGTGGATGCATTCAGAAGCGAGTCTCAGGATGGCCAGCGCGTGCAAATGATCATTCAACCGAAAGGCAACCAGTAGCCATGACCACCACTCTGGAAGCCCTGCATCTGGCCAAGTCCTATAAAGGACGTGATGTTGTTCGCGACGTTTCCCTGAAAATCAGCCAGGGCGAAATTGTGGGTCTGCTGGGTCCAAATGGTGCGGGTAAAACGACCTGCTTCTATATGATCGTGGGACTGGTAAATGCCGACAAGGGCAATATTCGTCTTGCACAGCAGGATATCACCCAATTGCCTATGCACAGCCGCGCCAAAAAAGGCATCGGCTATCTGCCACAGGAAGCTTCGGTGTTCAGAAAGCTGAGTGTCAGCGACAATCTGATGGCCATTCTGGAAACCCGTAAGGAGTTATCCAAATCAGACCGCACCCAGTTACTGGAAGAGCTGCTACAGGAATTCCATATTACCCATCTACGCAACAGCCCAGGTATGGCACTGTCTGGGGGGGAGCGTCGGCGCGTGGAGATAGCCCGTGCATTGGCCACGGAACCACGCTTCATTCTGCTGGATGAACCCTTTGCGGGTGTTGATCCGATATCAGTAAATGATATTAAACAGACCATACGGCATCTTCAGGAACGTAATATAGGTATACTGATAACTGATCACAATGTGCGCGAGACCCTCGACATTTGTGAACGTGCCTACATCGTCAGTGAAGGCGCCATCCTTGCAGATGGCAGTCCATCTGACATAATGGGCAACAAGCAGGTTCGCAGCGCCTATCTCGGCGACCAGTTCCGGCTTTAGTCACCATCCCTGCCTCTGAATAAGTGATCTTAACGGCATATGAAGCAAGCGTTACATCTCAAGATTGGCCAACATCTCACGATGACGCCACAGCTGCAACAAGCCATCCGCCTGCTGCAGCTGTCAACACTGGATCTACAACAGGAGATCCAGCAGGCGCTGGACAGCAACCCGTTGCTGGAAGTCAGTGATGATGAATCTGACACGACCGAAGCGCTCGTGGATCAAACCTATGAAGATAAAGAAACCGCTGCACTAAACAGCAATAGCGAAACGTCAGACAATTCAAACGAAGACACTGGGGCAGATACTGACTGGAATGAATCCATTCCCGATGACTTGCCCACTGACAGCAACTGGGAAGACACCTTCCAAAGCCAAGGCCCAGGCTCAGGCTCTGCTGCCGAAGGCGACTGGCCTAATCAAGACAATGATACCCGAGAAGACACCCTCCAGGATCATCTGATCTGGCAGTTGAACCTGACCCCCATGAGTGAACAGGACTATATGGTGGCAGAGGCCATTATCGACGCCACGGATGCGGATGGCTACCTGCGTAGCGACCTTGCCGAGCTACTGGAACAGTTCCAGGCACAACAGCCGGAACTGTTCATGGAAGCCGATGAAGATGAAATTCTGGCGGTACTCCACCGGGTTCAGCAATTTGATCCACCGGGGGTAGCCGCCCGAGATCTGAGTGAATGCCTGTGTATACAGATCAGGCAACTGCCAGAAACGATCGAATGGCGTGAGCAAGCAATTCGCCTTTGCCGGGAATTTTTACCCCTGCTAGGCAGCCATGATTACAAAACACTGATGCGCAAAATGCGTCTGAATGACGTTGAACTGGATAATGTCATCAACCTGATCCGCTCGTTAAACCCCAAACCCGGCGCATTGATCAGCTCCACTCAATCTGAATATGTCATACCCGATGTCATGGTGCGTAAAATCCAGGATGAGTGGATCGTATCCCTTAATCCAGATATCGCTCCTAAACTGCGGATCAATTCACAGTATGCGGATTTGATCCGACGTGCTGACAGCAGTGCCGACAATACCTACTTGAAAAATCACCTGCAGGAAGCGCGCTGGTTTTTGAAAAGTTTGCTGAGCCGCAATGACACGCTACTAAAGGTGGCAACCGAGATTGTCGAGCGACAGCGCGACTTTCTCGACACAGGTGATGAAGCCATGAAACCCATGGTGTTGCATGATATCGCTGAAGCGGTATCCATGCATGAATCCACCATTTCCCGTGTTACCACACAAAAATTCATTCATACCCCCAGAGGTATTTTTGAGCTTAAATATTTCTTTTCCAGTCAGGTTAATACGGCCGATGGAGAAGGTGCTTCATCCACAGCGATTCGAGCGCTGATCAAAAAGTTGATTTCTGCTGAAAATACAGCCAAACCCCTCAGCGATAACAAGATCGCACAACTGCTGAAAGAGCAGGGAATCAACGTAGCAAGACGTACCGTCGCAAAATATCGTGAGGCGTTAAGCATTCCGCCTTCTAATGAGCGCAAGCGTCTGCTTTAATTAACTATAGAGTACGACCTCATCGTACCGGCACTAAGGAGAGATACCATGCAGATCAATATAACCGGTCATCACGTAGAACTGACAGATGCATTAAATGAGTACGTTCGCAGTAAATTCGTGCGTCTTGAGCGTCATTTCGACAATATTACCAACGTACAGGTGACCCTGAGTGTTGAGAAGCAGCGCCAGAAAGCTGAAGCTGACTTACATGTAGCTGGAGGTGAAATATTTGCACAAGCCGAACAGGATGACATGTATGCTGCAATAGATGCCATGATCGACAAATTGGATCGTCAGGTCATTAAGCACAAGGAAAAAATGAAATCTCATAAATAACCACTAACTATTGACTATCACATGCCTATATCCGAACTACTGACTGAATCCCTGACACTCTGTCATATCGATGCCGTCAGTAAAAAACGTGTTTTAGAAATTGCCAGTGAAACACTGGCTGCCGAAATAGATGAACTGGAAGCTGAAGATGTCTTCAGCGCCCTGCTCAATCGTGAACGCCTCGGCAGTACAGGCATCGGCGACGGTGTGGCGATCCCACACTGTCGTCTGGCTGGCTGTAATAGAGCTCTCGCACTTTTAATCACCTTGAAAGAACCTATTGATTTTGATGCGATAGACAACCGTCCTGTCGACCTTCTCTGCTGCCTATTGGTCCCTGAAGATGCGGCTACAGAGCATTTACAAACACTCGCTGGTCTAGCCGAGCTCTTCAGTCAGTCAGAGATACGTGAAGCACTGCGAGGTGCTACTGATGCCGTCACGCTGTTCAGTCGTTTTATGAACGCTGCCGGGCAAGGAAGCTAAGCTGTGAAGCTGGTCATTTTGAGTGGTCGATCCGGTTCAGGTAAAACTACGGCGCTGCAAGCACTTGAAGATGCTGGTTTTTATTGCATTGACAATCTTCCAGCCATGCTATTACCTGAGCTGATCAAGCAAATGACCGAGGCCACAGGAAATCCTTCCAGGATAGCTGTCAGCATTGACGCCCGAAACCTGACCAGCAACCTGGAACGTTTTCCAGCGTTACTTGAACAGCTCAAACAGTTCAATGACCTGAGTTGTGAAGTAATCTACCTGGACGCATCGGAATCGACGCTGCTGAAACGTTTCAGTGCAACCCGACGCAAGCATCCGCTCACGGATACGCATTCTGGATTACATGAAGCGATCGAATACGAACGGGTTTTACTCGAACCCATCGCCACCCTGGCAGACATGCGGATTGATACTACACGGCTGACGCTGTATGAGTTACGTGATCGTATTAAACTGCGAATTACCAACAGGCGAGAACAATCGCTATCGCTGCTGTTTGAGTCTTTTGGCTTTAAACACGGTGTACCACTGGACGCTGACTTTACCTTTGATGTGCGCACACTACCCAATCCTCACTGGGTACCAGAATTGCGCCCACTGACCGGACTGGACAAAGAGGTACGTGAGTTTCTGCAGCAATCTACCGATGTGGATGAGATGATAGCGGATATCTCTCACTTTCTGGAACGCTGGTTACCACGTATTCGCCAGGATAACCGTAGTTACCTGACAATCTGTATCGGCTGTACCGGTGGCCAACATCGCTCGGTCTATCTGGCAGAATACCTTGCTAACCATTTCAGCCTGTCGATGGACAGTGTCCATGTCCGTCACCGCGAACTGACCTGATTGAGAAAAGCATGATTGAATCCCCCATCACTATCATTAATAAACTTGGTTTACATGCGCGAGCGGCGGCTAAACTCAGCACCCTGGCCAGTGGTTTTTCCAGCCAGATTCAAGTTGAAAAAAGCGGCCGTTGCGTCGACTGCAAAAGCATTATGGCGGTAATGATGCTGGCCGCCAGCAAAGGCACTGAGCTGATTCTTCGCATTGAAGGCACGGATGAACAACAGGCTTTTGAAGCCATAACCACACTGATTAACAACCGCTTTGATGAGCCGGAATAGAGCCCCCTTATGAACCCACCAGATCAACACAATTTTCAGGCCGATGACGAGGATACCATTGTCAGCCGCTCCGAGCTGAAACGACAGATGGATGCCCTGAAGCAACTGGGCAAGCGCATCACCGAATTGCGCCCTGACCAGCAGGAAAAAATTCCTATGGATAGTGTCCTCCGTGCCGCTGTAGCTGAAACGCGACGCATCACCTCCAACGGGGCATTGAAACGCCACATGCAGTTTATTGGCAAACTGATGCGACATGCTGACGTGGAGGCCATCCGCCTGGCACTGGATGAATTTGATACCGCAAGTCAGGCGCATAACCAGAAATTTCATGGCCTTGAACAATGGCGTGAACGCTTACTACTGGAAGGTACTGCCGGAAATGAAGCACTGGAAGCTTTTATCAATGACTATCCACAGACTGATATTCAGCTATTGCGTCAGTTGATCCGCAATACCCGGCGGGAAATTGAAAAGCAGCAACCACCAGTGCAATACCGCAAGCTGTTCCGACTCCTGCGCGATACCACCGAGTCAGACTGAGCCAGGACATCAGCCCTCGTTGGCATTCAGCAGGTTCAGCTGAGGATCATCCCAGTGACCCGTTAATGTATAGGCAATACGGGTCATTTTTTCGATTCGGTCACCCATAATTTTATCAAAAATGAATATCGCACCAGCGACCTGCGGTGCTCCAAGCAGCACCGCTCCGAGGGTGAGATTGCTGCTCAGCGGCACACTCACCTTAATGGTCTTATTCAGCTGTTGGGTATTCAGATTGACATTACCGGTAATTTCCATTGATGCCGATGGGCCAGTGAGCATGAATGGTTCACGGGTACTCGCCAGTCCCCGATTCAGATCATAGCTGGCCTTTAACTCATCAAACACCAATCCGCGTTGCAGCAAATCACTGAAGTCCAACCGCAGACGTCTCGACAGGGTGTTTAAGTTAAGCAGCCCAAATACGCGTAGTAAATTAGCCCCACTACCGGATTCAATAATACGCCCCTCTTCAGCCTGAAAGCTGAAAAAACCATCCAGTTCAGCCACACTGAATTGCCAGGGAGCACCTGGCCAGGTCAATTGTGCTGAAGATACTAACCGAGTTGTCTCCAGAGGCCTTCCCTGCCCCCAAAGCTCAAGCACATCAGCCAAATCAGCGCCTGACAGGTTTAATGTCAGGTCTGTGGCCGGATGTGCCCCAGCTTGCCAATGGGCTCTGCCACTCACAGAGAAATCAAGCAGCTCACCCTGTATGTCTTCAAAAGTTACCTGCTGTGCTTGTGGTTGCATACGCAATTGCCAGCGCCCCAAAGCCCGCTGACCCAAACGCAAGTCATCAATTTGCAGATCAAGCCTGGGAAGCTCTGAGGTATCTACCGAGAGCATTTGATCACTACCCGATTGCAGCAACGGCACAGAAGATTCAGACTCTGCATCTGCACTGGGCAGATGCAGATAATCAAATCGAGCGATCCATTCGCCTTCAGAGACCAATGCTGGGGGTTGAATATAGCCTTGGGCGCTTAGTCCAGCCAACTCACCAGATACTTCAAGCCTGGCGGTTTGCGGCAGTACCGGAACCCCCTGGCCCAGCAACACCTGTCCACGCAGCTCAGCTGACAAGTCCATAACACCTTGCAGCAGTTGATCATAGTGAAAAGATAAACGTGAATTTTCAGGATAGATGTCCAGATACAGCGAGCGGCTCTCCTCAGCCGGTTTTGCCAATACCAAGGGTAGATCAACCGCTGTTCCTACCAGGTCTGAACGTATCTCCATACGTGGGCAGCGTGACGACTCAGCACAAAAGGTCATATCCACCTGCGCCTGACTTTTGCCAGTAAGCCTGTCGGATAGTGTTATACCAGCGAGGTGGTCCAAATTCACACTGGATACAGCCCCTTGCAGATGAACTTGCGTGTCAGTACCTTCGGTAGTTATCTGGGCATTGACCGCTTCCCCAAACAACTGCCCCTGTAAACTGTCCGATGTCAGCCCTTGCCGTGTGGTATAGCTAAGCTGCCCATTGATGCCGCTGAAATATATATCTCTTTCCAGTAGGCGCAGGCTACTTTGCTTAAGTGCCGTCTGGACTTTAACATCTATTTTGTCGGGGTCATCCACCGGAACCTGGAGATGCAAACGTGTAGTGGTCTCGCCGCTAAATTGTAAGTCATCAAAAGCTGACCCTAGATAGCCCCCCAACGCCGACTCAGTCAGTAGTGCACTAAAATCAGACGCATCACCCTCTAACAGCGATGCCACATGCAACTGCTGACTTTGTGGTGGTAGATAGATCCAGCCACTATTGATACGTGAGTTGAGAATATTCCCTTCTGCAATATCAATTCGCAACTCTGTGTTGCGCAGATGTAAAAATATTCGCCCATCCCGTACGACAGGCCAATCGGGATGGAAGGAAAATTCGGCCTGATCGGCATCCAGAAACAACTGCACACTCACCGGTAAATGTTGCGAATCTGGACGTAAGCCTGCATGTATCAACAAACCCGCCTGGTTGACCTGTCCGGCACGAATAGCCTCTTTAAGCCAGTCATACAGGGTTTCTCCAAGCTCTCTCGGTGGTGTGTAAAACTCTGTTTGCAGCGCATCTGCATCAGTAATACCGATCAACAGACTGAATTCAATCTGCTCCTCGGAATCAAACGGACGATACAAACCAAAACGTCCGTTCGCACTAATCGCGTCATTGCGCAAGCTCAGCAGTCCGCTATTCAGGCGTAGCGCCTCGCCAGTGACCTGCCAACTCACCAACCCACTGGCTTCAGAGTAATTCCATCCCGAACCAAAAAGCTGTGGGAAATTCAGTGTAAATGCCGCACTTTCCAGCTCAATTTGCCCGGTGGTCAAACTCGCATGCAACTGACCGTTAATGCCCGATGCTTCAGGGGCATCCTGCCAGGCCGATACAGCCACATCATCCAGGCGGGCTGTCAATACAAAACTCAACCAGTCTTGTGGATTTTCCCAACCCACCACTAACTTACTGACCTGCCCTTCTGGGGCCAGGCGATCCAATACTTGCTCTGCCGCATCCGGCAACACCTCCAGCATCTCCACCCAGTAATGCAGCGCAGCAAGGTCAAGTGAATCAAGGGTAAAATGTAATGGCTCAATACCTTGGTCCGCTACCAAGCGAAACTCGGAAATCAGCTCTGGCAACACCAGCGGCACTCCCTGCACACTGGCCTGCAAGGCTCTGAACTGTAATTGGTAACTATCATCAGCCAGCGGCAGTAATACAAAGCGGCCTTTCAGATTATCAATTTCAGGCCACTGCGGGCCGGAGATCGACAGAGGCGTAACTGAAAAATCTCCTTGAAGCTCTTTCAGTTGGTGGTCAGACCAACTGCCCCAAAGGTGTGCCGACAGGTCCAGATCATCCATTGCCACGGGTAAAACGCCCAGATTCAACAACTCGGGTCCCAAGGCATCACTCTGCAAAAAGAAACGATAATCGCCACCGAGCGGATCAGCCGGGTCAAATTCACTGGCCTGAAGGGCGAATACAGCATAGGCATCCTCGCCAATACGCGGCATACGCGCTGATCCACTGATCTGATACTCACCTTGCGCAGCTTCAAACATGGCGTTTATCGGCGATATCAGCTGTATTTCACCGTTTTGCGGCTGTAACCCAACATGCAGATTACTTAACACCACTGAGGGTTGATGTTGCAAAAAAGCCAGAAATTTTCCACTGCCAGCGTTACCCTCCCCATCGTTTATCTCTTCTGCCGCCGATGGCAGCCAACGCCCCTCATACTCCTGCCAAAGCAAGTCTGCATCCCGAAGTTCGGCCACGCTAAATACCGGCATAAACTGTATCAAGCTCTGTACCACATCCAGCGTCATTTCCAAATGTTCAGCTTGTAAAGAGACAGTCGGAGCATTCGGTGATGAAGACAGTACAGTCAAGTCTTCTATACGCAGCTGCAGATGCTGGTTAGAAAGTGAAGCATGAAATTCACCAAAGCGAATAGTAACACCAAGACTCGAGCTGAGATGAGCGGCTATTTGATCAGAATAACGTGATAGATGAGGCAGACCAAAGCGCAAGCCCAAAAGCACCAGCGCCGGAATCAGCGCCAATACCAGCAGGATTTTGTAGAGTTTTGCCAACCGACGAATCATAGTGCGATCTCAGCGCAATACGACATCGAATTGCTCAGGTGAATACTGCGTTTCTGACTGGAAGCGGATAGTTTTACCGATAAAAGCTTCAAGTTCAGCCACATGATCCGACGCCTCGTCCATAAGATAATTAACCACACTGGTGGCAGCCAGCAGCAGATAGCTTTCCGTATCGTAAGCACGGTGTTGCCGCAATATTTCCCTGAAAATTTCGTAGGAAACCGTTTCAGGTGTTTTAACACTCCCCCGCCCTTGGCAGACCGGACAGGATTCACAAAGTACGTGTTCCAGACTTTCCCGAGTGCGCTTACGCGTCATCTCGATCAGACCCAGCTCTGAAACCCCTGTCACTTTGCATTTAGCATGATCTTTTTCCAACACACGATCAAGTGTTCGTTGCACCTGGCGCTGGTGATCCGGGTCGATCATATCGATAAAATCGATAATGATAATCCCCCCCAGATTACGCAATCTGAGTTGGCGCCCTATCGCCGTTGCCGCCTCAAGGTTGGTTTTAAAGATGGTTTCTTCCAGATTACGGTGACCCACGAATCCACCAGTATTAATATCCACCGTGGTCATGGCCTCAGTCTGATCAAAAATCAGATAGCCACCGGACTTAAGTTCCACTTTGCGTCCCAAGGCCTTTTGCATCTCTTCTTCGACATTAAACATGTCAAACAGCGGACGCTCACCAGGGTAATACTCGATCTTATCGACAATTTCCGGCACCAGCACCTGCGCAAACTCCAACGCACTCTGATAGGTTTCTCTTGAATCGATACGAATACGTTCGACGCCAGAATGAGCCATATCGCGCAGCGCGCGCATATGCAATGGCAGGTCTTCATAAACGATGGAGGTAACGCTTGCTGACTCGATTTTTTGCTGCAGATTGCGCCATAACCGGCGTAAAAAGTCGATATCTGATCTGAGCTCATTTTCGGTAACACTTTCAGCTACCGTACGCAGAATAAAACCGCAGTTATCGTCTGCCTGGTCATTTTCTGACAGCAAAGCCTCCATAATACCCTTGAGGCGATCACGCTCATCGGTATCATCTATTCTTTGAGAAATGCCAATATGGTCATTCTTCGGCATCAATACCAAGTAGCGTGACGGAATAGATAAATGGGTTGTCAGCCGAGCACCCTTGCTACCGATCGGGTCTTTGGTTACCTGAACCAACAGCGTCTCACCTTCACGGATGACTTGAGCTATAGGTACAGTGGTACGGTTGGCATGGTTGCCATTGGCATCAACACCTACCAGCTCATCCACAGGGATAAATGCCGCGCGCTCAAGCCCAATATCCACAAACGCCGCCTGCATGCCCGGCAGAACTCTGGCAACACGGCCTTTATAGATATTGCCGACAATACCGCGACGACTGGCACGCTCAACGTAGATTTCCTGCGGCATGCCGTTTTCAACAACAGCTACACGCGTTTCCATCGGGGTAAAGTTGATCAGAATTTCCTCAGCCATAGGCATGTTCCTTTACTCCTGCACCCTGCTGCCAGATCATCACGCCATGGCGCTGCAACAAGGCGGCTGTTTCAAAAAGTGGCAAACCGACAACACCGGAATAGCTGCCGGTAATAGAACTGACGAACACCGCGGCTTTACCCTGAATGGCGTAACCGCCGGCCTTGTCCAAGGGTTCGCCAGTATGCCAATAGGCCCGACACAGCGTTTCATTCAATTCAGAAAAACTGACCTCACTGGTCACATGAATCACTTCGTGTTGCTGCGGCGTAACCAGAGCCACCGCCGTGATCACCTGATGGGTACGGCCTGACAAACGCATCAACATACTAATGGCATCGGCTTCATCTTCAGGCTTACCCAATATGTTTCCATCAATGGCAACACTGGTATCTGCACCGAGCACAGCCCCTGGTCTATCAAGTTGTCGATAACAGCTTAAGGCTTTTTCAAGCGCCAGACGCATTGTATAACCAGAAGGGGTTTCACCGGCCTGAACGGCTTCACAAATGGATGACGGCACGACTTGGTAGGCCACACCTATCTGCTCAAGCAAAGCCCGACGACGGGGAGATGCGGACGCCAGTATCAGCTCGGTCATGCTACTCTCACTCTATTCTGAAGGTTCTGCGTACACCGTGTAAAATAACATAGACCCAGGGCCAGAGCAGCGCGCTAACTAATGAGGGCAACATAAACTGCAAACCGCCTGAGGTAGTGCCAGTGACACCCTGCATCCAGAAAAATAGCAACTGGTTAACACCCACCAGCACCATCACCATCATCGACTGCTGCCACAAAGGAAACATACGCAAACGTTTGTATAACAAAAGCACCAAGTAAGCAATCAATGTCAGTGACAAAGCATTCAGTCCCAGTACACTGCCACGAATGATGTCAAGCAATACCCCCATTGCAAAAGCACTGCCCAGACCGACTCGGTGCGGCAACATCAATACCCAGTAAATCAGCACCAACGCAACCCACTCTGGACGATACCAGAGCAAGAAATCAGGTAAGGGAATCTGGCTGAGAACAAGCCCAACCAGAAAGGTCGCAAAGATGATCAGCGAACCACCCTGTCCATGATCTTGCTTCATGGCGTATCAGGCTCACCGGGGAAATCTATCACCAGCAATTGACGACTACGATCCAACCGCGCAGAAGGTCTGGCCTTAACCAACAGAAAGGGTCGGCCTGGATCATGGATAATCTCATCCACTACGGCTACCGGATAGCCTCTGGGAAAACGCCCACCCAGTCCGGAGGTTACCAACAGATCACCTTCTTCGATATCAGCTGTACTGGGCACATGGCTTAGCTCCAGCTCATCCAGCAACCCCTTACCCAGCGCAATACTTCTGAAACCGCTACGGTTGACCTCGACCGGGATAGCGGTACGCGCATCGGTAATCAACATAACACGACTGGTGTAGTGTGCTAGAGAAAGCACCTGCCCCATAATGCCACCGGCATCAATAACCGGTTGACCTATGCGCAAACCCTCTTCTAAACCCCGGTTCAAAATCACTTCATGTAAAAAAGGGTCGGGGTTGATGCCGATCAATTCCACCGCTTTGACGTCAGGCTCAAGACGCTCACGTGCATTGAGCAACTCACGTAACTGTCGATTCTCTTCGGTCAAGGATTCCATTCGCTGTGATTTACGCTGTAACTCCAGCGCTTCCGAACGCAACTGCTCGTTATCACGAATTAACGCGGCACGATCTACAAACAGATCTGAAAGTTTATCAGCTGCCCGCGAAGGCATATCCACCAGCCATTGCAACGGTGTTACCAGCAAGGAAAGATACATGCGTCCTTCTTTCATCTTAGGCCAATTCAGATCAGCCGCAATGAGCCCAAACGTCATGATCAACAGAAAAACAAACAGAAAGCGCGGGTTTCGTCCGCGAAAAATAGGATTAATCGGACACCTCCTGCTGTTCATTGAACAGAGGTATCCGATTCAAAGTAAAAACTGGCCAGATCGGCATGCGTTACTCGTGTGTCAGTATCTCAAAGGAGTGCTTATCCAGCATCTCAAGTGCGCGTCCGCCCCCTCTGGCCACACAGGTCAGCGGGTCTTCAGCCATAATCACTGGCAAGCCAGTTTCTTCACTGATCAGACGATCGATATTACGCAACAGCGCGCCACCGCCCGTCAGCACAATACCATGCTCAGCGATATCAGAAGCCAACTCAGGCGGGCAGCCTTCCAATGCGCTTTTAACAGCCTGAATAATGGCTGACAGAGGCTCTTGCAGTGCTTCCAGAATCTCGTTGGAATTCAGGGTAAAGCTGCGCGGAATACCTTCGGCCAGATTACGGCCACGGACATCAATTTCCAGTACTTCGTTACTTGGATAGGCTGTACCTACCTCTTGTTTGATGCGTTCAGCGGTTGCATCACCGATCAGGCTGCCATAGTTGCGACGGACATAGGTAACAATCGATTCATCAAAGCGATCTCCACCCACTCGTACTGATTCGGCATAGACAATACCGTTGAGTGAAATAACGGCAATTTCAGTGGTTCCACCGCCTATATCTACTACCATTGACCCGGTGGCTTCATCGACTGGCAAGCCTGCACCGATTGCCGCTGCCATAGGCTCTTCAATCAAGTACACTTCACGAGCGCCGGCACCGATCGCCGACTCACGGATGGCACGACGTTCAACCTGGGTTGACTTACAAGGCACACAAACCAGCACACGCGGGCTTGGCGTCATAAAGCTGTTGTCATGCACTTTACTGATAAAATACTGCAACATTTTTTCTGTAACATGAAAGTCAGCAATCACTCCATCCTTCATGGGACGGATCGCGGTAATATTACCTGGCGTTCGACCGAGCATGCGTTTGGCTTCAGTGCCCACAGCCGCTACTGTTTTCTGATTTCCTATGGTGCGAATAGCCACCACGGATGGTTCATTTAGTACAATGTCACGATCCCGAACATAAATCAGTGTGTTGGCTGTACCGAGGTCGATGGAAAGGTCGCTTGAAAAAAGCCCTCTGAATTTCTTAAACATGTGAATGAGTACCTGAGATTCGCCAGTTTGGCCAATAATCCTGAAAGGCTGTAACTCTAACAATGGCAGGGATTTTGAGCAAGGAACAAATGTGTTAACTTATGCATGATTCCAATTTTTTTCAAGCTGAATGTGAGAAACTGCTTTATGTCCCTGGATCGAACTGATGTTGAACGCATCGCGCATCTTGCCCGCCTGGCCATTTCTGAACCGGAAATACCGGAATATACAGAGAGTCTCAACAGCATTCTCACCCTGATAGACCAGATGCAGGCCACGCCGACTGACGGCATAGAACCGCTTGCACATCCGCTGGATGCTGTTCAACGCCTGCGCGCAGACACTATCACTGAAACCAATCAGCGCGAACAACTCCAGGCCTGCGCACCCGCTGTAGAAAACGGCCTGTTCCTGGTCCCCAAAGTTATCGAATGATTGCCATCTTATTACCGCAAGGAAAAACCACTGATGTTTAACCTGACACTCAGCGAGCTATCGCGATCTCTCAGCCAGGGAGACTTCAGCAGCCTAGAGCTCACTCAGTCGCTGCTGGATCGCATTCACCGGCTTGATCACCACTACAACAGTTTTATTACCCTGGCCGATGAACAGGCACTAGTGCAGGCCAAGGCGGCCGATGCCACGCGTGCTGCAGGCTATGCTACACCCCTGACCGGCCTGCCGATTGCGCACAAGGATCTGTTCTGCACCCAAGGTCTACGCACCAGTTGCGGCTCGAAAATGCTGGATAACTTTATATCACCCTACAACGCCACACTGGTGCAGCGACTCAATCAGGCCGGTGCTGTCACCCTGGGGAAAACCAACATGGATGAATTCGCCATGGGGTCTTCCAACGAATCCAGCTATTACGGCCCAGCTCGCAACCCCTGGGATACACAGTGTGTACCCGGTGGTTCTTCCGGTGGTTCTGCCGCTGCGGTTGCTGCACGTCTGATTCCGGCCGCCACTGGCTCCGATACCGGCGGCTCCATTCGCCAACCGGCCGCGCTCTGCGGTATCACTGGCCTGAAACCCACCTACGGGCGCATCTCACGCTACGGTATGGTGGCGTTTGCCTCATCGCTGGATCAGGCCGGTCCGATGACCCGTTCGGCTGAAGATGCCGCCTTGCTACTGCAAGTCATGGCCGGAGAAGATCCACTCGACTCCACCTGCTCAACACAGGCCGTGCCTGATTACAGCGCCACTCTGAACGACTCGCTGGAAGGGCTACGTATCGGCCTACCGAAGGAGTATTTCGCTGAAGGGACGGATCCCGCCATACTGCAAAAAGTGCGCGAAGCGGTTGCCGAGTTCGAAAAATTGGGAGCTATAGTCAAAGAAGTCAGCCTACCCAACACCCGGTTGTGCATACCCGCTTATTATATTCTGGCACCGGCTGAAGCCTCTTCCAACCTGTCGCGTTTTGACGGGGTTCGCTACGGCCACCGCTGTGATGACCCCAAGGACCTGGAAGACCTGTACAAACGCAGCCGCGCCGAAGGTTTTGGCGCCGAGGTCAAACGCCGCATCATGGTGGGCACCTACGCTCTGTCAGAAGGCTTCTACGACGCCTACTACCGTAAAGCGCAGCAGATCCGCCGGATGCTGCAGCAAGACTTTATCAGCGTCCTCAACGACGTTGATGTGATTATGGCACCGGTCACCCCTTATCCGGCATTCCGCCTGGGTGAAAAAAATAGTGATCCGGTTTCCATGTATATGGAAGATATCTTCACCCTGTCGCTTAACCTGGCAGGTCTTCCCGGCATGTCAGTTCCCTGCGGTTTCACCGGAAAACTACCAGTAGGACTACAGATTATCGGCAACTATTTTGCCGAAGCCAAACTACTGAATATCGCCCATAAATTCCAGCAAGTTACCAACTGGCATCAACAGGCACCCGCTACCCCTGAGTGAGGATAGATCAAGATGGAATGGGAAGTTGTTATCGGGCTGGAAATCCATGCCCAGCTCGCCACACAAACAAAGATTTTTTCCGGTGCCAGCACCGCTTTTGGTGCTGAACCCAATACCCAGGCCTGTGCGGTCGATCTGGCGCTGCCAGGCATCCTGCCGGTACTTAACGAAAACGCCCTGCGTATGGCGGTAATGTTTGGCCTGGCGGTCAATGCCGACATAGGTAAGCGCTCTGTTTTTGATCGTAAAAATTATTTTTACCCGGACCTGCCCAAAGGCTATCAGACTACCCAATTGGCTGAACCGATTGTCGGCCCCGGCCATGTCGATATAGCGCTGGATGACGGCAGCACCCGTCGGGTACGTATCCACCATGCCCACCTGGAAGAGGATGCCGGCAAGTCGCTGCATGAAGATTTTCATGGCATGACCGGTATCGACCTGAACCGTGCGGGCACTCCCCTGGTCGAAATTGTATCTGAACCGGATATGCGCAGCGCTAAAGAAGCCTCGGCTTACGCCCGTAAAATTCACGCCATCATCACCACTCTGGGTATTTGCGATGGCAATATGGCCGAAGGCTCGATGCGTTGTGACTGCAACGTATCAATTCGCCCCAAGGGCCAGGAAGCCCTTGGCACGCGCACCGAGCTGAAAAACATCAACTCCTTCCGCTTTATTGAACGCGCTATCGATACCGAAGTGGCACGGCAAATCGATCTGATTGAAGACGGTGGCCGGGTTATACAGGAAACCCGTCTTTACGATCCGGATCGTAATGAAACCCGCAGTATGCGTTCCAAGGAAGAAGCCAACGACTACCGTTACTTCCCCTGCCCCGACCTACTGCCAGTGATTATTGACGACAGCTACATCGAGGCCATTCGCAACCAGCTACCGGAACTACCGGATGCACGTCGGGCACGTTTTGTCAGTGACTATGGCCTGTCGGCCTATGATGCCGCGGTACTATCCGCTTATCGCCAGCAGGCTGATTATTTTGAGCAGGTGGTTACCCTGACCAGTGATGCCAAACTCTCGGCAAACTGGGTAACTGGCGAATTGGCGCGCTTTCTCAATCAGCAAGACCTGGATATTAGCGCCTCACCAGTTTCAGCCGAGCAATTAGGCGGACTGATCAACCGCATCAAGGACGACACCATTACCGGTAAAATTGCCAAAACCGTGTTTGAGGTGATGTGGAGCGAAGGTGGCACAGCCGATAACATCATTGCGACGAAAGGTCTAAAGCAGGTCAATGACGCTGGGGCTATTGAAGCCATGATCGACCAGGTCATCGCTGAATGCACGCCGCAGGTAGAACAGTATATTGCTGCCGAACCGGACAAGCGCGGCAAAATGCTCGGCTTCTTTATGGGCCAGGTCATGAAGCTGACCCAAGGCAAAGCCAACCCGGGGCAGGTCCAGGGCGTGCTGAAGCAGAAACTGGATCAGCGCTGCTGATATAGACGCATGCATCCGCGGCATCTAGCGCCAAGGACAAAAAAACCGGATCAATGATCCGGTTTTTTTGCTTCTACATGTTCAGTAATAACTACCGATCAGTAATCACCACCGACCATATCAACCGGACGTGGCGTTGTTTTAGTACTAACAGGCAGTTTTGGATACATCACATCTGGGACGTCACCTGTTAAGGTACGCAGGAAGGCTGTGATTTTCTTCACTTCAGTGTCGTTCAGCTCGGTACCCAACTGAGCAACGCCCATGACGGCAACTGCTTCTTCCAGATCCCATACTGCACCTGAGTGGAAGTAAGGAGCCGTCAGCTCGATATTACGCAGAGGAGCCGCACGGAAGACATAATCATCGGTGGCCGTCTGAGTGACTTCAAAACGACCACGGTCACCCTCTGGCAGGATATCTGCGCCTGGACGAGTAATCAGACCAAATGGGAAGTAACCCTGTCCACCAAAGTTGACGCCGGAGTGACAGGCCGCACAGCCTTTATCCATGAACAGCGCCAAACCTTCTTTCTGCTCAGCATTCAGCGCATCGTCCTCACCATTGAGCCACAGGTCAAATGGTGAATTAGGGGTGATTAGCGTGGCTTCAAAGGCTTCAATGGCAACCGCCATATTATCAAACGTTACAGGATCAGCCTGTTCAGGGAAGGATGCCTTAAAACGATCGATGTATTCAGGCATACTGTTGAGTGTATCAACGACGCGCGCCGGAGTACTGCTCATTTCAACCCCGGCCTGGACCGGTCCTTTAGCCTGCTCTGCCAGGTCAGCCGCACGGCCATCCCAGAACTGAGCGGCATTGAATACCGCATTAAATACTGTCGGCGCGTTACGTGGCCCTTTCTGCCAGCCATGGCCAATGGATACAGGCAGATAATCATCACCACCAAAACCCACGTTATGGCAAGTATTGCAGCTGATCAAATGACTGGAAGACAGGCGCGGTTCGAAGAACAGCATCGCCCCTAACTCAACTTTTTCCGGTGTTAGCACATTACCTTCAATGACTGGCGCCTCCGTTGGAATGGCTTCAAACATTCCAACAGCGCGATCACGTAAGGCGTCAGCCATTGCCACCGAAGATGCCATAGACAGACAGATAGCTACTGATAATAGATTGATTTTACTTTTCATTTTGCCCCCTTTAACCCTGATTCAGGGTATTAAACTACCCGTAAGTCTAGCAGGGTTATAGGGTTTGCCAAATGAGCCAGTGAACAAAGTTCAATGGAAAAATTGATCTAGATCAACAAACGTGTCGGTATTTATTCACCTTCAGCCTGACTGAGACGGCTTCGCATTTGCGCTAGCGTAGCGACGTAATCAGGGGTATTAAAAATCGCCGATCCCGCTACAAAGGTGTCTGCTCCTGCTGCGGCGATCTGGCCAATATTGTCTACCGTCACCCCACCGTCTATCTCAAGGCGTATTGGGTAACCACTGGCATCTATTCGCTGCCTGGCTTCACGCAATTTATCCAGTGTTGACGGGATGAACTTTTGCCCACCGAAACCGGGGTTAACTGACATCAGCAGAATAATATCGACTTTATCCATCACATAATCGAGATAGTGCAGTGGGGTTGCAGGATTAAACACCAAGCCAGCCTTACAGCCGCCATCACGGATCAACTGCAATGAGCGATCAATATGTTCGGAAGCCTCTGGGTGAAAGGTGATCCAACTGGCACCGGCGTCAATAAAATCTCCGATCAGACGATCCACCGGCTTCACCATCAGATGCACATCAATCGGTGCACTGATACCATGTTTGCGCAACGCCTTACACACCATCGGTCCGATGGTCAGATTAGGTACATAATGATTATCCATGACATCGAAATGCACCACATCGGCACCGGCCGCCAACACGGCATTAACCTCATCCCCTAAACGCGCAAAATCGGCTGATAATATCGAAGGGGCTATCAGAAAGTCTGTCATAAAATTTCCTGGTCGTCAGTCTGTCAAATTTGCGTTATTGTACCGAATAAATGTGCATGCATCAGCTTTACCTTTTTGCGGGGCCTCATCCATACCATGAAGACATTTACCTCCTGCTTTTTGCTGGCAGCCGTGTTAGTGACCGGCCTGGTCAGTTTTCCGGGACAGGCTCAGGCAGACAGCATGACAGAACTACAAGCAGTCCTGCCGGCTGATACAGAAATACTGCTACTTGAGCAAGGTGATGACAGCTATCCGGCCCTATTGCAACAAGCCGAGCGCGCCGAAGCCTTTGGCGGCATCCTGATACTGACTGATACTGACAGCGGCAAACAATGGCTGGAACAGTCTCATGCACTACGCCTATACCTGGCTGAACACGGCTGGTGGACTCTTACCAGCCAGCTCCCACTGACGCCCCGCAGTCTCGCCGGTGCATCAGCACAAGCCATGGAAGAAGCACAGGCAATGCAAAAAACGCGGGTGCAACAACGTATTCAGCAAGGGCTACAGACACTGCGCGAGCGAGAGCAGGAGCGCCTGCTAATTCTTGCCATAGGTCGCAGCGCCGCTCAAGCAACCGATTATCTTCACCAGACCCCGGCTGAAAACAACACACGATTAATTCTGATCAATCCACGACCGGCAGATGATGCCCGCTGGGCTGAATTTCTACAGCAACTGAGTGAGTTAGAGATAACCCTTATCGACCTTTATGCCGAGCCCTACCCACCGGGCGAAGCCGCTATTCCGAATGCAAGAATGCGCCGCAATGCGGCCAGGCAAGCTGGATTAGAGGACTATCACCAAAGTAGCATAAAAACACCCTGGGCAGGCTGGCGTCAGGAAATGCCCTGGCTAACACGTCAAGTCCGGGGCAAGCTGATCACACACATTATCGAACCTGATCAACAGACCGCCGAACAGGCGATCACAGAAGAGAGCATAGATCAGCGCCCACCGGGTATTCGCCGTTAGCGAAACCCACGCGCTGTACGAATACGGTCATAGGCACTCTGAATCTCCTGAGTCCTTTCCTTGGCCAGTTGCATCATGGCTTCAGGCATACCGCGAGACACCAGTTTATCCGGATGGTGCTGGCTCATCAGTTTGCGCCAGGCCTTTTTGACTTCAGCATCCGTGGCTGATTCACTCACACCCAACACACCATAAGCCTCTGCCATTAAGGATTCATGTGATCGACCTGTTGCATGATCCCAATCACCGGCATGACGCGTAAAGGCTTGCGCTGCCTGAATACGCTCCATTACCGCCCGCATCTCAATGGGGCTGAATGCCAGCAAATGGCAAATTTCCTCGATCACTGATAACTCAGCGGCTGACATGTCGCCATCCGCCATAGCCACCTGTAACTGTAACTCCAGAAACATCAACTTCACCGGCAAACGATGCTTGAGTACCAAGGCCAGCGGTTTTAACACAGACTGCATGTCGAAATCAGCCTGTTTCCCCTGAGAGAAGTACTTCATTGCCAGCTGCCTGGCTTGCTCATTCAGCTGCATACGCGCCATGACTTCACGCGCGAAGTCGATCTCTGACTCAGTGACCCGACCATCCGCCTTGGCAATTTTTCCCATCACCGTAAAAGTGGCCCGAAAAAACAGTTGCTGTGGTGCAATTGCCTTAACTTTGTGCAAAGCCCGCTGCACAAAGTAGCCAATCAATCCACCGAATACGAGACCAAACAACCCTCCGGACACCAACCCAACCAGTCCACCCAACACCAAACCGGTTTTGTAACGGATAAATTCTTGCCCGGCTTTTTCACCCCAATGCTGACCACTCACTCTATTAATTCCTCACCTAGCTGCTGATCCAACTGATATAAACGCTCTGGAGTACCCACATCTGACCAACGGCCTGCATGATATACACCCCGTAAACGCTGGTTGGCAATCGCCTGTCTGAACAAGGGCGCCAAAGCAAAGCGTCCAGGTTGACAGGCGTCAAATAAACGTCCCTTCAGCACACTGATACCACTGAAGGTCAGAGAACGACCCTTTTCGGTCTGTAGATAACTGCGAGCATCCAGTTTAAAGTCGCCCTGCACATGCCAGTCTGGATTATCCACCATCAGCAACACGCCTAGATCTTGCTCTAACAAGGGCGTATCGATAAACAAGCGCAGATCCAGATCACAAAACACATCGGCATTGATGACCAGAAAGCGATCATCAGCATCTGTTATTAATTGGGGCAAGGCTTTCAGAATACCACCCCCGGTTTCCAAGGGTTCGGTTTCCGCTGAATAACTGATATCCAGTCCCCACGCCTGTCCATTCCCCAACTCAGCCTCCAGTTGCTCACCCAGCCAAGCATGATTGATAACCACCTGGGTAATACCTGACGCTGCCAGTCGCTCCAGATGCCAGACAATCAGTGCCTTACCACCGACTTTCAACAGCGGCTTGGGGGTGTGCAATGTCAGCGGACGCATACGTGTACCCAAGCCAGCCGCCAGGATCATCGCCTTCATATATACCACCGCTTACTCAGTGCACGACCTCGCAGTTCCGGCTGCTGATTAACAGCGGGAATAATCTCACTTTCTAACCAAGCAGCAAATTCAGCGAATTGCGGATAGCGCCGGGCACTCTGATACAAATTGCGCAGGGTTAGCGGAATATCCTGAAGATAGGCCGTTTTACCATCACGTAAACACAAGCGGGCAAAGATCCCGCAGACTTTGAGATGACGCTGCATCCCCATCCAGTCAAATGCCTGCTTGAAAGTATCCACACTCATCTGACTTGCCACTGGCGATTGCTGCTGAAACTGCACCACCCACTCAGCTACTTTCGCTTCTGGCCAGTGAATATAACTATCACGCAGCAATGAAACCAGGTCGTAGGTCAGCGCACCAGCAACCGCATCCT
The DNA here is from genome assembly GCF_048264025.1 of Nitrincola sp. Classification (NCBI taxonomy): domain Bacteria; kingdom Pseudomonadati; phylum Pseudomonadota; class Gammaproteobacteria; order Oceanospirillales; family Oceanospirillaceae; genus Nitrincola; species Nitrincola sp. The sequence continues at coordinate 355,014 of NZ_JBLXDN010000001.1, forward strand.
GAAAATCAATCACCCCGATTTGCGCATCCGGTAGCAACATCAAATTCCGCGAATGATAATCACGATGCACCGTAACCTGTGGTTGTGCCAGCACAGCGTCGACCAACAGTGATTCCACCCTGGCCAGCACACTGAATTGCGAATCAGACAATGAAAGCCCCAGCCAATGCTGTAAGAACCATTCACGAAACAAATGCATTTCCCGGCGCAACAAGGCCTCATCATAAGGCGGCAATGTTTGTGCAGGAATACACTGGATCTTATGCAGCTCAGAAAAAGCCAAACTGTATAAGCCATCAGCGCTTTCAGCGCTTAACGCCGAATAGAATAATTGATCACCAAAATCTTCAAGCAGCAGAAATCCTTGCTGCAGATCCTCCGCCAATAATTTTGGCACCCGTACACCGGCGGCAAGCCACTGCTGCGCTACAGCCACGAAAGGACGACAGTCCTCGTGCTCAGGCGGCGCATCCATGACGATAAAAGATTGCTTGTTAGCCTGCACCCTGAAGTAGCGTCGAAAACTGGCATCTCCAGCCACAGGCTCCAGTATAATTTGCGTATCAAGCCCAAAATCCGAGCCTAGCAGGTGTTCTGCCACCCAGTTTTTCAGCGCCAGCTGTCGCCTTCCCATTCGTTGTCCTCTAGCACTTGCCCTAGTTAATGCTTTATTATGCAGTGCTTAATAGTACTAGACTCACAGGCAGCAAGAAACTCTGCCTGATTCGCTACCGGACTGCGACCTGATGCCCTTTAAAAAACATAGCGCCTATCAATTGACCCTAGCCGTGGCTGCTATCCTGTGCGCACCCTTGGTGGCTGCGCAATCGGATGAGCGACTCTGGGTGTGTGACCTGCTGCCAAATGGCGAATGGGACTGTGAAGTTAATGAACTCCTGATGGATGCCCAGACAGGTGAATCTTCAGCGCCTGCGCTACGCAGCTCACCCGCACCAGCTCCTGCACCCGAGGTAACCTCCTCTCCCGTCAGCCCAGCAGCACCTGAAGAAAACGCAGTAACACCTGAGCCGGCCACTGTTCAGGCATACCCGTTAGCGCCCTCAACGCTGACAACAAATACCAGTCAGCCAGTTGCAGCCACAACCCAACCACAGGCAAGCAGCCGGGCTCGCTCTGCAGATGCATGGGATTGTATTGCCGGTGCCGATGGTAACTGGTCGTGTGCTCCGGGTAACGACCAGGCAGTTAGTGTTGCCGAACTGGGTCACTTCAACACCACCCCAGGAACTTCGGGGCTGTTGATCAATAATCCTTACGCTTATCTTGACTGGTACCCCTATTCCAGTGATGAACCTGCCTTATGCCGTGGGCGCTATGTAGAACCAGATATAGATTATTTACAAAGCGACCTACTACCTGGTGAAGAAGCCGTTTATGCCGAAGCCGATCTTTCCAGTGCTGACTTGCAAAGTGGTCTGGCACGTCTGACAGGCGGGGTTAAGCTGCAACAAGGAAGCCGTTTATTCACCAGCCGTTATGGTGAAGTCGATAATACAAGCAACACAGCCTTCCTTGAAGGTGATGTCACCTTCAGAGAGCCAGGACTACTTCTGGTTGGACAGCGTGCAGAAACCAACTTTGATACCGGTGTATCCAGCTTTTACTCCGCTGAATACATTTTGCACACAGAACACCTGCGTGGTTCAGCCTCTACAATCACTCGCTATGATGATAACCGCGTTCGCCTTGAATCAGGGGCCATCACTTACTGTGAACCGGGTAACAGCGACTGGTCAATTGGCTCTGGCGATATTGTACTCCACCCTGACAAAGGCTATGGAATTGCTACACACGCCACCTTCAGGGTAGCTGGAGTCCCAGTCTTTTATATGCCGTGGTTCCGCTTTCCAATCGATAACCGCCGTCAATCCGGCTTTCTCTACCCAACCTTTGGGGTTTCAAAAAGTGATGGGGTAGATTTCAGCATCCCTTATTACTTCAATATAGCGCCAAATCTGGACGATACCCTGACACTCCGCTATATCGAGAAGCGCGGAATGATGCTGGAAAATGAACTCAGGTACATGAATGACTGGTCTCATAATGTATTAAGCCTGGGTTACTTGTCTGGTGATAATAAGCTTGAGGATGAAAACCGATGGCTGGTGGGCTTTAACCATAACGGCGCCCCCAGTGAAGGCTGGAACAGCTATATCGACTATACCGAAGTCAGTGATAATGATTACTTTGCTGATCTCGGCACATCCCTGGAAGTCCAGCGTGAAGACCACCTGGATCAACGTGGACAACTGCGTTACCTGGGAAATGGCTGGCAATTTCTGGCCAACTTACATCAATACCAAACTATCAACGATAACGTATCGTCTCCCTACCAGCGTACACCACAACTTTTGCTGACCGGGAATGAACAACTGAGCCAACGCACCGCACTGAGCTATTCAGCAGAATATGTACGCTTTGAACGCGACCGTAAGGACTTCTTTATCGACCCTGAAGATATTCGCCGGACAGATGCTCAGCGTTTTCACTTCAGGCCATCCGTCAGTCATCGCAACAGCCTCCCCTGGGGCTTTATGAACTCCGAACTGACGCTCTGGCACAGCCAGTATGACTTCGATTTTCCAGACGGTGCTGATACCTCGGATATTCCCGATTCAGTCACCGCTGGCGTGGCTAGCATCGATTCCGGCCTCTACTTTGACAGAGACTTCACCTTTGCGTCCGGTAACTACTCGCAGTCACTTGAACCGCGCCTGATGCTTCTTCATGTGGAAAAAAATAACGAACAACCGACGCTTGATAGTTTCCGCTATTTTGATTCATCTCAGTTGAGCTTCAGTTACAACAACCTGTTTGATCGTTATGGCTGGAGTGGTAGTGATCGTGTGTCTGCCACCTCACAAGCGACACTGGGTGTTTCTTCGGCTCTCTATGATGAGCGTGGCGTTGAAAAAGCCCGTTTAGCCGTAGCTCAAGCCTACTATGCTAAAGACAGAGAAGGTAATGATCTGCGTCCTGGCGATATCAGTGGTGATGAATCCAGCTCCAACCTGGCACTGCTGGCACAGTGGAATATCACCCCAACATTACGCCTGCGCCATGATTCAGAAATTGACCGTGACAGCTTCAGCATGGAAGAGCAGAACTATCGACTAACCTGGCAGCCTGATGATGAAAACATGTTCTATTTCAGTTACCGTGACAGGGTTAACTCAGCCATTCCAGGGCGCGAAAGGACACGCCAATCGGATATAGCTTTCAGAAACCAGATCAATCCACAGTGGGGAGTCATTGGTCGCTGGCAGCATGATGTCGCTAATCGGCAGCGCCTGGATACGTTACTGGGCCTGGAATACGGAACCTGTTGCTGGAAAATGCGTCTGACTGCCAGGGAGTGGTTGAAATCCTCCAATATCCGCGCGTCCGAACCAGAATATGACCGCGGTGTGTTTTTCCAGGTAGTCCTTCGTGGCCTGGGTTCCTTTGGCGGCGACGGTGGTCGTAGTCTGATTGAAGAAATAACCGGCTTTAGAGAGAAAGATCATGATAACTTCTGATAAATGGCTGATCAGGTCACTATTGACCCTGGTGCTGACAACTTTGCTTTCAATGAACACCCAAGCACAGCAGCTGGACAGAATTATCGCCGTTGTAAACGACGATATCATTATGAAAAGTGAGCTGGATCTTCGTACTCAACTAATCAGTGAGCAGATCCAGATGCAGGGTGTGCAGGTCCCACCTGCTGACATACTGCGTCAGCAGGTTCTGGACCGTTTAATCCTCGACAGCCTGCAACTACAGATAGCCGAGGTACAAGGGTTGCGTATCTCTGATCGTCAATTAAATGAAACCCTGGAAGCCATCGCGGCTCAGAACAATCTGACTCTGCCTGAGTTTCGTGAAGCACTGATTGCCGAAGGGCAAAATTATGCACAGGCCCGAGAACAGATTCGTCGGGAGCTGCTGGTTAGCCAAGTTCAACAAAGTAATGTAAACCGCCGTATTCAGGTATCCGAACAGGAAATTCGTAATTTCCTGAATTCAGATGCCGCCCAACAGCAACGCCAGGCTGAATTTCTGCTGAGTAACATTCTGATTGCTCTCCCCTCTCAAGCCACACCCGATATGATTCAGGCAGCAGAACGCAAAGCACAGGAAATCTACGACACCTTGATGGCCGGTGCTGAATTTGCTGATACGGCTGTCTCTGTATCCAACGCTCCCAATGCCCTCAACGGTGGTGATCTGGGCTGGCGTGATCAGAATGAGCTACCGGAAACACTGGCAGCTGCTATTTCCAATTTGCAACCCGGCGACATCAGTCGCCCGATACGCACACCGGGTGGGTTTCACATCCTCCAGGTCAGAGAGCGCCGTGGTGGAGAGGTAACGCTGGTCGAACAGACGTTGGTCAGCCACATCCTGTTAACACCCAATGAAATTCGTTCAGAGCAGCAAACCCGTAACCTGGCATACGATCTGGTTACTCGTATCCGCGATGGCCAGCCCTTCGAAAACCTGGCTCGACGTTACAGTGATGATCCGGGCAGCGGATCACAGGGTGGAGATTTGGACTGGGCTCAAGAGGGTCAGATGGTACCGGAATTTGAACAGGTCATGGGCAGAACCCCGGTAGGCGAAGTATCCGAGCCGTTCGAATCACGCTTTGGCTGGCACATTCTCTGGGTCAGGGACCGCCGGACCCAGGATATGTCATCCACGATGATGGAAAACATGGCTCGCAACACCATCAGTCAACGTAAATATAATGAAGAGCTGGATAATTGGCTGCGCGAATTACGCTCACAAGCCTATGTTGAAATCCGGAATCCAGGATAAAACGCCCAGTGGATTTGCTACGTTTTGCACTGACTCCAGGTGAACCAGCGGGTATAGGTCCAGATCTGTGTGTGCAACTGGCGCAAATTGCCTGGCCACACCAGCTGATTGCCTTCGCCGACCCGCTACTACTGGAGGCTCGCGCCAAAGCGCTGGGTCAGGCCTTGCAACTGCACGTATGGCAGGGTGAGCAGGACAACAGATTGATGCCGCCTGGGGAACTGCTGGTTTACCCGGTGCCTATGTCTGTACCTGCCCAAGTTGGTACACCTGATGTCCGTAATGCAGCCTATGTGCTGGAAACGCTGACTCTCGCAACACAGCATTGCCAACAAGGTAAACTGGATGCGCTAATTACGGCACCCGTTCATAAAGGCATCATCAACGATGCCGGCATCCCCTTCACCGGACATACCGAATTTCTGGAAGCCCTGACCGGCACACCCAAAGTGGTGATGATGCTGGCCACCGAAGGATTAAAAGTTGCCCTGGCAACCACTCATCTGCCATTGAGAGCCGTAGCAGATGCTATTACCCGCCCGTTGCTAGAGCAAGTCATCACTATTTTGTTGCAGGATTTACGTCAGAAATTCGGTATTCCCCAGCCACGCTTGCTGGTTGCCGGACTTAACCCCCATGCGGGAGAAGGTGGTCACCTGGGCGATGAAGAACTGACAACAATTATTCCGGTATTGGATGCCTTTCGCCAACGTGGCGAGCAGATTCAGGGCCCCTTGCCAGCTGATACACTATTCAATCAGAAATACCTGAGCCAGGCTGACGCCGTACTGGCAATGTATCACGACCAAGGGTTACCGGTGCTGAAGTACAAGGGTTTTGGCCAAGCCGTCAACATTACCCTGGGGCTTCCGATCATCCGTACATCAGTTGATCATGGTACCGCATTTGACCTGGCCGGTAGCGGAAAAGCCGATACCGGCAGCCTGATTACTGCCATTAATTATGCTGCGCAGATGGCCTCGGCTCGTCGCTCAGCATCAAAAACAGCATAGGAACTCATGAGTAAAAAACCGGTAGGCCACAAAGCCCGTAAACGTTTCGGTCAGAATTTTCTTCAGGACCAGGGTGTTATCCACCGTATCATTCGCGCCATTTCTCCACGTCCCACTGATCATTTAGTTGAAATCGGACCCGGTCTAGGGGCTCTGACAGAAGAGATCCTCAATGCCGCCGGTGGTCTGGATGCCATTGAACTGGATCGTGATCTGGTACCTATTCTGCGCACTAAATTCTTTAATTACGGTGAGCACTTTCGTGTTCATCAAGCCGATGCGATGAAATTCGACTACACCTCGCTGTGTGAAGACCAGCAGCCACTGCGCATCGTCGGCAACCTGCCTTACAATATTTCCACACAGCTGATTTTTCACCTGCTAAGCTACAATGAGCAGATCGCCGATATGCACTTTATGCTGCAGAAAGAGGTAGTAGAGCGGCTCGCAGCCAAGGCTGGTGAAAAGCACTATGGTCGGCTAAGCCTCATGGCACAGTATTATTGCCAGGTTGAAAATTTATTTCTGGTACCCCCAGAAGCCTTTAACCCGGTGCCTAAGGTAGATTCAGCCATAGTACGCCTAACGCCCCATAAGCAGTTACCCTTGGTAGCCAAAGATGTGGATCTGTTACAGTCTGTGGTTAAAACGGCCTTTAATCAGCGCCGTAAAACTTTGCGTAACAACCTGAAAGACCTGATCAGTGCTGACGCACTCGAATCACTTGAGATTAATCCGGGAGAGCGTCCCGAACGCCTGACACTGCAGGAGTTTATCCGTATCAGTGACTTTCTACATGAACAAAAAAAGGAATAACCAGCGTTTATGAATAGTAAATCTATGGGTGAAAACATGCACATCAGTATCGATACGGCTTATCTGTATGAGCAATCTGATCCGGATGCTCACCGTTATGTTTTTTCCTACCACATCACCATCACCAACCAGAACCCGGTTCCGGTTCAGTTGATCAGCCGCCGCTGGGTCATCACTGATGGTAATGAACAGATACAGGAAGTCACTGGCGAAGGCGTGGTCGGTGAGCAGCCCACTATCGAGCCTGGCCAAAGCTATAGCTACACCAGCGGAACAGTACTTCCCACCGAGGTCGGCAGTATGCAGGGGCATTATTGTATGATGACCGATGAAACAGGTGAATTTATCGCTCCGATTCCAGCCTTCACCCTGGCACTGCCGAATGCATTACATTGAAACTTACTGAACACTAGCCGAGTATTGCTATACTCGGCTCCTGATCATTAAATAACAGAGACCGGCTATGGATTTTGCATCATTACTAGGGATTATTTCAGGCTTCGCCCTGATCATTATTGCCATTTTCCTGGGCGGTAACCCAGATGTTTTTGTCAATATTCCAGGCCTGATGATTGTAGCCGGCGGTACCATTGCGGCTACTTTGCTCACCGTACAATTTAAAGATGTTCTGAATGCCTTCCGTGCCGCCTGGTTCGTATTCACTCGGGACAAAACCAATGCGCAGGAAATGATCGACACCATGCTGGAGCTGAGCCGCATCAGCCACCGCCATGGCCTGTTAATGCTCGGTGATATAGAAACCAACTCCCGTGTCTTGCAACGCGCTGCCAACCTGCTGGCAGAAGCCGCCTCCGAGCAGGTTATTCGCAACACCCTGCAAAATGAAATCGACTCCTTGATAGGTCGACACTTCACGGTACAGGATGTTTTCCGCAAGATGGCCATGTATGCCCCTGCGTTTGGCATGCTGGGTACATTGATCGGTCTGATTCAGATGCTCAGCGCCCTTCAGGATCCGGAAACCATCGGGCCGGCTATGGCCATTGCGCTATTAACCACTTTCTATGGATCGCTTCTGGCTACCGTGGTATTTCTACCCATTGCTGGAAAACTGCGCGCCAGAACACTCGCTGAAGTGACCAACCTGGAGATCATCCGGGAAGGCTGTATCAGCATTCTAACCAATGATCACTATGCACATGTGTATGAGCAATTGTCTTCTTATCTACCAGAAGCATCACGCAAACCGCTACGTGCAGGCAAGCAGAACAAAGCACAGGAGCCAGCCAAAACAGCGGATAAAGCCAAGCCGCAGGATAAAAAGGCATGAACCGCAAACAGCAGCTACTGGATGAGAATGAAGGTCCTGGTTGGATTACCACCTTTGCTGATCTGATGACGCTGCTACTGGTATTTTTTGTACTGCTATTTTCCATGTCCAGTGTCGAACACGAAGCCTTCGAAGAAGCGGCCAAATCGCTGAATATCGCCCTGTCACGTGATTCTGCGCCCGCCAGCCTGATCCCGTTACTGGAACCTGCAGCCGAAACTACCCGTATTCCCGATCTTAATGATCCAGCAATCATCAACCGTGATGCCGAACTAGCCGATCAGATGCGTTTCCAGCAAGCCTTGGTTGATGCCATCAATGTCGAACTCGAAGAGATCGTCGCTGATATCGAAGGGTCTCTTGCCGAAAAAGACATGGGCAGTTGGGTTGAAATCGGCTCGCCACTGGATGGTAAACTCAACCTAAAGGTCAATGCAGCCGTGATGTTTGAGCCTGGCTCTGTGGAGATTCGACGTTCAATGATGCCACTACTAGACAGCGTTCTTGAAGTTGTATTGGATAACCCCGGCTTCAAACTCGAAATTCATGGGCACACCGATGATCAGCCTGTCGATAGCGAACGCTTCCCGTCCAACTGGGAACTATCCGCCTTTCGCGCCACAGCTGTGCTACGCTTTCTTATTGAAGGAGGGTTGTCACCACAGCGTGTTGTTGCCAGCGGATACGGTGACTCTATGCCGTTGCTACCCAATACATCTGAAGACAACAGAGCAGCAAATCGACGCCTAGAATTTGTCCTTGAACGGACGGAGTTACCACGATGAAACCACTGATTTCGTTTCCAGGAATACAAGACCGTGGCCGCCGAGCCTTTCGGATGACCCCTGTACAGGATGATCCGGTCAGCCTGCGCGTTAATGGTGACCTGGTCGACCTGGAAGACCTGTCAGCCAACGGCGTAGCGTTTATCAGTGAACATGAGCTTAAATCCGGACGTTACGATGCGCAGCTTAACTTCACACTGGATGAGCAGGATTTCACCATTTTTTGCAAAGTGGATCTGATTCGGACGCACACAGGTAGTTATGGCGGCGAACTGCAAGAGATGAGTAGCATGGATGAACGCCTGTTATCCCGTTTTATTCTGGAATGCCAAAAACAGGCGATTTTGCGCCAGAGAGCAGAATAGTGTTGCGTGTGCGTAATAAACCCTTGACAGCAAAAGCTCTTCTCTGTAATATTCGTCCCACGTTGATGCGGGGTGGAGCAGTCTGGTAGCTCGTCGGGCTCATAACCCGAAGGTCATAGGTTCAAATCCTGTCCCCGCTACCAAATTTTAAGAAGGCAGATCAGTAACTTACTGATCTGCTTTTTTTGTTTTATAGACTTTTATTTATTCCTCCTGATTGATCAATGACAGCTTTATGTCACAATCCATTGTCATAGTTTTCGGCAGATGCAAAATCCTTATAGAGTGCTTCTACGACAAGGTGTATTTGCTTTGACTCACTGTGCATATAGGGAAGCCAAATTTAATCTGTCCGAAAACGAGCCACGAGCTCACGCAGCGAAGCACTTAATTCACTTTGCTGACGTGCGTAACCTTCAACATCCTGTGCTTGAACAGAAACCTGGTTGATCGACTCATTAATAGAAACAACATTCTTATTAATATCTTCTGTCACCAAGTGCTGCTCCTCCGTAGCACTTGCCGTCGCTATCGTCATATCACGAATACTTTCGACAGAGTTCTCAATACTTTCAAAGGCACTAAGTGCCTCTTGTGACAACCGAGTAGCCTCCTGAGATTCATCCAGGCTCCGATTCATTACAGTGGTCACTTCACGAATACGGCTAACCAGCATGTTCAATATATGATTAATCTGTTCAGTAGAATCGTGCGAACGTTTGGCAAGACTTCTGACTTCATCAGCCACTACGGCAAAGCCACGTCCCTGATCACCCGCACGAGCAGCTTCAATGGCGGCATTCAACGCCAGTAAGTTGGTCTGTTCAGCAATTTGCTGGATGGTGGTCAAAATATTATTAATATTGTCAGTTTCTTGTTCTAGCTCCTGGATAACCTGACTTGAAGCTTCAATACTTTTACCTAACTGATTAACACTGGAAGCGCTGCGGTTAATAACGGCCTTACCCTCTCGAGTCATACTCAAGCCGTGCTCTGATACCTCAGCTGTACGTACACTATTCCGGGCTACATCATTGGCAGCCGAGGACATTTGCGTAATGGCTGTTACAATCAATTCAACAGACTGCAACTGCTGCTGTAACAGCGCCGTCATCGCCGCTGTTTCCTGGCTGGTATGATCTGAAACATCATGGATAGTCAGTGCGCTCTCCTTAATGGAACGAACCATAGTTTGCGTCGACTCAATAAACTGGTTAAACCACTTAGCCAGCTCACCTGTCTCGTCTTGGCTGACAACCTCTAATCTATGGGTTAAATTACCCTCACCCTGAGCAATAGTCTTTAAACCATCTTTAACCAGGTTAATGGGCGAGCTGATACGCCTGGCAATCAACACGCCGACAATACTAAATATCAAAATAACCAGAATGCTAGTCATTACAGTTTGCCAAATCAGACGTGACGCACTGGCAAATATCTCAGCATTTTGTTTAAAGCCGATCAATTTCCAACCCAGTGTTGGTGATGTATAGACATTGGCCATATAGTCGACACCATCAATTTTGACTTCAATCACACCATTTTCAGTGGATGACAAGGCTTGGTAGTAAGGATCTGACAGGTCAGAGACTTTTTTGAAACTATTTTCTGATTTAAGACCATCAACCAGTATAGTACCGTTGCCTTCAAGCAACATAAAGAACCCGGTCTCGCCAAAACGCAGTTTTTGGGTCATATCTGTGAGTGATTTAAGCGAAACATCAATGGCAACAACACCACCGAATTTTCCTTCAGCATCTTTAAATCCTTTAAGTACAGACACAAAAACAGCATCCACAGGTTCCCAGTAATAGCTATCACGACGTGATACCTCATAACTCGCACTTTGACCAATTGTAAACCAGGGACGATTACGAGGATCCCAGTCGGCATAATCATCTGTTCCGGGCCACTCAATATAACCACCCTCAACATCGGACATATACACATAACCATAAGAAGGATTGTTATTACCGATACTTGAAAAATACTCAAAAATCCTGCGTTCTTCTCCACCCTTTGCCCGAGCTGTTTCTGAAGGCTTTTTTCCCGAACCAAAGTAAGTGCTGATGCCAATACTCTTGACTGCTTTGAGTGCAGGATAGTCTGCAACCGCCGCGACATTTTGCTCAACCTGATTGAAAAATGTCACAAAAGTATTTTCCGCAAGCTGCATGTCTAAACGGCTCGTTTCTATAAACGCTTCGCGTGCTTGGTTAGCTACATTGTGTATTGTCAGTGCTGAAACAATTAGTACAGGAAATAAAGCCGTCAGTAAAAAAGCGATAAGCAGCTTAGATTTTATTTTCATTTATAAGCGCCTGTGCATGAGAAATAATAATATCTACCTATAGTAAACTAACAGAATGTTACAAGTTTACTATTCCAGTTTCCACGTAACTCGTTCTATTTACGACACTGACATACCAATTGGATTCTTGAACACAGGCGTATTTCTGTTTGATCAGTAAGCCGCACTCCTCGCCCTGTTATGCGCGTTACCGCACTGACCTAAGCTACACAGCATTCTATCTTATAGTCTTGGTGGTTCTATAAGCTGGCACGTCGTCAGAAGAGCATCACCCCGTAGAGGTCAACATGACAACTTCCGAAAACGCTATGAACAGCCTTTCCGCTCAATGGAAACAGCATATGGGTGCGGCCAAAATTGCCTGGGGCAAACTCACTGATGATCAGTTGATGGAAACTGCAGGGCATCACCAGAAGCTGGTTGGCCTGATAGAAGAGCAGTACAACATCACTCGTGAAGAAGCCGAGAAACAAGTAAAACTGTTCACTGAGACACATATTCGCTAACAATCACTTACCCATAGCTCTATTTACAACTAGCGAATTTTTTACAAAAGCGAGCTTTATCATGGTGAGATTAGAATTTTCAATTGAACTGGCGTATGAGGTTTTAGATGATGCATGTGAATTTGTGTTCAATTTTCACCCAGCCATTACACAGTGTCGCCATCTGGAGAGAGATCAAAGCCAGCCTGGAAAAAATCTACGTAATGGCCGAGGTGCCAAGCTATGAAGGATGCACACTCATCTCAGGACAAAACTGATGAGAAGGATGACATAGAGAACATTACCAGCATTCTAAAGAATTTATTGACTGATATGCTGAACCTTATCGTGATAGAGACAAAGCTGTTCGGCCATACCTTGCTGACGATGATAGGACTCAGCCTGGTGCTAGCGATGCTACTGGTTAGGTGGGTGGCTGTTCCTGGTGCAGCGGTGGTGATAGCACTGGCCAGCCTGCAGGCCTTCAGCCTGACTAGCGCCTTACGTTGATCAACCTGGTACTAGCCCTGCTGGCCTGCTGGCCTGCTGGCCTGCTGGCGGCTGCGATACATTACCCGAGATCTGAAGTTTCGTCAGAGCTGTGCAAGCGTAAACAGCTTGATTACTCAGGCCCGGACTGTCGTTGAAACTGCAACCCAGTGAGCAGGTCAGTAAACTGGTACGAGCTGAGGAGGCTAGAGACAATCTGAAGGGATCTCATCTGGAGTCATTGCTCGAACCCAGATAATATTTATTTGTTATAAGCTTATTCCATTTAAGAACTGATCTGCTATATTAGATTTTCCGCAACAATAAATAGCAGCCGATGAGTACTTAAAATGAAAATTGCCGTTACCAGTCAAAACCGCAAGACTATTACCGGGCATGCGGGCCGCTGTCGTAAGTTCTGGATCTATACCCTTGAGGAAAGTCTGGTAGTTGATAAATCCTTGCTTGAACTCAGCAGAGATGAGTCATTTCACGACAGTGATTCAAATGCACCTCACCCATTGGATAATATGAATATTCTGCTTACGGCGGAAGTGGGAAAAGGTTTATCGGCGCGCCTGGCCCGCAAAGGCATCCGTGTAGTCGTAACACAGGAAACTGATCCTGACAGTGCTATAAAGCAGCTCATAGAGATGACAGAATAATTTCGCTGAAACAAACCCATTAGATGATATGACCACAACTCTGAAACAAGGCTGCCCAGCCCACACAACGAATGATAGCACCGCATAGGTAACGCAATAAAAAACAGCTATCACAACAATAGTTATAAACATATTCTATTTAGTTATTTACCTGTTATATTAGACTTGTCTAAATCAAATAACCGAGGATTTAACTATGGAAAACATTGAAAATACAGTTGTTGGATTGCCAGGCTTAAACCAGCGAGCACCCGAGTTTAATGCCCCCACAACCGATGGCATGAAATGCCTGGACGACTACAAGGGCAAGTGGCTGGTGCTCTTCTCACACCCGGCTGATTTTACCCCAGTCTGCACCACGGAGTTTATGGCCTTTGCAAAAATGGCCCCTGAATTCAACAAGCGCAACTGCGAACTACTGGGCCTGTCTATCGACAGTCATCACTCGCACATCGCTTGGATGCGTAATATTAAAGAGAAGTTCGGCATTGAGATTCCCTTCCCGATCATTGCCGACTTGAAAATGGATGTGGCACGCGCCTACGGCATGATTCATCCTGGAGCCGCTGATACCTCGGCCGTGCGGGCAACGTTTATGATTGATCCTAACGGTATTCTGCGTGCCATGGTTTACTACCCCATGAGCAATGGTCGTTCCATACCTGAATTCCTGCGCCTGCTTGACGCACTACAAACCAGCGACGAGCATAAAGTTGCCACACCAGAAGGTTGGCAACCAGGTGACCGCGTTATTGTACCGCCTTCTGCAACAGCCGCTGGTGCTGATGAGCGAATCAATTCCGGTGAATACGAGTGTGTTGATTTCTACTTCTGCACCAAGCAGCTTTGAAACATATACTTAGCTATTAGTGGCTGATCTAACACCCTCACTTAACATCAAAAGTGAGGGTTTTTTCAGCCGTAACTATTAATGCTTAGGAGTTAAAACATGAATGATTTAGTCGATACTCGAATAGATACGTCAAATATCCCAAAGGTTAAAACCTTTTTTGACGAACCGACCAATACTTTCAGTTACGTGGTACAGGATCCTACATCCAATGCCTGCGCCATTATCGATTCAGTATTGGATTTCGATTATGCCAGCGGTCGTACAGATGTCTATTCTGCCAACGAAATCATCGCTTACGTGAAGGCTGAGAAGCTGCAGGTTGAGTGGATTTTAGAAACCCATGTACATGCAGATCACTTATCTGCTGCACCTTACCTGCATGATGCACTGGGAGGTAAAACCGGTATAGGTGCCATGATTACAGTGGTACAAGACACTTTTGGAAAGGCCTTCAATGCTGGCACAGAGTTTGCTCGTGATGGTAGCCAATTTGACCAGTTGTTTAAAGAAGGTGATCACTTCGCCATCGGAAATTTGCAGGGTTACATACTCCATACACCGGGACACACACCAGCCTGTCTGAGCTATGTGATTGGCGATGCCGTATTTGTCGGAGACACCTTGTTCATGCCTGACTACGGAACTGCACGCTGTGACTTCCCTGGTGGTGATGCGAAAACCCTGTATCAATCTATTCAGAAAGTGCTGAGCTTACCGTCAGAAACGCGTGTATTTCTATGTCATGACTACAAGGCACCAGGGCGTGAAGAATATGTCCATGAAACCAGCGTTGCCGAACAGCGCAAAAACAACATTCATGTACATGAAGGCATCAGTGAAGCCGAATTTGTGCGCATGCGCACCGAACGGGATGCCACACTCGACATGCCAGCTCTGATTTTGCCATCGGTACAGGTCAACATGCGCGCGGGTGAGATGCCACCGGCTGATGAAAACGGCCAAGTCTACCTGAAAATTCCGATTAATCTATTTTGAGCAATTAAAGTACGCCATGGATATTAAAGAACTCGAGCCCGGTTTTAGTATTTGTCACGCCATTTATCCTGCCTATATTGCTGAACTCAAAGCAAGAGGCTTTCGATCAATTATTTGTAATCGCAGGCCAGGTGAAGCAGAAGATCACCTCAATGATGCTGAGTTGAGTAGAGCCGCACAAGTAGCCGGTATTGAGTGGATCGAAATTCCTGTGACACCTGGTGAGTACACCCCAGAAGTGGTCGAAACCTTCGGTATTGCTATTGAAACACTGCCCGCACCTATTTTGGGTTTTTGCCGCAGTGGCCGCCGAGCTGTGTCGCTGTGGATTCATAACCAGATGCAACAAGACACATGTGATATTGGACCGTTACTCATGGCTGCACATGCTGCTGGCCATGACCTTAGCGATCTTCATGATAGATTTATAAAACAGTGAAAATCAGAAAATATTTACCTATTTTGGAATGGTTACCGGACTATCGTCTATCGATATTCCATCAGGACATTCTGGCAGCCGTCATTGTAACTGTGATGTTAATTCCACAGTCACTGGCTTATGCGATGCTGGCAGGTCTACCACCTGAAGTGGGACTCTATGCCAGTATCGCTCCCCTGCTCCTCTATGCAGTATTTGGTACCAGTCGGACGCTCTCTGTCGGCCCAGTCGCCGTTATTGCACTGATGACTGCGGTTGCAGCTGGCAAGATCTCAACCTCCGGCAGCGCTGACTACCTGACTGTTGTGTTACTCCTGACATTTATGTCCGGAGCCATATTAACCCTTATGGGGTTACTCCGGCTTGGTTTTCTGGCCAACTTCCTCAGCCATCCAGTTATTTCTGGCTTTATTACAGCCTCAGCTATTATTATCGCCTTCAGTCAACTTAAACACCTGTTAGGGATTGCCGCTAACGGCCACAATCTTCCTGAACTTATACTGAGCCTGGTACATAACCTTTCAGATATGCACCTGATCACGCTCATACTGGGTGGCGGCTCACTGGCATTCCTGTTTATAACGCGGCGTTGGTTAAGCCTATGGCTAGAGCAGGTTGGCGTTAGTCATAGCCTGGCCAGTAGTCTGGTACGTCTAGCCCCAATCCTGGCCGTCATAGTAACAACCTGGATTTCATCTTTTTTTGTACTCAGCGAACAGGGTTTGGCTGTTGTGGGCGACATCCCAGCCGGACTACCACCACTAACACTACCCAGTTCAGATTTTACACTCTGGCAACAGCTCTGGATCGGGGCTTTACTAATCAGTATTGTTGGTTTTGTTGAATCCGTTTCTGTCGGACAAACTTTAGCGGCTAAGCGACGTGAACGTATCGATCCGAATCAGGAGCTAGTAGGCTTAGGTGTTGCCAACCTTGGATCAGCCTTCAGTGCAGGTATGCCCGTAACAGGCGGATTTTCTCGTTCCGTGGTCAATTTTGATGCGGGTGCGCGAACTCCAGCGGCAGGCGCTTATACAGCACTGGGCATTTTGATAGTCATTTTATGGTTTACGCCCTTGTTAGCAGCACTCCCCATTACCACTCTGGCGGCGACTATTATTGTCGCTGTGGTGTCACTGATTGACTGGCATGCCATTAAACACACCTGGCGCTATTCCAAGTCAGACTTTTCTGCGATGTTAGTCACTATCATGGTGACCCTGTTACAGGGAGTCGAGGTTGGCATTCTTGCCGGTGTTGCATTATCTCTAGCACTACACCTCTACCGCACTAGCCGCCCTCACAGTGCTGTTGTGGGACGTATTGTCGGCACTGAACACTTTCGCAACATAGATCGCCATCAGGTTGAAACCTGTTCTAGGCTGGTGTTACTGCGAGTAGATGAAAGTCTGTACTTTCCAAATGCTCGCTACTTGGAAGACAGAGTGTTGGAAATGATTAGTGAGAATTTACACGTGCAACATCTGGTGTTAAGTTGCCAGGCCGTAAATCTTATTGATGCATCCGCACTGGATAGCCTGGAATCCATCAATAGCCGCCTCAAAGATGCCGGTGTCTTGCTGCATCTGGCCGAAGTCAAAGGCCCAGTGATGGATCGATTGCAACTGGTTAATTTTCCATCACACCTGAGTGGTCAAATTTTCATGAGTACATTTGATGCCTGGCAGGCACTGGGTCCTGAACACAAGGTTTAAACTTGCTGATCTTAAACAGTTACGGGGTCATGAGCCCCGCAACTGTTTAAGGTGTAACAGCACGGAATAGTGCTACTTGTTAGAAGCTGAATACACGTGTATCCGTAGCCAACATTTTTTCAGCCATCGCAGGTGGCACGGCAACGTCAACACCTTCACGCAGGGCATCCCTGGCATTACCACTGTTAGGCAAATACAAGGCACACACACTCACGCTTGCGCCACCCTGTTGCAACTTCATCATTAATTGTTCTGGCGTCACATCGTTTGGCTTTAACTCTTCACTAACGGTTTCCTGCAAGGCAAGATCCCCAGCTTCGTCGCAGAGCAGCACATCGACTTGCGTTCCCTGGTCCTGCATAGCATTCCCTAGCACCATAGCCATGCCTTGAGTCTGAAGTGACCCGCTGTTGACCAGGATTAAGGCTTTCTCAACGCTGTGATCGCTTGCTTGAACAGCCATAGGAACCATCAGGCTTGCAGCTAAAAACAGTGTGGCGTAGTTACTTTTCTTCATTTGCCTTCTCCACTTTATGAGTTATTGAATGACACAATAACACATTAGAACAATCTAATGTTAGTGGAGCTAGAATTATTACCTGTTGCTACACAGGTAATCTTAAAGTATTAATCTACAAATCAGTCATTAATCCGGTCAAGCGACTTAGCCAGCTCGTCTATACGAGATCGAGTTGCTTCAACCAGTTTAGTAATCTGGCCGGCAGAGTCCGATGAACGGCTGGCCAGGTCACGCACTTCTGAGGCCACTACAGCAAAGCCTCGACCAGCCTCACCCGCGCGAGCCGCTTCGATCGCGGCATTAAGTGCCAGCAGGTTGGTTTGCCCGGCAATCCCGGCAATACTGCCGACAATATTACCGATCTCATTACCGACACTCAGCAACTCACCCATCGCCTGATTGGTTTCTTTTAACGCAATCTGTCGGTCAGTAATATCAACCCCGAAGACAACATAACGGGTCACTTTGCCTTCAAAGTCGTTCAGTTCACAAATGCGCGCATCAAACGATCGCAGCAGGCCTTTATGAATCACACCGGCTTTCGTGGAGGCCTATTTCTTTGAGAGAATAAGGCTATGAAAAACTCTAACAGATACTCCCCCGAAGTTCGTGAGCGTGCCGTGCGTATGGTTCAAGAACACCTGAATGATTATCCATCTGAGTGGGCCGCTATTGAGTCCATTGCACCTAAGATTGGCTGTGTACCTCAGACCCTCCACGGCTGGTTACGCCGCCATCAGACGGATACAGGTCAGCGCTCTGGTCAAACCACTGATGAGCGTGAACGCATGAAAGCGCTTGAGCGTGAGAATCGAGAGCTGCGCAAAGCCAATGAAATTCTTCGACTAGCTAGTGCTTATTTTGCCAAGGCGGAGCTCGACCGCCGTACCAAACATTGATTGCTTTTGTTGATGAGTATCGTGACCAATACGGAGTCGAGCCGATCTGTCGAATCCTGCAGATTGCTCCGTCGGGTTACTACAAGCAGGTCGCCAGAGCTCGTGATCCTGAGTTGCGCCCTGACCGCAGTAAACGGGATGACCAGCTCTGTGTTGAAATCCAGCGTGTCTGGGATGACAACATGCAATGTTACGGTGTAGTCAAGGTCTGGAAGCAGCTTCTACGGGAGCAGGTTGAGGTGGCTCGATGCACCGTGAGGCGCCTGATGCAGCGTCTTGGCTTACAGGGTGTGCGTCGAGGCCAAGCTGTCCGCACCACGGTACCGGATGATAAAGCCGCCTACCCACAAGACAGGGTTCAGCGCTATTTCCATGCTGATCAGCCCAACCAGTTGTGGGTATCGGACTTCACGTATGTCTCGACCTGGCAGGGTTGGCTCTATGTGGCTTTTGTGATCGATGTCTTTGCACGTCGCATTGTGGGCTGGCGGGTCAGCAACCGTATGCAGACTGATTTCGTTCTGGATGCACTGGAGCAGGCCTTGCATGAACGTCAACCACATCGGGCCGGAGGGCTGATCCATCACAGTGACCGAGGTAGCCAGTATGTTTCCATCCGATACACTGAGCGCCTAGCCGAGGCCAATATAGAGCCTTCTGTGGGCAGTAAAGGAGACAGCTACGACAATGCATTGGCTGAGACCCTCAATGGCTTGTACAAGGCTGAGGTGATCCACCGCCAATCATGGAAGAGCCGTGAAGCCGTTGAGATGGCCACTCTGAAATGGGTGCATTGGTATAACCATCAGCGGCTACTGGGTTCGATTGGGTATATACCTCCAGCGGAAGCTGAGGCAAACTACTATCAGCACCAAACTGGTCAGGCTATAGCGGCCTGACTTAAAGCAAACTGCCTCCACAAAACCCGGTACGATTCAATAAAGTATTAAGGCTATGTCCAAAGTTCTGGAACGACGACTTTCTGTGCAGACTGGAAATGATGTCTGCTAATAAATCACTCTGCATAATCAGGTCGCCTTCTGAGCTAAATAATTTTATAGGTCAGAATATTAAATAGATGCATATAACAAGCCGGCCAAATTTGTTCCCTGCGGTCGCGGGATGCCCATTTCGCGCGCCGTTTATTACGAGCTTCAACGGCTAGGAGAGTGAAGTGTTTGAGGTAGTAAGAGCCGTTTTCCCTGATGACTTGAAGGGTGTTCTTGATCTGTACCGAGAGTATATTAGCAGCACCTCGGTCGATCTTTCTTTTCAAGGTAACGATCAAGAATTTAACCAGTTACCTGAAAAATATAGCGCTGAAGAGTCAAAAATTTTTTGCTGAAAAAACAGCGAACTTATAAACTCGAGGCCTCTGAGTATCGCACCTAAATAACCACTCCAGACACGATAACGTTAGGCGGTTTGCGTTGCCGGGATCAAATACCTAAAGAGACCCCAGATGAAACATAGAATGACTGTATCCCATTTTGTTTTACTTTTAAGCATAGCAACTTTTTCCTCTTTGTTGATCGCAGATGAGGATGTTCTTCTTTCCGAACTTAAGCGCATTGAGAGCCACCTTGATGCCCGTATTGGGTTTGCTGCGCACGATACGGAGACGGGCATGCGATGGGAATACAACTCCGACCAGCGTTTTCCACTATCCAGTACATTCAAAACGCTGGCATGCGCGGCTCTATTGCAGCGTGTCGATGCGGGTAGTGAGCAGCTTACAACGAGTGTAAGTGTTTCATCATCTGATCTAGTAACTTATTCACCCGTTTTAGAAGAGTATGCTGACACACGTGACATAACTCTTTTTGAACTCTGCGAAGCTACGATGACAACAAGTGATAACACCGCCGCCAACCTAATTTTACAAAGTTTAGGGGGGCCTGAAAGTGTGACGGATTTCGCTAGGCAGCTAGATGATAAGGTTACTCGTTTAGATCGCTGGGAGACCGACCTTAATCAAGCCGAGCCGGGCGATGAGCGGGATACAACGACACCTAATGCGATGGTTAGCAATCTTGAACAGTTGTTGTTGAGTAATGTGTTATCACTAGAGTCTAAGCGTTATTTGCAGACTTGGTTAGTGAATAACAAGGTAGCCGATGCCTTATTTCGGTCAAGCATGCCTAATGATTGGGTTATTGGTGATAGAACCGGTGCGGGTGGATTTGGCTCTAGATCCATTACGGCGGTTATCTGGCCTGCGGAGCGCGAACCAGTATTTGTGGCCTTCTATATAACCGAAACAACAGCATCATTTGAAGAAAGGAATGCCGCAATAGCTCAACTGGGACGTGTGCTCATAGAGTTAATCGATGTAAGCAAATAATTGCACAGCTCTATGCCTGCGACCACCATTTCAATGACTACATCAGGTACTCGTCACGCCTTAAGCCATTGCGAAAAGTGCATACACAGCAGCGGGTGCTGAAAGGAATATTATGAACATCACGAGCTTTTTTAAAAAGCCATCCGACAAGGATACGAAGAGCGTATGGAATACGATGAGTTTGAGCAGATTTGTTGTTTTTATTGCAGTTGTAGCAACTAGCTTTTCGTCAGTCGCTGTCGAAAATAAGGGTGAGGAAGACAGCGTAATTCAAGTTGTTACTGAATACATGGAAGCTTACTCAAAGTCGGAGTTTGATAGAGCAGCCACGCTTGTCCACCCGCAACATTTGAGCGATTACGAACAATACACTCTGCCAATACTGATTGAGGCGAAAAACGATCCTTGGAGTGCAAAACACCCAATTGTAGAGGTCTTCTTTGAGGGAGTCCCAGACGATAAGATCCACAAACTAACGGGGACACAAGTTTCGGCATATATTGATCGCGCGATGGTAACCTACTTGCCGGCCATTCTTGACTCGGCGCGCCTGGAAAACATCAGTGTGAAGTCCGTCATATTCTTGAACGAAAGCCATGCCAGGATACACTATGACCTTTCACACAATGGTGAAAAAAGCGCAATTGAGGAGGATTTCGCTAAACATGAGGGTGAATGGCGCATTCTCCTACCAGTTACCCCTAAGCAAGCTGCTGAACATTTACAAAGTGTTTTCCAGTAAGTCCTTCTTCACTTAGTTAACTATAGTAGGCTGAAATCCATTGCACTCATATTTAATCATGTTCAAGTCTCTATCTTTTGCAGTCATAGTGCTTCTCTCATTGCCCCCAGCCTTTGCCGCACCACCGCGCATGGACTCGCTGACGATCAGCCAGTCAGAAGCCGGGCTAACGCTAGGCTGTGCGCTGGACAAACTCTGTGTCGAAATCGTACCGTCACAAGCCGATTGCGAAGGCCAAGCGTGCGCCAGTATCCTGGTCGATGGCGCGGACTGGAGCCTCAGGCTGTCGGGTGGCCAGCATGATCCGGCTCACTCGCCCTATGGGTTGTCGGAGCTGTCATCGGCAGACGCAGAACCTTCGTTTCAGCTATGGCCGACGCTCATACGTTTCGAGGGGGGTATCTTGGCAGGCGTGGAAACGCAGCTACGCGCCATGTATTCTGGTGGCGGGGCCAGTTCAACAACCCTACACCTCATCGCCTTCTTGCCCGGCCAACCACCGTTTGAAGTTCTCAGTGTCCCGCAAAGCGCCAACGTGATGATCCGGGCGTGTTTTAGCGAACGTGACATGAAGCATCGTGCCCAAGTCTGTCACGACGAATACAACTTCGACGCCAGCCTCGACTTGACCGAAGTATCCGCCGCAGGAATGCCGGTGCTGCGCTATCGCAGCGAAGCGACATCTTTCCCGGGGCCAGTATCGCGGTTCGAAGACTCCCTGGCGGGGCGACCTCTTAGTAAGAGCGACATAGTTACCGTAACCAATCCTCTGTGCAGTTATCATAGGCTGTATAGCTTCGATCCAGAAGCCCGCAGTTATATGCCTGATACGCCGCCGCCCGACTGTTCGGACTACACGGTACCCTGAGTACCGTTGCACCAAACATCGCGGGCCGCCCGAACGGGGTATTGCTAGACATTGCCTTTAATAAGGCCAGAGTTACCACTGAAATAATCAATGGTATCGCTAATGCAATTGGTTCAGCATTCTCGGTGGTACCGTGTTAATAGCATTCATCAAAAATATCAGACCTTTGGCTGCATTTTTATAGTGCTATTGCCCCAAAACTGATAAAAGAAGCGAATATCCTTGGCGTCTGCTGTAACTACGAATCGGACTTTACAGGGGGGTGATGAATTACCTGGAGGGGTAGATGGTAAACGATAAGAAAATTGTCGTGACTACCCGCGCCGACAATCACGCCCAAAGACTCTACAGAAAAGTGCTTGGTGCAGAAATCGAGGCTAGTATTTCTGGGCTGTACTCAGCCGATGAAGTCATCATGGTCGCTCGGGATATAGGAAAGCAAAACCAGGTCTTGCCGTATTAGACCACACGACTACTCTTGCAAAGGTTCTGATCATGGCTATCGCAGAGCAAATAGGCGCCTCATCTCGAAGACAAAGTTCGTATGGATCCTGAGGGAAGTATGTTCTGCGCCTACTCAGTAGATCGACAAGCCTTAGAGGATTTCGCCATAGGCTTTCATGCGCTATGTGAAAATTCAGGCGGCATCGACTCAGATACCGACCAATTTCTGCCGCTTCGCAGCTCTAAACCAGCGCATGAGCCGGACATTAAAGATAACAGTCATGAACATGAGTGAATTCGAGATCAAAACATTAACCCCGGAAGATTGGGAGATTTATAAGTCAGCCAGACTGAAATCGCTCAGGGATTCGCCTGACTCTTTTGGATCAACTTACGACCAGGAATCGGCATTATCAGATGCCGAGTGGCAGACACGCTTAAACCTTAAATTGCGAGCACTGGATGCTTTGCCATTAGTTGCAAAGATGGATGGCCAACCGGTGGGCCTTGCTTGGGGGGTGATACATGAGCCGGATTTGGGAGTCGCTCACATCTACCAGATGTGGGTTTCACCAGCGCTGAGGGGTAAAGGAATAGCGACATCTCTACTGCGTGAAATCAAAGCATGGGCCGCAGGCCGAGGGTGTGAGTTTGTGGCGCTTGCCGTCACAAATAGCAACCAAGCAGCGGTTAGTCTGTATATGTCTTCTGGGTTTATCGCTACAGGGCAGCTCGAGGAACTGAGGAGTGGTTCAGCTATTATGGTGCAACCCATGGTTATGAAGTTATCAAGCTGATCTATCGCTGAGGTATCGATACTTACATTACCCACAACCAGAGTGCGTAAAACATGGCCCACGCATTACTGGATGCGTGACCTTTAAGCAGTCAAGACCCAGCGGCTCAAAGCTTTGCCGTGGCGATGTTTTCAGGTTTTTTGATCACCTGGCGCTGCGGCTTATGATCAAGCAGCACCTCTGTTTGCTTCTGGACCTCCTCATAGCACTCACAACTCAACTCTTCCAGCTGCGGTCGGTCGAGTACTTCGATCAACCCTCGCTTATATGAAAGCACACCAAGGCGCTGTAATTTTATCGCAGCCTCAGTAACGCCTTCACGGCGAACACCCAGCATATTGGCAATGAACTCCTGCGTCATGGTCAAGCGGTTGTCTTCCAGGCGATCCAAAGACAGCAGCAGCCAACGGCAGAGTTGTTGGTCGATCTGATGATTCCGATTGCAAATGGCAGTCTGCGAGACTTGTGTGAGCAAGGCCTGTGTGTAACGAAGCATCAACAAAAGCAACTCCCCGTGACGATCGAACTCCTCTCGCACCTTGCGCTTAGGGAGCCGATAGGCGTGCCCGGCGCTCTGCACCAACGACCGGCTAGACGTGAGCTCACCTCCACCCATATATAAAGAGACGCCGAGCAACCCCTCGTTGCCGACAACGGAGATAGCCGTCGATGCCCCGTTTTCCAACAAATACTGCATAGAGACAATGGAGTTAGTGGGGAAGTAAACATGATGCATGGGTTGTCCACAGTCATACATGACCGCTCGCAAGGGCATTTCCACCAGCTCCAAGTGCTGATACAAACGGTTCTGAACTTCAGGCGATAAAGCTGCCAGAATATGATTCTGATCGGGTTGCGGTTTTGGGATCATAGTGCCCTTAATGAGTCTGTGAATTATGCAAGTCGGCTGGTCTAATATATAGCCGTGACGAGGACACCCAATGAGCGCGAGACTAACGTTCATTGAACTTTCGGTAAACTCATGATCAGCTTTCCGGGCACTTACAGTCTGTGCGTTACCGCACCAAACCCTATTTGCATTTTCAGGTAGAAAGGAAAGCGATCACGGCAAGGAGCGAGTTGAGCTTGAGTTGACCACACTTATTAACAGATGCTAATAATGGCACCTGTTATGTTGACTAGGTGACAGCCATGCAAATGAACTTTTCGGCGGATGCCAAGAAAATGCTGGGCAAGAGGTACAGGGTAAAGCCGAGCCTTATATGATTACACAAACAGCCATTGTTATGATTTTTACCCAGCATGGATAACGCCTTTACGCTAGTCGAATTTACTCGAATATATCTGGCTATTTTTTATTCCTGTGTTGCTGCGTTTTATACCCTAAGAATAATTGCGAAGAAACGATCAGGTTTGCACGAGGTAGTTTTCTCGGGGGAGCGATTTAGCTCAACCTGGTTAAATCATATGCTATTTCGCGGTTTTAGAGTCACTATCTGGTTGGTCTGTTTATTTCGCTGGTTTTTTCCAAGCATTGATCGCTATTTGGGCATCTTTGAGGATCTCAATGTATGGCCAATCGTGCTGGTTGGCGATATTTTACTAGCTGCGGGTTTTTTGTTTGCTGTTGTAATCCATTTAAGCCTAGGGCGTCAATGGAGATCTGGTATTGACCCTCACGAGCCCGGCACATTGAAAACTAATGGTTTTTATAAGTATTCTCGCAACCCGATGTATCTAGGCGTTGCGACTGCACAGGTTGGGTTCCTCCTTGCTTTGCCCTCTGTATTTTCTGTTGTCTGTCTGTTGGTCGGGTTATACGCACTGTACAGCCAAACACTGGCTGAGGAAGCTCATCTTCTAAACAGGTTTCCAAAAGACTACAGACATTACAAAGACCGTGTTCGAAGATGGTTATAGGTATCAAGATATTGCCACCAATGAAAAACATGCGTAGTAAAATTAGAATATTCAATAAAAACAAAAAATTACAGCGAAAAACCATACAAAAAATCCTATAATGGCGACGGTTTTTTGCTCTGGTTCCGACTACGCCTTCACTATGCTTGCCAGTTATAGCTTGGGTATTGGTTAACAGGTTTAGGCAAGTGCGTTCCCGGCCTGACATCAATCCACCGGATGCCCAATTCAACAGCACCGGCAAAGTTCCTTGATACGTCGTATCATCGCCCAGATTACCTGTCGCCGAGCCTCGCGCTGATCCAGCCTCACTCGCTCAAGATCAATGCCTCCCCGCTCATCGAGGTATCTAGCTGGGATACCGCCCTTAAGCGGGTCATCGGTACTCGCTTCTGCCAGGTCATCGTTATCCTGGCAGGATAACGATTCGTTGGGTTGAAAGTAGCGTTCTTCAGTTGAGCTAATCATGTCTCTGACCTCCATTGTGTCGTCCCTGGCGACGGGACGCTTTGGTTATCTCATGGGTTCAGATACATGCTAGTATTATTAAATATTGCAAGCTATTCCAAAAAATCGAGGACTGACTTTGCAAAAACGAACAGGAAACCCGCCCAACCAATCGACCATCACCAGTCAAAAAACACGGAGCCATCTGGCCTGGAATGACTTTGAGCTTGTCCTGGCAATTGCAACTTCAGGCTCTTTGTCAGGCGCTTCACGCGCCCTGGGTGTCAGTCATGCTACTGTTTTTAGGAGGATCGGTGATATCGAGCAGCGCCTGGGCGTTACGCTTTTTGAGCGGAGCCGGACCGGTTACCGACCAACGCTTGCGGGAGAAGAACTTGCCGACACCGCCAAGGTAATGGATGAAGCTGCCTTGGCTGCCGAACGTAAAGTGGCCGGACGTGACCTGGAACCCAGTGGAGAAATCTGGGCCACCACAACGGACTCGCTACTGATGGGGTTACTGACACCCCTGTTTATGCAATTCCAGCACAAATATCCAGGCATCCTGCTCGACGTCGCCGTATCCAACCAATTATTCAACCTGACACGCAGAGAAGCGGATGTCGCCATCCGCCCGTCCAACCGCCCACCTGAAAACCTGATCGGCCGACCCTTGACCCCCATCGGTCAGGCAGTCTACGGGCACCGAAGCCTCGGCTTGACCCCGGGAGGGATGATCGAAACTCTTGCTAACCAACCCTGGATTGGTGGTGGGCCGCGATTACAGGACGCGGCTCTGAGTCAGTGGATGGACAATAACGGGCTGAACGAGGCCTGTGTTTATCGCGTTGATACCCTGGTTAGCATACTCAGCGCTGTTCGCTCGGGCATGGGGCTGGCCGTCCTGCCGTGTTACCTGGCCGGCGATGATGCGGATATTGTGCAGCTCACCGACCCCATCCCTGAACTGGAGTACGGCCTGTGGTTTCTGATGCACCCAGATCTGAGAGGGGTAGTGAGAATTCATGCCTTAATGGACTTTCTGACCGAAGCTATCCGTGCGCAGAAACAACGCCTGGCCGGGCCATTATTACCCTAGCTTGGTTTTATTTGCTGTAGTAGATACATTTGGTATAACAGAGCGCTGCCCCAAAGGGTTTTGAGTCACAATGTCGACCTTTGTGGTCCAATGTTTAACGGCACAGTACCCACGCTATACACAAATGAGGTTATTAAATTGCGAGTAATTATTACTATGGCGTTGCTTCTCTCACTAGAGGGTTGCGCGAGTCAAACTGTTCGGGTTTACGAAAATACGGGCGAAAGGCAGTGTGAAGGGGGCGGGGTTACGCTTACGGAGAATGCAGCGAAGCTCACCAGTGCGGGTATTGACGTTATCGATTCGAAATGTGGCATACAAACTGGTGTTGCTGTTATGGCTGTTTGTGGCGGCTCAACAGTCAACATTCACACCCACGAAATAAAAGCGCATGACCTCGATAGAGCCGAAGAGCTGGGGTTCGAAAATATCATCGCTTTGGTTAGTAAGGAAAGCGGTACCGGCTATGCGTTCAAGCAATGCCCAGACGCCTAATAAGCACAGTGTAACACTGGCTGCTGCATTACTTTTGGCTGCCAGCTCGGTATTTGCCGAGTCGCCAATCCTGCTCGTCGCGCCGCCTGAGATTCAAAAGGCCAAAGGCAATATTGCACCAAAGTTCGAAGGTGCAGAGGAAAAGGCGGTGGGGTTATCCGCCGCCATTGCTGCAGTCGCTGAGGAGTGCCGATGTCACTTTTTCGATGCAGGTCTGGTAACATCGACAAGCCGAGTTGATGGCGTTCATTTGGATGAAGATCAACATGACGAACTTGGTTTGGCATTGGCCAAAGCCATTCAGCCGCTGGTTTCGTAATATTGTGCATAACAATCGCGTGAAAACAAATCTAGGGACAGAAATATGAAATGGCCTTTCATCTATGTAGTTTCGCTATTCGGGTTATGGCATACGATTGACTTGGAAGCGGATACTCTCTTCTCAAGCAAGATTGCTCCTTTCTTATTCAGCTTCGTTTTTATAGCCTTTCTATTTTGGCTTATCCTGAAAATGAGTAGACGCTCATCTTCATCAACTAGTGATGGGGGGGGTGGTGTCATAACGACAGGAGATGGTGTCGTAACGACGGGAAGTTTTTTTGATGTCAGTGGCGGAGGCGATTGCAGTGGTGGTGACTGCGGAGGCGGTGGTGGTGATTGATAGCCTTGCTAACAAGCCACTTAAATACGTTTCCATGCACACAGGTAGTTGTTTATGTGGAGCGGTAGTGAAAAGTTTCCGGACTGGGTATCTATTGCGGTTGCGACCTTAGATACCCCGTTTTATCCACAGAGCATTAAGCAAGTTCACCAAGAATCCAGAGCCTGTTGGCTCGAAGTCAGTTAACAAAGTAGGCCTTGCCGTGCTTCGCATTGAGCTACAAGAAGCAGTGCAATTATCTTCATGATTGCGGCTAGTACAAAAGGAACACTGTATTGATACACCAACAGATCACAGTACGGAAATCGGCAGGGTGGCGCATCTACGCTTGGGTTATTGCTATGCAAGCTGTTGGCGCGCCGATGGCTGCTGTTTATTTCGACGATTTCAGCGTCATGGATATTGTGGACTTTGTCTTCATAGTGATCGGAGTCCTTGGGTTGATGGGATACGTGTATGCATTGCGCATTGGCTCGGCAGGATTCTGGTGGCTGTTCCTGCCAGTGTTTGTACTCTGGGATCTATTCTTTCGTTTCATCATAATGAGGCCTGACTCAGAGGTCGACATCACCTCCTACTACCTTATCCTTTGCATCCTATTTCTGTTTCTCATCCCACAGTACATCGCGATCTATCGCTATCAGCGTGAGCTACAGCTGAGTCAGACCTAGGGTGTATGTACATCTCTGCGCAGGTTAATGACCTGAAACAGCGCTCCTATTGCAGCAACCACACCGGCACCAACTGGCAGAACCCATATGGGTAGATTAAGCATTAATGCCAGACCACCTGCTGCGGCGCCAATAGCACTACCCAGATACAAAGCAGATTCATTGAGCGCTACAGCAAGATTACCATCACCATGCGACTCCCGAGCATGGATTAGCTGATTATTCTGCGGCACTTGCAGAGCCCAACCAACAGCTCCCCAGATTGCTATTGGCAGCATAACCAGCCAAGCACTCCAAGCCGAAATTAGCGGTAGTACCAGAAGAGACAGTGACAGAACCAACATGATGAAAAGCGTCATTCTAGGGCCACTAATGCGGTCGGTCATAGGTCCCACTAAAAAGCTTCCAGCTACACCACCAACTCCCCAAACCCAAAGGTAGGGTATAACTGTTTCCACCCTGCCATAATCTGGAGCCAATAACAGAGGAGCAAGAAAGGTATACATCCCAAGGCTAGCTATGGCGGCCAGCAATGACACCAGAAGAATGATTGTCACTTGGCCATCAACCAACAATGACAACTTGCGATGTAGTGGAATGAATGCCGTACTCGGTAATGCTGGCAATCGCCACAACAGCCCAAAAAGGGCAATTAACCCAAGGGAGGTTACTAACCAAAGTGCCGATGCCCAACCCCATTGTTCTGCCAGAATAAGACCAATCGGGACGCCCAACACTGTTCCCGCGGCCATACCACCCATGATGATAGAAATGGCCTTTCCTCGACCAGTCGTTGACAGTGTCGCCACTATAGCGATGCCCATCGCAAGATAAACTCCGGAACCGATCCCGGCTATCGCCCTAAATACAAGCAACCACGAAAAATCCGTAGAAAGTGCACTGGCAGCGTTTGATAACACAAACAAACCAAGTGCAGCTAACAACCCGGCTCTTTGTCGATTACCCGGTAGCAAAGCCACAATGAGTGGCGACCCTATTCCATAAGCTAGTGTAAAGGCTGTTACTAGCTGTGCAGCAACTCCGACAGAAACACTGAAGGCCTGTTCGATCATAGGAATAAGCCCCGCTGTAACATAAGACGCCATACCGAGTGCAAAGGCACCCAGTGCAATCAGGTAAACAGAAGGAGAGGCTGAGGATGTGGTTATAACGGACGTTACTTCTGTTCGACAAGCTTCATTACTCATATTCATGGATCGTTTCTCCAAGTGCGAAAAACGGCCATTCTATGAGTGCAAATAAACTGTTACAATTTAACTGATTATACTATTACTTAAAGTAACAGGGATCTCATGAGTAAACTTGAGCGCACGCGTGCAGAGCTTACGACCTTCCTGCGCACGAGACGTGAACGATTATCTCCCGCTGACGTCGGCCTGCCCAGCGGCGGTCGTCGGCGCACTCCAGGGCTGCGTCGTGAAGAAGTTGCTGCACTTTCGGGCGTAGGTCTCACTTGGTACACCTGGCTGGAGCAAGGTCGAGACATCAGTGTGTCTCCCTCCTTTTTGGACAACCTTTCTCGAGCACTAAAGCTCGATGCCGCCGAACGCAGGCACTTATTTTTACTTGCTCATGACAGGCTTCCAGCCGAACCAGGCAAAACCTTTTGCGAGGTGCCGCCATTAGTGTTGAGATTAATGAAGGATCTATCGCCTCATGCGACCTACGTGCTTAATCTTCGCTGGGATGTATTAGCTTTCAACGATCCGGCCGACCAGCTATTTGGTTTCAAGCACCATGCGGCAGGACAACGCAATTTGTTGTGGATGCTGTTTACTGACCCGAGCCTGCGCGAACGTTTGGTTGATTGGGAAGATCAAGCCGTACAAATGCTATCCAGTTTTCGACGCGATTATGCCCATGCGACACAGGAAGCAGAGATCCAGGCACTTGTTGCCAATTTACAAAAGGCATCCCCCGAGTTCAAACAGGGGTGGAGCCGCCATGATGTCCACGCACCCTGCCAGGGTAAACGTGACCTACAGCTTGATGGCAGGATAGTTACTTTCGAACACACGTCAATGACCATCGACGCCGATCGGCACCTTCGATTAGTGGTGTATGCAGAAACATCTTAAATCACGGAAAGACTTGAAATTGACCCCAAGAAAGCCGATGAGCGGCTGAGCTTTCTTCTGGACTGATATAAAAAACAGGTAACTGTGGATAACTAACCATGTGGATACAAAAAACCCTTCAATTAGACGCCAAACCCAGGGGCTTTCACCTCATCACCCGTGATGTGTTGCAAGCTATTCCAGAGCTAAAGCAGTGTAATATTGGCCTGCTACACCTGTTTATCCAGCATACCTCGGCCTCGCTGACCATCAACGAGAATGCCGATCCAGATGTGCGGGGTGATTTTGAGCGCTTTTTTAATCATGCAGTTCCGGAAAATGCCCCCTTTTATGTGCATCTGGACGAAGGCAGTGATGATATGCCGGCGCACCTGAAAAGCAGTTTGCTGGGCTGCTCACTGAGTTTGCCCGTCAGTAACGGACACTTAAATCTGGGGAGCTGGCAGGGTATCTACCTGTGCGAGCACCGCAATCATGGTGGATCGCGGCGGCTGGTTTTAACCCTGCAAGGTGAATAGTGGCGCTAACACCCGTTGTGGTGCCTGAGGTACACTTGGATGATGCATCATCCAAACCTGCAAGAGCCTATTCGCTATGAATTATCCAATCAGTGAAATCCATCATGCCCGACTGGGCAGCAGTATTTATGCACTGTTACGCGATGCGCTGATTACCGGGCGCTTCAAGCCTAATGACCGGCTGCGTATCCGCGAACTGGCTGAGCAGTTATCCACCAGTGTCACACCGGTGCGTGATGCCATCCTGCAACTGGCCAAGGAGCAGGCGCTGGAGATGCGCTCACCACGCGACATTCGCGTTCCGCAGTTAAGTCAGAGCCAATATGATGAAATTCGCCTGTTGCGTTTGTCATTGGAAGGTATGGCGGCGGAGCAGGCGGCACAGAAAATCAGCGCCGATGCCTTGCAACAATTACGCGCAAATATCGATCAGAATCATACCGCAATCCTCGCAAACGATCTGTCAGTGGCCTTACGGTTGAATAGCGAATTTCACCTATTACTGGCTGATGCGGCAGGCATGCCCTTGCTACGCAATCTGATTGACATGCTGTGGATGCGTACCGGCCCGCTGATTGCCCAGAGCTACCGTGAGTTTTCCCAGCAGATGGCCATAGGTCATCATGAAGAGCTGTGGCAGGCTCTGGCTAGTCGTGACTCAGACGCGACCCGCACAGCCATCCAGCAGGACATTCTCGATGGTAATCTGAAAATGCGTAGCTTCCTGCGAGAGGATGACGCATCAGCTCAGCCGAGTTAATACCTGATCCAGGGTATCACTCAAAAGCTCAACATGCTCAGCCGTAAACACCAGTGGTGGCCGGATTTTCAGTACATTGGCATCGGGGCCGGTCGCACTGATCAACACGCCCGCCTCACGCATGCCATTGACCACACGACTGGCCAGCGCTGTCGCCGGAGCAAGACTATTGCGATCCTTGACCAGCTCCACTCCGTAAAACAGCCCGGCACCGCGGATATCACCAATGACTTCATGACGCTGGGCTAAATCGTTTAGCTGCCGACCCAGGCGCTGCCCCTGAATCCTGGCATTGACCTGTAGGTGTTCCGATTCAATAACATCCAGCACAGCGGCAGCGGCGCAACAAGACACGGGGTTGCCGCCAAAGGTGTTGAAATAACGTTGCCGTTCGCCAAACAGATCCAGAAGATCAGAACGTGCGACTAGCCCCGCTACCGGATGACCATTGCCCATGGGCTTACCCAGTGTTACCAGATCAGGTACTAACTGATAGCGGCAAAAACCCCAGAAATCATCACCTGTCCGGGCAAAGCCAGACTGCACCTCATCGGCGATATACACACCACCGGCCTGACGAACCCAGTTTACGGCCTGCTGAATTTCAGCAGCCGGTGGACTGAACACGCCATCGCTGGAGAACAAGCCATCCATCATCAATGCGGCTGGACGCAAGCCTTCTGCGGCCATCTGATCCAACACTTGACGCAACTGCTGCAACCACTGACCTGGCGCACGGAAGGTGTCCGGTGCGTCTATCAACCGCACCTGATCACTCACACCGACGCCGAGTGACGGCGACAGCTCGGCGATACTACTGGTCGTGCCGTGATAAGCCCAGCGAGTCACCAAGGCAATACGGTTGCCGGTAACTTCACGGGCAATACGTAAAGCCAGATCATTGGCTTCACTGCCACTGCAGGTCAGGGTAAGGTTATTCAACGCATCAGGGAACAGCGCCAGCAGACGCTCGGCATAATCCAGAATACTGTCGTGCAGATAGCGGGTATGGGTATTCAACTGTGCCACCTGTTGGCAAATAGCCTCGACCACCCTGGGGTGACAATGGCCCACCGATACCACATTGTTGTAGGCATCCAGGTAGCGTTTGCCATCCGCTTCGTAGAGCCATACGCCTTCACCCTTCACCGGATAGAGGGGCTGTTGATAAAACAGACGATAGCTACGCCCCAGTAAGCGTTGGCGCCGTTGAAGTAATGCGCTATGTTCAGTCATCAGAGACTCCAGTAATAACAGGGTTCAGCAGGTCATCCACCCAGACCTCCGGCAGACGGCGTAAACGCATCAAACTACGACCGGCATGGGGCAGGTTACGCAGAATATAGTCACGATTTTCCGGATACAGCTGCGCACGCCAGGAGGAGATAGTCAACGTCAGACACAAACGCGTGGCCACCAGATCGGCTAACAGACTTAACTCGGTATCAGTCAAGGGCTGTTGAGCCAGATAGGCGTTCAAAAAGGGGCCCACCCGGCGTAACGGGTCCGATTCATCCACCAGTTGGTAGGACAGGGCGGTTGCCAGATTATTCACTCGCGGTGCATAGAGAGCATCGCCAAAATCAATGATCCCGGTAATCCGGGTGCCTAAGGTATCCACCAGCACGTTGTGTGGGTTCAGATCATTGTGTATCACCTGCCAGGGAAGTCCTGCCTGCAGAGGAACGACTCGTTCAGCATGACGATCGATCACCCAGGCGACTTCCTTGCGTAATTGCGCATCATCAATGGTGTGTATTCGATCCAGTAATCGCTGTGGATAAGTAATGTCCCAAAGTAACTCACGCTGCGCTCCCGGATGAGAAAAATCAGCCAATGCATGATCCATTTTGCCAAGAATGCCACCCAGCTGTCGGGCCAGATAGGTAAAGGGCGCTTGTTGATAAAAGGGCATGCCTTCCAGATAGCTGACAACACGCAAAGCGCCTACTTGCCCGGAAAATCGAACTCTGGGTTGGCACTCCCCTGAAAGACTTTTCAGTATAGAAGGTAGTGGCAAGTGCGCCGCCCGCTCCTGTAGATAAATCAACATCTGGGTTTGAAAATCTATTTCTGTATCGGCTTCAGCGGCATTGATAAAGCGCACCATGTAACGCTTGCTGCAAGACACACTCAAACAGAAATTACTGTCACGCTCACCGGGTAAACGCTCTAATGTTCCCATCAGGCCATAGTGCTCTCGTAAAACAGCCTGAGCCTCAACCGGATCAACAGAGGGTGCAGCCTGTGTCATCAACGAAGTTGTTGCGGTGTTAGAGGTCATTCACTCAATCCTGATTTATGATGTATGATGCATCATAAATTGAATATTGGGTAAAGTCACCCCTCAATGCTATGCTTAAAGCTGGAGTTTTCCTGTAGCTGATCGCAACCTGGAGTCCTGATGACAACCACCCCTCTGTTCTGGCGGGACCCTGCACTGCCTCATGTTGAACTGCGCTATATTGAGGATGGACGGCAAGTACGTTATGCCCCTCACAGTCACCGGCAATGGTCCCTCGGGGCGATCCTGGCGGGTCAGAGTCATTTCCAATATGCCGGGCAACAACAGGTTATTGAGGCAGGTCAGTTACTGCTGATCAATCCTCACCAAGTGCATGCCTGCAACCCTTGTGCTGACATGCCCTGGTCCTACTATATGCTGTATATCGATACCGAGTGGCTGACCCGACTACGTCAATCTTGTGGAGAACTCGATAGCGATCACTGGGAAGATCTGTCCGTGTCCCGCCTGCGGGATCAGGCGTTATTCAACGGTTTTAGCGACATGGCCACTCAACTGTTTGACCCTCTCGTCAGTCATGCTGAAAAAGATGCCGCACTGTGCCACTATCTACAGCAACTGTTTGCTCAGGTCCGCCGCGAGGCCTCACCACAAAGTCTGCTACCCACCGAACCACTACATAGAGCACTTGAGCATCTACATAAACATTACGACTCTAATGTTCCCTTGCAGACGCTGTGTCAGTTAAGTGGATTAAATCAAGGACAGTTGATCCGCCAATTCCGTCAGACCTGCGGCATGACGCCCCATGCTTACCTGACCAATCTGAGAATTCAGATGGCCCAGATTGCGCTACAAAGTGATCTGCCTCTGGTTGATGTCGCCCTGACCCATGGTTTTGCCGATCAACCGCATTTTCAGCGAACGTTTAAGCGTCTGCTGGCGGCCACACCGGTACAGTATCGCGATGGACCCAAGCGGCTATATCAGCAACAAAACACAACTCATCAGTAACAGCAACGCCAGTATCCGGTTCAACCAGCGTAAACCCTGTCCGGCTGTGCAGCGTTGCTGCAACCAGGCACCAGCCGCGGCCCAAACCCCCAACGACAACCAGCAGATCGGTAAATACAGTAGCGCAAACAGCAGCACCTGATACATATCACCACCTGCCGTATAGGCGGCGATGCCGGATATACCCGCTAGCCAGGCTTTGGGATTCAACCATTGCATCAATGCCCCGGTCATAAATCCGGGAGGTTGGGTTTGCGATTGAGTTTGGACATCACCACTCGCACGCAACAACTGCACACTCATATACAACAGAAACAGAATACCTCCCCAGCGCAATGCCGACTCCAGTTCACCCCACTGCAGAAAGACGCTTTTCAAACCTAAACCCAATGAGACAAACAACAGCACAAAACCCAAGGTCGCACCGGTCACAAACACCAGCGTAGTTGCCAAGCCATAGCGTATACCGCTACTGAGACAGACCAGATTGACCGGACCGGGAGAGATGGATGCCGCCAGCGCAAAGGCTGACATGGAAAAGATGATAGACCCACTCACAGATAGACTCCTTTAAAAAGAAGTCATTGTCTGTGGTCCGCGGATCCTTGTATTGAATAAAATTTCATGGACTCAATCTAGCGCTGACATCAACCAACGCGTCAGTTCAGCGGCAGGAATGGCCTGGCAACCGGTGGTATTTTGGCCCGCCCAAAGCGGTGAAAAGTCAGCGATACCGCGTGCTTCAGCGGCGGAGCGCAAGGGCGTGATTGCCGCCGTGGCCAAAGGAAAGGCGGGGGCTTCGGCACAGATAGGTCCCAGCTCGCGCATCACACGGTTGACGATCCCGCGCGCGGGTCGCCCGGAGAATACATTAGTCAGGGCGGTGTGCACTGCCTCGGGAGACTGCAGCGCCTGTCGATGCAAGGCTGACGTGCTGGCTTCAGGACACAACAGATAAGCCGTGCCCACCTGGACTCCTGCCGCACCCAGTGCCAGAGCCGCCTTAACCCCAGCTGGACTGGCAATACCCCCAGCGGCAATCACCGGGGTGTTGAGACGATCCACCAGCTGCGGCAGCAGGGCAAACAAACCCGTTTGTGACGTCAGATCATCGCTGAGGAACATGCCGCGATGACCACCGGCCTCAAGCCCCTGAGCAATCACCGCATCAACTCCACGAGCTTCCAGCCACAAGGCTTCCTCCAGTGTGGTGGCGCTGGAAAGGATCTTGCTCCCCCAGCTGCGCACTTGCTCCAGCAAGGCGTCATCCGGCAAACCAAAATGAAAACTGACCACCGGCGGCTTAAAGTCACTTAGCAACGCAGCCGTATCAGCACTGAAGGGGGTACGTCCAGCACCGGACTGAATAGCGGCTTGCT
The DNA here is from genome assembly GCF_048264025.1 of Nitrincola sp. Taxonomy (NCBI): domain Bacteria; kingdom Pseudomonadati; phylum Pseudomonadota; class Gammaproteobacteria; order Oceanospirillales; family Oceanospirillaceae; genus Nitrincola; species Nitrincola sp. Next base: position 391,944 of record NZ_JBLXDN010000001.1, read on the forward strand.
CAATTTCTAACTCACGATAATAGGGTAACAGCGCCTGCTCCCAGCGAGCTTGCGTGGATGCATTCGGTGCCGGAGGCGTATGACAGAAAAAATTTACATTGTAAGGTCGTGTGGTTGCCGCGCTGATGCGACTTAACTCGGCCACCAGGCTATCCGGGGTCAGCATGGCGCAGGGCAGGGAGCCCAAACCACCCGCCGCAGAAACGGCCAGGGTCAGATCACTGCCCTGAACACCCGCCATAGGCGCTTGAATAATAGGCCATTGAAGCCCGAACCCTTCAGCAAAATTTAACACCTATAGCCCCCTCATTCATTAACCAGACAAGTCGGTAAATCCAGCCCTACTATAACAAACTAACCTGACGTTGCCTTTAACCTAACGTCTACGCCAGGCATGATAACGCTCCAACCAGGCCAGTACTCGCTGCGGTGCATGGGCTTTTTTCCAGTTACCCGCCGCAAATTTATTCGCCTCGGTCAGGGTTGGATAAATATGGATGGTACCGAGTAATTTATTCAATCCCAGCCCGTGTTTCATTGCCAGCACAAACTCAGCAATCAAATCACCGGCATGCGGTCCAACCAGAGTCACACCGAGAATTTTGTCCTTACCCGGTGGTGTCAGGACTTTAATAAAACCATAGGCCTGACTGTCGGCAATGGCTCTATCCAGATCATCCAGACCATAGCGAGTTACCTCGTAGGCGATCCCCTGGGCTTTAGCTTCCTGTTCATTCAACCCGACTCGCGCCACTTCCGGATCAGTAAAGGTGGCCCAGGGAAGGTAGGTGTAATCCACAGGGAAACGCTTCAACTCACCGAACAGCGCATTCACCGTGGCATGCCAGGCTTGATGTGAGGCCGCGTGCGTAAACTGATAGGGTCCGATCAGATCACCACACGCATAGATATTTGGATAGAGTGTTTGCAGGTAGCTGTTGGTATCAATGCCCTGCGCCTGATCCGGGAGTAATCCCAGGGTTTCCAGCCCATAGCCATGCAAACGCGGCTTGCGTCCCACCGCCACCAGCAACCGGTCAAATTCAATCGACTCTTGATCACCTGCCGCATTTTCAACCAGTAGTGAGGGCTGACCTGTTTGCGGATGGATTTCAACACTCAGGGCGTGATGATTAAGTCGCAGGTCGACCCCTTCACTGCATAACTTCAGCATCACCGCTTCACTGGCATCGGCATCCTCACGGGGCATGATCCGGTCACCACGCTCTAGCTGAATAACCTGTGATCCCAGGCGCTGAAAAGCCTGACTCAGCTCACAGCCAATGGGGCCACCCCCCAGTACCAATAGCCGCTGTGGCAGGCTATCCAGCGACCATAAGTTTTCAGATGTCAGATAATCTATGTCTGTCAGCCCCGGTAACTCAGGCAGCAGCGGTTCGGCTCCAGTCGCCAGAATAATAGCGCGTGAGGACACACGTTCTACCTTGCCATCGGGGTAATGGATATCAACTTCCCAAGGACTCACCAGCGTGGCAGTGCCTTGACGAACATCCACGCCCAAGCCCTGAAAACGTTCAACCGAATCATGCGGCTCAATGGTTTCAATAACCCGATGCACCCGTTGCATTACCGCTTTGAAATCTATGTCGGGGGCCTGGGGGGTAATACCAAAGCGATCAGCTTCTCGCATTTCCTGTGCCAGTCGGGCGGTGCGAATCAAGGCTTTAGACGGTACACAGCCGGTATTCAGACAGTCGCCGCCCATCTGATGTTTCTCTACTAACATCACCTTGGCTTTAACAGCCGCGGCTATATAAGCCGCTACCAGCCCACCACTGCCCGCACCGATGACCAGCAGGTTGGTGTCAAACTGGCGAGGCTTTGTCCAGATCGCCGTAGAGTTTCGATGCTTAATGAAAGTGAGTACTCGCTTAGCCAGTATAGGGAAGAGTCCCAGCAGCACGAAGGCACCGAGTAATCCGGGTGATAACACATCACCGGGAGAGCTGATCTGCGCCAGTTGTGTACCGGCATTCACATACACCAGGGTCCCAGCGACCATACCCAGTTGGCTGACCCACCAGAAAGTCCGTACTTTCATTTGTGTCAGGCCCATGGCCAGATTCAGTACGAAGAAGGGAACGGCGGGTACCAGACGTAAGGCAAACAGGTAAAAGGCACCTTCCCGTTGGATCCCGCTATCAAGCTTATCCATCTGACGATTGAAGCGTTGCCTTACCCAATCATGCAACAGAAAACGCGCTACCAACATCGCCAGTGTAGCGCCCAGCGTGGAGGCGAAAGACACCAGTAAAAAGCCCCAGCCCAGTCCAAAAATCGCACCACCGGCTAAGGTCATAATCGCCGCACCCGGTAAGGACAAGGCGGTCACACCCACATAGATGAGAAAATACATAGCGCTAAGCAACACAGGTCTGGCATCACGCAAGGCTATCAGCTCATCCTGCTGATGCTTGAGATTGTCAAAGCTCAGCAGCTGCAACCAACCCAGTTGCCAAATCACTACACCCGCTACCAGCAACACAAGCAGTAACCCTGATTTTTTACTCATAACCGGAATTTTATCCTCTGTTGATCTACTGCATAGGTCGCCATTTAAGCGAATACCTTACAAAAATACCTCACGAAAGAATCATAAATATCTTACGAAAGGATCCCAGCTATAGGTCAATACACTCTATTTGCGAAAAGAGTGAACCCTGGTTTATCTTTGTAGTCATAAAATTGAACTCATTAAACAGGGTAAGTCATGCAACCCAAACGGCAACTCTCCATAAAGTACATCGCCGCTTTATTGCTGCTAGTGCTTTTTGTTGCCTGGCTTCCAGCCAACCTTGTTGCAGCTACACCGCTATCGCCTGAGCAGTCTGAGCAGTCTGAGCAGTCTGAGCAGTCTGAGCATCATCAAAGTGCCACACACCCCTGCGATGACAGACTGACAACCAGCCATGTTTCCGAGCCAACTCATCCTCACACAAGTACCTTGCAGACCGATACTTGTCAGGGTGGAGGGTGCCTGCAATGCAGCAGTTGCACCGCCATGAACCCAGCCTTTACCTACTCAAATCAACTTCCACTGAGATGGGAACAGCACTACCTAAGCCATCAGGGTGTTGCCGCATCTAAGCGCTTGGATCGTCCACCCAAAAGCTAATTCAGACCCGGTGAATAAAACTTAACACACCTCTGAAAAGGCTTAATACCATGAAACGTAGAGACTTTATGCGCCTGGGTGCGCTGGGGCTATTAACCCTGACACCCCTTACTACTTTTGCCATGTCCAAACACCATCAGGGTAGTGGTACTAACCTGATGGTGCGGCAATTACCTGAACACCTACCGCTAAGACAACTACCGGAAATAGAAAACTTTTCTTCCGGTACTGATTTTAAAACCCGGCTCACCTTGGCACCAACGCCAGTGGAACTGACGGGGCCGGAGCACACTGAACTCTGGCTATACAACAACCAGATCACCCCGTTGATCCAAGTGACTGAAGGAGATAGCGTGGAAATCCAGGTGGACAACCACCTACATCAGCCAACCACTGTGCACTGGCATGGTCTGAAAATTCCAAACTCAGAAGATGGCGGCCCACATGATCTAATAGCGCCTCACCAGAGTCGGACTTACCGCTTTCAGGTGAAACAGGGTAACGCAGGGCTTCACTGGTTTCATCCCCATCCACATGATTACCTGGCCGACCAAATCGCACACAGCATGGCGGGCGCCTTTCTGGTTAAGCCCTACCAGGACCCCTTACCAGCGGATCTGCCTGCCTATTTGCTGATGGTAACTGACCTGCGACTGGACTCACAGGGACAGGTTGCCCCACATACCCATGTGGACTGGATGAACGGTCGTGAGGGCGATATATTGCTGGTGAATGGTCAGCGTAACCCTAAACTGGAACTGGCTCCAGGCAGCACCCTGCGACTGCGGATGATCAATGCCTGCGCCGGACGCTACCTGCGCCTGGCTCTGGACAAGCTCCCGATGCAGCTCATTGGTACCGACGGCGGTTATCTGGAGCAGCCGGTAGATCTGGATGAGCTGTTACTGGTGCCCGGTCAACGTTGTGATCTGTTGATCAAACTCAGTGACGAGCCCAATCAATCCTTTGTTCTGCAAAAACGCCCCTATGACCGCGACTGGATGGGACCGAAACCTGCACACTATCTCACCACAGAAACCCTGATGACACTGGCAACCAACACGGCTACGCTGGCCCCGGCCATTGCGCTGCCGCAACGCTTGACTGAGATTGAACCCTTAGCAGAGGCACAAGTACATCGTCAGGTGGAGTTGTCCGAGATTATGCCTGGCCATGTTATGTCATCAACAGGTCAGGACAGTGCTCGTCATGAAAGTGCAGGCCATGAGAGTAACGCCGGCCATCAAGGGCACGGCAACCACGGCAACCACGGCAACCACGCTGAGTCTGGATCCGCAGCGATGATGACTGGGCGTCCCCCGATTGCTTTTTTAATCAATGGCGAATCCTTCACCCCCGGCCAGATCATGTTTACTGGCAAAGTCGGGCAGATTGAAGAGTGGGAGGTGTTCAACAATTCACATATGGACCATCCTTTCCATATCCACGGCACCCATTTTCAGGTGGTGGCTGAACAGAGTGAGGAGGGGGAATGGCAACCACCAGCCTACCGAGCCTGGCTGGACACAGTGAACCTGAAACCAAAACAACGACTGAAACTGCGGCTGGTATTTGATGAAGCCGGCGAGTGGATGTTCCACTGCCATATTATTGAACACGAAGAAATGGGTATGATGGCCAGCATACTGGTGCAATAACCCGCTAAGGAGAAAATGATGAAAACCAAGTTTGCAATAATCAGTACAGCCTTCCTCAGCAGCCTATTGCTGGTTCTGATCAGTGGCAACAGTGCAGCTGAGCCGGTAATGCAGGTTTACAAAAGTGAAACCTGTGGTTGTTGCCAGGACTGGATAGACCATATCGAAGCAGCCGGTATTCCTGTTGAAAGTACCAATTTGAACAACATGAACAGCAAAAAAATGGAGCTGGGTGTGCCTTCAGAACTGGCATCCTGCCATACCGCTGTGATTGACGGCTATGTGATTGAAGGGCATGTCCCAGCGTCAGATATCCTTCGTCTGCTGCGCGAAAAACCAGCCGTTACCGGCCTCACAGTACCCGGCATGCCTCACGGCTCACCGGGTATGGAAACGGGTCGGGAAGATCCCTATCAGGTGCTGGCATTTGACAGTAAAGACAAAGAGTTACAAGTCTGGTCTGAGTATAACCAACCCTAACAACGGCCGATCATGATCCACGCAATACCGGAGGTGCTTTGTTCGAGAGCACCTCCAGCTTCATCCCTGTAGTAATAATGCCCGGCTGCAGCACCAGCAGATTCTGCCCAAAGATAGCACCTCCCTTTTCCAGCCGTCGATGCGCCAGCAACGTCCGCAAAGGCTCCTGTGTCTGATCAAACTCGCGACTGCCGGGTGGCAGAGTAATCAACTTACAACGCTCACAGGGTGCATGAGCACGAAGGCGCACATCACCGATGGCAATATCCAGCCAACCATCTTCGGCAAACGGAAGACTACCGGACACCACCAGATTAGCTCTGAACTGCTGCTTATCCACAGGCACAGGGCAACGTGTCTGCAACCAGTCAAGCGATGCCTCGGAGGTTAGCAACAGCGGGTAGCCATCCGCAAAACCCACCTGTGCATCGTCACAATCCTTAACTGGCCGTTGGCTTTGCTGACCAAAATACACCAGTTGGCAGTCAATACCGAGGAATCGGCTGATCCAGGCATTAGCACTGGCACCACAGGACTGGGCGGCAACCGTCTGCTTCCAGACCACAACATCCTGATACACCTCAGGAAAGTCAGCCGGTTGCAGCTGCAGTGCGGGAAAGCCTTCAGCCGCCAGCATCAACCCGGCTCCCACAGGGGTAGCCAGCAGATGAGTTAAAGCCGGATAACGTCGTGCGGTAATAAACTGCCCAGCAGGATCAGTCACCATATAACGCCGGTCAGCATCCAATCCCTGCGGTCCCACCCAGGCACGGCTCACCCGTAGCGGCGCACAGGATTTCACCGGATAGATAAACAGATCTGTTACAACCACATCAGCCATGCTGAGCCTCCCGTTTCAGAAACTTATCCACATACCAGCAACTGGCTTCAATCTGGTAATCCTGCTCACGTGCCCAGGCCAACCCGGCACGCACCAGCTGTTCAGCTATACCCCGGCCCCGCAGAGATTCCGGTACATAGGTATGGGTAAAATCTATCTGGTTTCCACGAAGAGCATAATCCAGAACCGCATCAACACCGGCTTCAGTCATGACAAAGCGGTGTTGTGAAGGTTGATGTTCAATCACAGGAATTCCTTTATTTGCTTAGGATAACTCAATTCATACTGATCAGATCAGTCATCACCAGCGCCAGTATTACTTACCCTGAAAAGCAACACAACTCACCCCCTCGGCAACAAAATAAAAATGGGTTTAATAATCTATATATTGTATGCGACCACATCTATGCTATTCGGCTATCCAACAATTGACAAAGGCTAACCCCCTATGTGAATATTCAATAGCTATACAAAATACATGGACTTTATGTTTTGGCTAGGGATACGCCTCTTGATATGAAACCTTATCTCGGCTTCTGTCACCTAACTCATGGTGATAATCTTTTTACACTCATCAGTGCAGCACTCTGCAATCATGCCAATGAGTTTGAGTCCTTAATTTCTACAGAAATTGCCAAAAATGGCTATTGGTTACATTGGGTTAACGATGTTCTTCCAGCCGACCAGTGGCTTTTAAAACACCCTGACGAATGGGGTGATGTGCTGTTATGCAGTTTAAGCGAAGCCTGTCCCATCGTGCTGGGTCCTCTTGAACCGCTGAACAAGACGCCACAGCCAGGGGTCAATATTCTTGAAATTGAACACCTGGAGCCAATCGAACCGTTAGATAGTCAGCTAGGTCTCGATCCCAAAAAATATGTACCTGATATTCTGAGTGATGCTTTGTTTGGTCAGCCAACCCCTACCGATGCTGAGCAACTTCATTATCAGCAAGCTTTACCCGTAATGAAAACCTATGCATTGCTGGATGCTGCAAAAATGCCTTACTTACTGCCCGATCTTTTGCAGGCGTCAGGCTTTCACTATGAGTCACTGTTTCAAGGTACTCTACAGGATGAGATTAGCCATCATGCACCTTACCTGGTCGAGCTGGAGCAAGGGCATCGATTTACCCAACAATTATTCACCGGTCCCCAAGGCATTCTTGGACTATGGGAAAAGTCACTCGGTATCTTCATCCGGACACGCGCCGAGTTTTCAGCGCTGCGGCATCATCTGCGCAAGTTTACCCGCTTACAAAATGCACAGGGTAAAGGGTACTTTTTTCGCTTTTGGGAAAAAACCAGCCTTCCGGCTTTAACCCATGGCCAACCCGCCGAGCTGGCTGAAGCGCTCCTTCAGGACACCAGTTATTTAGGGCAATATTGGCTTATCCCCCTTCCCGAAGACAACAAGGTTATCACCTTTAAACGGCATCCCGATCGTCATGGACAGCCAACAGTACCCGCTAAAATAACTGAGGAAATCTTAACGGCTTTCGATACGCATCTTGAACAGTTTCAAGACCAGCTGATGATCGATAATGCGCTAAAACATTTTGCTGATAATGAATTTACACCACCGGCACCGGATCAAGCGCACTTACTCAACTTGCTAGCATTTTTACGTACGGAAGGCTTTTCTGACAAACAAAAGCGCCAAGAAGCCATAGATCGCTATACGCATGCCTATTCACTCGGCCTTGCTGATCAGGCGCTGGCTATATTCAAAGAAAGCGCTCAGGGGCCGGCTATACGTCTTTGGCACGTGAATAACTTGATTAAGGATTCGAGCTCATGACCCTTATCCAACTTAAGCCACGCCTCCTGTGGCTACTCATACTCTTGGGAGCATCTACCATGGCTAACGCTGATGAATTCAAAACCTACTGTATAGGCCGTTTATTGATTGATATACCTGTCAGCTTTGAGCTCGTCAGTCAGGGTGGATGGGCCTATGTGAGTGAATTTGAACGCTTGGGGCCGGGTGGGCATGAAGAGGCTGAACGAATTTGGCGAGAGCGGATTAAAGCCTTGCAAGATAGAGCATTCACAGTTAGTGGTACAACTCAGGTTTACCGAGCATCTGAGATAGTAGGTGGTGTTTTTATCATTTCAAGACATGGTGACTTTTCCGTACTAGGCATAGAGTCTGGGGATGTATGGTTTGAGGACGCCTTTTTTTCATCTCAAGGAGTAGTTTTCCGTGCCGCCATCGTGATGGATGAAACTGACGCCGATACGCAACGCCAAAAATTACTCAGGGTCGCTAACGCGACCCGACCTCGTGAACCTGACGAGATCCCCAAAGGTGAAGGAAGCTGTGTAGAGGGTGCATTTATTGCACTGCCCCCTGAGGGGGAAGTTCAGGGTGCAACCTTTCGGCTTCCAAACGAGGATCCTATAGGTGTTCGGATCAGTTTTAGCCTTCGAAAACCCGGTGAAAGAAAACTCGATCTTGAAGCCGCTCAAAGTAATATAGGCAGCAGAATTACCATTGCTGGTCTTCCTGGCCGGTATGGTAAAGATTACGGGCGTGAAATCTTCTATATGGCTTCCGTTGGTCAGCAAACGACAGATCAACAATTTGGGCTATCTCTGGATGTTCGTTATTTTGATCGAAGACGACCCTTTGGAGCTGAACCCTATACTCGAGAAAAAGCCGACCAGATTTGGGACAGATTAGTCGACAGTGCAAGGATTAGAAGGTAATCACTATGAGACACTCTTCAGTTCAATATTGCCCTGTACCTTGTAAACAAAATATTCAAGCAGAGGCTAAAATTGCACCGCTTGGATTAATAAATGCCTGACCTCTGAGTGCTAAGTTGACATACATAGTCTGGCCCCCTACAGACTGGACAACACCACTCAATTGCTTAAGAATACCAAGCATCACATTGGTGTTCGGCTGCGGCCTGACCAATGGCATGAACCCACCCCCAACGCAAGGATACCGCGCATGGAACTGTCTACGATTATCTTCATTGTGGTTGTCGCCGTTGTTGTCTTCTATGTCATCAGTATTTTTAACCGCCTGGTGGCATTGAAGAACCGCTTTGAAAATGCCTTTTCACAAATTGAAGTCCAGTTGAAACGTCGCTATGACCTGATTCCTAACCTGGTGGAAACCGCCAAGGGTTATATGCAGCATGAGCGAGAAACGCTGGAAGCGGTTACTGCCGCCCGCAATACCGCTATGGCCAGTTTACAAGCCGCGGCATCCAACCCTGGGAATGCGGCCGCCATCGGTCAGTTGATGAGTTCAGAAGGCGCTCTGCAAAGTGCACTGAGTGGGCTCAAGGTGACCATGGAAGCCTATCCGGATCTGAAAGCGTCTGAAAATATGCAGCAGTTATCCGAAGAGCTGATCACTACTGAGAATCGTGTATCCTTTGCACGTCAGGCGTTCAATGATGCGGTTATGGCTTACAATACCTACAAGCAGAGTTTTCCACAGCGGGTATTTGCCACCACCTTTGGTCATGCGGAAGATGCGTCATTGTTGGAGTTTGAAGACAGTGCCGAAATTCAGGCGGCACCCAAAGTGTCCTTTTAATCCCAATGAACTTTTTTGAACACCAAGACCGCGCCAGACGCAAAACACTGCAATTGGTTCTATTGTTTATTCTGGGTGTCATCAGCCTGATACTCACCCTGACCCTGGCGGTTGGGGTGTTTCTATATTTTCAGCAAGGCTCAGCGGGATCTACAGGGCAAGGGCAATTGCCCTCCGTCAGTCAGGTATTTTCTACAGAGCAGCTTCCATTACTTGGAGGTATCGCTCTGGCCGTTTGTGCCGTGGTGTTACTGGGGTCCTTGTTCCGGCGGATGCAACTGGGCAGTGGTGGTCATACGGTAGCCGAAGCCCTTGGCGGCCGTTTGCTCAATACCGCTACCCGCGATGCCAATGAACAGCGCATACTCAATGTGGTAGAGGAGATGGCGCTGGCTTCGGGCATTGCCGTTCCTCCTGTGTACTTGTTGGATGATGATTCAATTAATGCCTTTGCGGCGGGATTTAACCCTCAGGATGCGGTTATCGGCATTACCCGTGGCGCCATTGAACTGCTTAGTCGTGACGAGCTGCAGGGGGTCATTGCCCATGAGTTCAGCCATATACTCCACGGTGATATGCGCCTGAATATCCGCCTTATTTCCTGGCTCTATGGTATTTTGCTACTCGGCCTGATCGGACGTTTCCTGCTCAGCAGTTTGCGCTACCGTCGGGTCCGCTCGCGTGACGACAAGAGCGCCGCGGTGATGATGCTACTTGGGGTTGGTTTATTGATTGTCGGGTATGCCGGTTCTTTCTTTGGTAACCTGATTAAAGCCGCCGTGAGCCGACAACGTGAGTTTCTCGCCGATGCCTCCGCCGTTCAATACACCCGCAACCCGCTGGGCATCGCCGGGGCACTGAAAAAAATCGGTGGCCATTCTGCTGGCTCTACGCTGAATGCACCTGGTGCTAATGAATTCAGCCATATGTATTTTGGCAGCTCCGGCAGCGCTGGCCTGACTTCATTGCTGGCTACCCACCCACCCCTGGAAGAACGCATCAAGCGGGTCGATCCAGGCTGGAATGGCGAGCTGCCGCAACCTGAGCGGCCTACGCAAAACGAGGTTTCGCAAGACGAGGCTCAGCCAACAGGATCAGGCGACATGAAAGCGTCGGCTTTGGCCGCTATGACTATGGCAGCAAGCAGCGTAAATGCCAATCAGGCCGCTCAGCACTCTATGGCAGCCATGGGTGATCCCGATGCCGCCCATCTGGCCTATGCCCGCAATCTGCTGCAAGCTCTGGATGAGCAACTACTGACGGCCGCTCACGAGCCTTTTTCGGCCAGAGCATTGATTTACGGTCTGTTGCTCAGTGACGATGCTCAGGTACGCGAACAACAACTGATACAACTTGAGCAGCAGGCCCATCCAGATACCTACGCCATGTTAAAGCAGCATCTGAACGCGCTGATCTCACTGGATGCCCGCCTGCGACTACCTCTGACAGACCTGGCCCTGCCCGCATTGAAGCAACTCACGGCTGAGCAATATAAGACCTTCAAGTCCTGTATGGATCTATTAATCCGCGCCGATAACAAGCTCAGTCTGTTTGAGTGGTCATTGCGTAAAATTGTTATAGGTCACCTGGAAGGTCGCCGCCAAAGCGCTAAACGCTTCAAGCTGAAAGACTGTCACCCTGAAATGCAACGGCTAATCACCTTGTTCGCCCACGCCGGACACAGTGATCAAGCCACTGCAGCCAAGGCTTACCAGGAAGCAGCGGCGCAGCTACAGCTGCAGGGAGATTTCAGTCAATCAGAGCGTCCGGGTCTGAAGCAGCTGGAGCTGGATCTGAACAAACTGGCGCACCTGCGTCCCTTACACAAACCGGCACTGTTACAGGCGCTGGTCACCTGTGCCAGCCATGATGGCCGGATCAGTGTGACGGAAGCGGAGCTGCTGCGGGCCATAGCTGACTGCCTCGACTGCCCCTTACCCCCTCTACTTGCTGAAAAGGACACCCATGGCGCTTAAAGCCCAGGTTATTAAAGCCCAGTTGCAAATTGCTGATATGGATCGACATCACTATCAGGATTATGCCCTGCGACTGGCACAACACCCCTCGGAAACCGATGAACGCCTGATGATCAGACTCCTTGCGTTTGCCCTGAATGCATCAGAGCAGCTGGAGTTTGCCCGTGATCTCAGCGGCGAGGGTGGAGCAGAACTCTGGGCGCCCAACCTGCATGGGGGTATCGATCTGTGGATTATTTTCGGACAGGTGGATGAAAAATGGCTGCGCAAAGCCAGTCAGCAGGCCGGACACGTCAAGGTGTATACCTATGGCGGACGCAGTGTGCCTATCTGGTGGCAGCAAAATCAGCAGGCCTTGCAGCGTTACGAAAATCTGGAAGTCTGGGAAATCACCGATGACAGCGTCAAGGCGCTGGGCGCACTGGCAGACCGTAATCTACAACTGCAGATCAGCATCAATGAAGGACAGGTGTGGATCGCCGATGCCAAAACCAGCGTGGCTTTGGAACCCAAATTACTCAAAGGCTTTAAGGCCTGATCCCTAACGCGGAATCAGGCCCCTGGCTTTTCTGAACAGCTAATCAAATCAGTGCTCAGGACGGGAAGGAGAACTGCGCTCCTTCGCGTACACCGGATGACGGCCAGCGCTGGGTAATGGTTTTACGGCGGGTGTAGAAACGCACCCCATCCGGACCATAGGCAAACAGATCCCCAAACAGTGAACGTTTCCAGCCACCGAAGCTGTGATAAGACACCGGCACCGGCAGGGGCACGTTGATACCCACCATACCTACCTGGATGTTATCGCTGAAATAGCGTGCCGCTTCACCGTCACGAGTGAACAGACAAGTGCCATTGCCATACTCATGCGCATCGATCAGATCCATCGCTGCCTGCATGGAATCCACACGCACCACCACCAGTACTGGGCCAAAGATCTCTTCTTCGTAGCAACGCATACCCGCCTTGACCTGATCGATCAAAGTGCCGCCGACAAAGAAACCACCGGCATCATTCACCGCCGGGTTACGGCCATCTACCACGACCACAGCGCCTTCTTCTTCAGCACTGCGAATATAGCCTTCTACCTTGGCTTGATGGGCTGCGGTGATCAATGGACCAAAGTCATTGCTGCTATCGGAGTAAGCACCCACTTTCAGGCTCTGCATCCGCTGACGCAGCTTGGCAACCAGCGTATCCGCCGCTTCATCACCGACCGCCACAGCCACAGAAATTGCCATACAACGCTCGCCGGACGAACCAAAGGCCGCACCGGTCAAGGCTTCTACGGCGTTATCCATATCCGCATCCGGCATAACGATGGCGTGGTTTTTAGCGCCGCCCAGCGCCTGACAGCGTTTACCATGCGCAGAAGCCGTCTGATAAACATACTCAGCAATCGGTGTGGAACCGACGAAGCTGACGGCGGCAATATCCGGGTGAGTCAGCAGGGTATCCACAGCTTCCTTGTCACCATTGACCACATTCAACACACCGGCAGGCAAACCGGCCTGCTGCAGTAACTGAGCGATCAGCAGGGTGGAGGAGGGGTCACGCTCCGACGGTTTAAGGATAAAGCAGTTACCCGACACGATCGCCAGTGGATACATCCACAGTGGCACCATAGCCGGGAAGTTGAACGGTGTAATACCGGCCACGACACCCAATGGCTGCATTTCGCTCCAGGAATCGATTCCCGGTCCAACATTTTTGCTGTGCTCGCCCTTAAGCAGCTCAGGGGCATAGCAGGCATACTCGACATTCTCGATACCGCGCTGCAGTTCACCCATGGCATCATGAGAAATTTTGCCATGCTCCAGGCCGATCAGACGAACGATCTCATCCGCATTGGCTTCCAGCAGTTCCTTGAAACGAAACATCACCCGGGCGCGTTTGGCCGGTGGGGTGTTACGCCAGGCCGGGAAGGCCGCTTTGGCACTGGCAATGGCCTGTTCAACCGTGGCTTTTGAGGCCAGCAGTACGTCGGCATGCGCCGACCCGGCAGAGGGGTTATACACAGGCTGGTGACGCCCTTCCGGGGTAACCAACGCACCATTAATCAGGTGTCCAATCGGGTTCATCAGTGTCTCGCTTCTTTAATCAGGTTATTCGGTTTCGTTGATCGCATCGCCTAATGCATTGATCAGTAAATCTATTTCTTCTTTATCCACAGTAAAAGGCAGACCGAGCTGAATAGTATCGCCACCGTAACGGACATAAAAGCCTTTATCCCAGCACTTCATCGCTATCTGATAAGGCCGCTTCAGCGGTTCACCCGGAGCCGGAGCAATAGTAAGAGCGCCCGCCAGACCATAGTTGCGAATATCAGTGATATGCTGAGTGCCTTTCAGACTGTGCAGTGCCTGCTCAAACACCGGAGCCATACTGGCCGAGCGCTCTATTAGTTGATCACTTTCCAGCAGATCCAGTGCAGCCAAACCAGCCGCACAGGCCACCGGATGCGCCGAATAGGTATAACCATGCGGCAGTTCGAGTACATAGTCCAGTCCACCCTGTTCCATAAAGGTAGTATAGATCTCCGAACGTACCACCACCGCGCCCATAGGAACGGCACCGTTAGTCATCTGTTTGGCAATGTTGAGGATATCCGGCTTAACGCCAAAGGCTTCTGCACCGGTTTTGCTACCACAACGTCCAAACGCGGTGATGACTTCATCGAAGATCAACAAAATATTGTGCTGATCACAGATTTCGCGCAGGCGCTGCAGGTAACCCACTGGCGGTGGAATCACACCGGCAGAACCCGCCATAGGTTCAACAATCACAGCGGCTATATTGGATGCATCATGCAGGGCAACCAGTTCCAGCAGTTCATTAGCCAGTTCGGCACCGGTTTTCGGCATTCCACGGGTAAAGGCATTTTCTTTGAGGACCGTATGGGCCAGGTGATCGGCTTCCACCGCCTGACCGAACAGGGCGCGGTTAGCGCCGATACCGCCGACGCTGATACCGCCGAAATTCACCCCATGATAGCCCTTGATCCGGCCAATCAGACGGGTTTTCGATGGCATGCCTTTCTTACGCCAGTAGGCACGGGCAATTTTTAATGAGGTGTCGGCACTTTCTGAACCGGAACCGGTAAAAAACACATGGTCCAGGCCTTCCGGCATAAAGTCCACCACCCGGTTGGCCAGTTGGAAGGCTTTCGGGTGACCAAACTGAAATGCCGGGGAGTAATCCAGCTGCTTCAATTGCTGACTCACCGCTTCGGCAATTTCCGGGCGATTATGACCGGCACCACAGCACCACAGGCCCGACAGGCCATCGAAGATACGTCGACCTTCGGCATCGATGTAGTATTTATCATCGGCGCCGACAATCATGCGCGGGTTGTCTTTGAACTGACGGTTGCCGGTATAGGGCATCCAATAGGCTTCTAACTGATCACGGCTCAAACCAGCGGCTTTGTTATCCGACATCTTGGCATCTCCAGGTGCCGGCACAGGTGTCCGACACAGCTACAGTATTGATAAGTGATTCCAGTGTGAGCCCGCCGTTAGGTTTTTAAAATATTTATTTAGTTATCTTTACTTAACCTTTTAGTTAACTAAAAGGTTGGCTAAACTAAAATCCTTTAACTGTTAAAGCATTAGCATGAAGACATTGAAACCCGCCTTATCTGGCCAGATCGCCGACGCCGATATCCGCTTGTTACGGATTTTTCGTAACGTCGTTGAGCGTGGTGGCTTTGCGGCAGCAGAAGCCGACCTGAACATCAGTCGTGCCGCCATCAGTACCGCCATGTCCGACCTGGAGCAGCGCCTGTCATTACGCTTGTGCCAGCGCGGCCGCAGTGGCTTTTCACTGACAGAGGAGGGCCGGGAGGTGTATGCCTACAGTCTGCAACTGTTGTCGGCTCTGGAAAATTTTCGTACTCAGGTCAACAGCTTGCACGCGCACCTAAAAGGCGAGTTGAATATTGGCATCACCGATAACCTGGTGACCATGCCACAGATGTATATCACTGATGCCATCGGGGATATCAAGGCACGCGGTCCCGAGGTGATGATCAATATTCGCATGACACCACCTGCCGAAATCGAGGTGGCGGTGCTGGATGGCCGTTTGCATCTGGGCGTAGTCCCAGTCATCAAGGCCCTGCCGGGGCTGAATTACCTGCCACTCTACAGCGAGACCTCACAACTTTATTGCAGTCATGCGCATGCTTTGTTCGGCAAACACGCCATTACCGACGCTGAGCTAAGCCAGATGGATGTGGTTGCCGCCGCTTATGCGCAAACAGAAGAAGCGCTGAAGCATTACCAGTCACTCTATGTCAGCGCCACCGCCACAGATAGGGAAGGGATCGCGTTTCTGATTCTCACTGGCCGTTATCTGGGCTTTCTGCCCACCCATTATGCCGAGCGTTGGGTCAAGGAAAGGCGGATGCAAGCCATCGCACCCAGCCAACGTCAGTTCACCACCGATTTTGCTGCCATTACCCGCAAGGGCAAGCGACCCAACCTGATTCTGGAAACCTATTTGGAACTGTTGCAAAACACCATTCAGGTAAAGGATTGAGTCGGGCTAAAAAACACGCCACAATGGTTTTTAATCAAATAGATGAGGTTCATCAGGGTGTACGATTTCATCATTATTGGCGGCGGTATTCTCGGCATGTCCACAGCGATGCAGTTGCAACAGAGTTATCCGGATAAGCGGATTCTGCTGCTGGAAAAGGAATCCGGCCCAGCTCAGCATCAGACAGGCCACAACAGTGGGGTGATCCATGCCGGTGTTTACTACACACCCGGTAGTCTGAAAGCACGTTTCTGCCTCGAAGGTAATCGACGCATGAAAGCTTTCTGTGATGAACACCAGGTGAGATACGAGGTTTGTGGCAAACTGCTGGTTGCTACCAATGACCTGGAAATGCAGCGCATGCAGGCACTCTGGGAAAGAACCGAAGCCAATGGACTGGAACGTGAATGGCTATCAGCCGATGCACTGCGTGAACGTGAACCGAATATCACCGGAATCGGCGCGATTTTTGTGCCATCCAGCGGCATCGTAAATTATGCCCAGGTGACCCAGGCAATGGCTCAGGTGTTTCTGCAGTTGGGTGGTGAAATTCACTATGGTCACGCCGTTAATGCCCTAAAGGAAAGCCAACAGGAAGTGCAGGTTTCCACAGAGCAGGAAAGCTTCACAACGCGTTACCTGATCAGTTGTTCCGGCCTGATGGCCGATCGTGTAGTACGCATGCTGGGGCTGAAACCTCAGTTCACCATCTGTCCTTTCCGGGGAGAGTACTATCTGCTTCCGCAACAGCATAACCAGATCGTCAATCATCTGATCTATCCCATTCCAGACCCATCCATGCCCTTTCTCGGCGTACACCTGACCCGCATGATTGACGGCACCACCACCGTAGGCCCCAATGCGGTACTGGCACTGAAACGCGAAGGCTATCGTAAAACGGATATATCACCACGGGATTTGCTGCAGATGTTCACTAATCCAGGCATTCTCAGAGTGTTGGCTAACAACCTGCGTCCTGGCCTGGTGGAAATGAAGAACTCGCTGTTCAAATCGGCTTACCTCCAAGAAGTGCGTAAATACTGCCCCAGCATCACCCAGGCAGATCTGACCCCCTATCCCGCCGGCGTCCGAGCGCAGGCTGTCAGCCGTGATGGCAAACTGATCGATGATTTTCTGTTTATCAATACCCGTCGCAGCGTGAATGTCTGCAATGCGCCATCACCGGCGGCAACCTCTTCCTTGCCAATTGGTGAGCATATTGTGGCACAGGTTGTGAGCTTGCTTGAGAACTAAAAACGCAATACCGGCAAGGCTTCTCGCACCCAGCCAGGCAGCTCTTTGGCTGGCATGGGGCGGGCAATGCCATAGCCTTGTCCTGAAGTGCAGCCCAGTGCCAGCAATTGACGACAATGGGCTGGCGTTTCTACCCCCTCGGCAATGACATCCAGATTAAAGGCTTTGGCCAGGCCTAGTACCCCCTGGATGATGGATAGATCATCCGGTTCTGCCAGCATATCCCTGACAAAACCCTGATCGATTTTCAAGCAATCAATGGGTAGGCGTTTCAGATAGGTCAGGGAGGAATAACCGGTTCCAAAGTCATCCAGTGCCAGGCTGACTCCAAGTTCACGGCAACGAGACAGGATGCTGGTGACCATTTCCATGTCCTCCAATGCACTGGTTTCCAGAATTTCAAGCTGCAGTTGCCGAGCATCTACCTGTGGATAAGCCATCAAGGCAGCTTCTAGTTGTTCGGCAAACTCTGGACGCTGTATCTGCTGGGCAGCAATATTGATACTGAGTGGACAGTAAAATCCTTGTAACTGCCAGCGTTGCAACTGCACCAGTGCGGCATGTAATACCCATTCTCCCAATTGCAACTCTAGTTCATGACCTTCGGTGGCAGGTAAAAATGCTCCAGGGGACAGTAACCCGCACTGCGGATGTTGCCAGCGAATCAAAGCTTCGGCACCTTCAAAGGCCAGTGTTTGCATATTGATTTTAGGCTGATAATAGAGTTCAAACTCACTACATTCTAGCCCCTTGGAAATAGCTTTCAGCGCTTGTTGTTTATGCCGCATTTGGGTTTCTAACTGAATGTCGAACAGCTGATAACGGTCCTTACCAGCTTGTTTGGCCAGATACATCGCCTGATCGGCATGGCGCATCAATTGATCCGGTTCAGCATCATCCAGTGGATAAATCGTCACCCCAATACTGGCAGAAATTCTGAAGTTATGTCCTTCCAGTTGTAGTGGCCTAGAGGCAGCCTCAAGTAGACGTTTCAACACTGGTTCACAGTCCTGTAGCTGGGCTAAGCCACCCAACACAGCGACAAACTCATCTCCCCCAATTCGTGCCAGAGTATCTTCCTCACGCAAACTTTGATGCATCAATTCAGATAACTGCTGTAATACCCTATCTCCCATAGCATGACCATGGCTGTCATTTATCTGCTTGAAACCATCTAAATCCAGGTAAGCTACCGCCACCAGCTCTTCAGTGCGACGGCTAATACTGATCATATGATTGAGTCTGTCTGACAAGAGTATTCGATTGGGCAAGCCGGTCAGCGCATCATAATGGGCCAGTTTTTCTAAATCCTGTTGGGCTTTTTTCAGCGGGGTCAGATCAACATCAACACAGTAAAGCTCTTTGTCTCCCGCCAAACTGGTGTGCATAACATGACTGGAAAACACCCGCACACGGTTACCGTCCTTACGCAACAACGTCAGCTCACCTGAGGGAATTTCATCATCCTGGTGTAACCAACGCTCATGCACGGCAATAACGGCATCACGGTCTTCCGGTGGAATAATCAGTTCTTCCAGTCGACGCCCAAGTACCTCCTCCTGAGAATAGCCATAGAGCAACTCACTGGCGTGGTTCCATAAAAAAACCCGACGTTTTACATCATAGCCCTGCACCGCAATGGCCGGAATTTTCTCAAACACATAACGCAAACGGGCTTCACTGGCCTTAAGCAAATCCTCGGTCCGCTTATGTTCCAATGCATGGGTAAACATCTCACCGGCAATGCGTAGCAGATAGATTTCATCTTCCGTCCAAGTGCGTTTGCTAGTCACCGCATCGATGCCGATGAATCCTACCAGTCGGGTATTGGACATCATCGGAACTGACAGCAAGGATTGAATTTCCTGGCTAACCAGAATTTCGCGCTCAATACGACAAGCATCAGGTAGAGCCATCACATCCGAATAATTTACCACCTGATTTGCACGAATCAGTTGCACCATCGGATATTCATCCTTCAGTTCAAAATTTTGCGCCTGCTGTTTTTGTGGCGAAATTCCCGCTGCACACCACTCATGGGTATTGTCGGCATAGATATCATCTCGAATCAAAAACACATAGCTGCGATCTGTACCGGTAAATTCAGCAATCCATTGCAAGCAATGTTCGATTTCGGTATCAAGTACTGAATAGGCACACATCACCACAGCCGAGGATATTCGGCTGATCAGACGCTCCAATTCATAGCGCTGTGTCAGCAACGTGTCATTGCAATCTGAATCCATCTACAACCTACCATCTGGTTACCAGTTGATTTATGCAGTATAGACGCTTAGCGTAGTCTGCCTGAATTTTTACCCCCCTCTATTGGCTACAGGAATTGATTCACACATGAAGGATCAGAAAAAAGCTGTTTTACTGGCACTCGGTGCAGTTGCCTGCTGGTCAACGGTGGCCACTGCATTCAAGCTATCACTGGACTATTTTTCGCCTGCTCAATTGTTATGGGTCGCTACACTGACGTCGGTGACTCTGCTATTGGGAATACTGGCTACGCAAGGACGCTTGTCACAACTGCTGCCCATATTAAGACAGCGCCCAGGCTTTTTTCTGCTGGCGGGGTTAATGAACCCAACGCTCTACTATCTGATACTGTTTCAAGCCTATGATCGCCTGCCAGCACAACAGGCACAGACACTTAACTATACCTGGGCGATTACCCTGACCCTCCTGGCGGTGCCTTTTCTGGGGCAAACCATCCGCCGTCAGGATTGGATTGCTATCACTTTGGGTTATGCTGGCGCCATGGTCATTGCCACCCGGGGTGATCTGCTTAGCCTGCAGTTTGATGACCCCATTGGCGTGGCATTGGCATTATTTTCAACCTTTATCTGGGCGGGATATTGGATACTCAACACGCGTAACCAGGCTGACCCCCTGATTTCGCTAACGCTGAGTTTTATGCTGGCGCTGCCGATGATTACGCTGGCTACCGCCGTGCTGTCGGATTTCCATCTGATTCATTGGCAAGGCTGGTTAGGCGCTATTTATGTCGGCGTTTTTGAAATGGGTATTGCTTTTATGCTGTGGCTGATGGCGATGCGTTATGCTGAAAATACCGCGCGAATATCTAACCTGATCTTTATTTCACCCTTTGTCTCACTGATTTTCCTGCGCTTTCTGGTGGGTGAGCAGATCTATCCGGCAACACTGGTTGGTCTGGTAATGATAGTGATCGCTTTGCTAATTCAACAGATCAAAGAATCAACACCTTGAATTATCTAATAAAAATTAACTTATATGCGGTTATCAACTATGGCTTCAGCCATTTTTTACATATTATAAACAGAGTTATCCACAGATATATTTGATCTAAGCTCTGTTGTAATACGTAAATCCGTCTTACTCTTTAAGCATCGATGACACTATGAAAGAACTGCGACTGATCCTGGGTGATCAATTAAATGCGGCACATAGCTGGTTTAAACACCAGGATGATCAAGTTGTTTACCTAATCGCTGAGTTAATTCAGGAAATCAACTATGTCATTCATCATGTGCAGAAGGTCACCGGCTTCTTTGCCGCTATGCAGCAGTTTGCTCAAGCTTTGCAGCAAGCGGGTCATCAGGTTGACTACCTGACTCTGGATGAAACAGCCCAGTTCAAGGATCTACCCGACCTACTTGCCAATCGTATAGCCCTGCATAACATCACCCAGTTTAGTTATCAGGCACCCGATGAATACCGCCTGGATCAACAGCTTAGTCAGTTTGCTAAGTCGATAAGTATTCCAACTACAATGGCTGATACCGAACATTTTTTAACCTCACGTGATGCCTGGAATAGCATACCGCACAGCCGGATGGAGTTTTTTTACCGACATTTACGTAAAATCCATAATGTTTTGATGGATAGTGACGGTAAGCCCCTGGGAGGCCGCTGGAACTTTGACAGTGAAAACCGTAATCGTTTGCCTGACAACACCGACATACCGGAGCCTTTGCTATTCAGTGAAGATGTTTCTGTAATCTATGCACGACTGCAGCGCCATCAGGTTAAAACACTGGGAAGCCTGGATCCGCATCATTTTATATGGCCGGTTAACCGACAACAGGCACGCCAGCTATTGCAGTATTTTTTACACCAGTGTTTACCGCACTTCGGTCAGTATCAGGATGCAATGACAGAGCGTGGCTGGAGCCTGTTTCACAGTCGACTGTCATTTTGTCTGAATACGAAAATGCTGCAGCCAATCGAAGTGATTCGTGCGGCTGAAAGTCACTGGCGTGCTCATCAGCAAGCTATCTCACTAGCGCAAATTGAAGGGTTTATTCGCCAGATACTGGGTTGGCGAGAATATGTACGCGCAGTGTATTGGGCACACATGCCTGATTACAGCAAACAAAACTATCTATCAGCCGATCGTGGTTTGCCAGATTTTTACTGGACAGGTCAAACCCGCATGCAGTGCATGGCCCATGCGATTACGCAATCACTAGAGCATGCCTATGCCCATCATATTCAACGCTTGATGGTCACTGGAAATTTCACCCTGCTTGCCGGGATCCATCCCGATGAAGTTGATCACTGGTATCTGGGCATTTATATGGATGCTATAGAGTGGGTTGAACTGCCTAATACCCGAGGCATGAGTCTGTTTGCTGATGGCGGTCTGATTGCCAGTAAACCCTATGCCGCCTCAGGTAACTACCTGAATAAAATGAGCCATTACTGTAAAAACTGTCACTATGATGTCAAACGTCGCTCAGGTGCAAACAGCTGTCCCTTCAATAGTCTTTATTGGCATTTTATTCATAGACATGCGGATAAATTTAGCGCTAATCCACGTATGGCGATGGTGTATCGTAACTGGCAAAAATTTAGCAAAGAAGAACAGCAATCTATTCTAAGCACAGCTGAAACAAACCTGGAAAATATACAAAAACTCTAATCATTCCAGTCGTGCAGCCTCAAAATTTGACCTATACTTTCGGCTTAGCTAATTGAATTTTTTGCCAACTTTTAACAACCCTAAATAGGGTCAAGGATGTGTCATGAGTCATGTATTGCATCGCAGTTTGCTTCAAAATTATCCCACCGCAGTGAAGGGTGACGGGGTGTACATTATTGATGCTGACAATAAACGTTACATCGATGCCTGTGGCGGTGCAGCTGTCTCTTGTCTGGGCCACAGTGATGCAAGTGTGATTGAAGCGATTAAACATCAGGTGGATTCTATCGCCTACGCGCACAGCTCTTTCTTTACCACTGAGCCGATGGAACAGCTGGCTGATTTTCTGGCTGAACGAGCACCGGGTTCTCTCAATTCGGTGTATTTCGTTTCCGGCGGTTCAGAAGCGGTAGAGTCTGCGCTGAAACTGGCACGTCAGTATTTTGTAGAAAAAGGTGAGCCACAGCGCAAACACATCATCGCTCGACGTCAGAGTTACCATGGCAACACCCTGGGCGCTCTGGCAACCGGTGGAAACCTTTGGCGGCGTCAACAATTTGAACCCCTGTTAATCAATATCCACCACCTGAGCCCATGTTATGCCTACCGCGAACAACTGAGTGACGAAACTGAAACCGATTTTGTGCAGCGTCTGGCCAACGAACTGGAAGATAAGATCACTGAACTCGGTGGCGACAATATCATGGCCTTTATTGCCGAACCCGTTGTTGGTGCTACCCTGGGGGCCGTACCAGCGGTTGCCGATTACTTTAAGCGCATGCGCGAAATCTGCTCACGTCACGGTATTTTACTGATTGCGGATGAAGTGATGTGCGGCATGGGTCGTACCGGGGCGCTATTTGCCAGTGCGCAGGAAGGGATTGAACCTGATCTTATCTGTATTGCTAAAGGCCTGGGTGCCGGTTATCAGCCTATCGGTGCCACACTGGTGAGTGAAGACATAATCGCTACACTGCGTAATGGCAGCGGATTTTTTCAGCATGGTCATACCTATATAGGCCATGCAACCGCCTGTGCCGCGGCCTTGGCAGTTCAGCAACGGATTGAATCAGATCATTTACTCGATAATGTAACCCTGATGGGTGAAAAACTTCAGCAAGCCCTGATCCAGGCACTGGGTGATCACCCGCATGTTGGCGATATTCGTGGCCGCGGTCTGTTCCGTGGTATTGAACTGGTCAAGGATCGGGGAACCAAAGCCCCGTTTGATACGTCACTTAAATTGCATGCCAAAATAAAAGCTGCTGCCATGCAGCAGGGTCTGATGTGTTATCCCATGGGTGGAACCATCAACGGCAAAGATGGCGATCATATACTGCTGGCACCGCCATTCATTATTACCGAAGCGCATATCACTGAGATAGTCGATAAGCTAAGCCGATCTATAGATCAGGTATTCAATCAGGTTTAAGGAAAAACAATGCAATCACGTTTGACAGAATTAACGTCCAAAAATACCACCTCCGAACAGCAACGCGTGCTAGACAATATTTTACAGGGGCCCAGGGGCAATCTGGATGGTCCATTTTTAGCTTGGGTACA
Source organism: Nitrincola sp. (assembly GCF_048264025.1). Lineage (NCBI taxonomy): Bacteria > Pseudomonadati > Pseudomonadota > Gammaproteobacteria > Oceanospirillales > Oceanospirillaceae > Nitrincola > Nitrincola sp. The sequence continues at coordinate 415,864 of NZ_JBLXDN010000001.1, forward strand.
CAGCCCGGAATTGGCTGACCATGCCCAAAAGCTGGGTGCCTACTGCCGGTACCATACGCGTATTCCGTTAAGGCTAAGTGAATTGGCCATTTTGACAACCGCAGCCTGCTGGCAATCTCAGGCCGAATGGCAAATACACGAACCTATAGCCCATCAGGCCGGCATAAATAGTCAAGTCACTGAAGCGATACGCCTTGGGAAAGAGCCTGTGTTTGCTGATACAGAGGAAGCCTTGGTGTATCAGATCACCCGTACACTCTATAACACTAAACGTATTCCTGATTCACTCTATCAACAAGCAGTTTCCATGTTAGGAGAAGTGGCATTGGTGGATCTGATCGGTATTCTGGGTTACTACAGCCTGGTAGCGATGACCCTAAATGTTTTCGAAGTGCGACGTGAAACCAATCAACCACTGCCCTTTTCTGAAAGCTGATATAAAGCTGATCAATCGTTAACACTGGCACCCTGAATAATGCTATCGAGGGTGCCAGTGTATTACTTAACGGATCAATGGATCCGTCATAACCCCTTCATCCAAACCCTCTGAACGTCGTGGCGAACCACCTTGCTGCATCGGATCAGTGCGCAGATTTTCCAGCATCCGATCACCACTCACAGCCACCGAACGCACCTGAACCCGAACAGTCTGTGATTCACCGTCATCAAACAGCAAATTCATGCTGAAGCGACTACCGGCACGTAAGGTTTCATTAATGCCTTGCAGCAACAGATACAAACCGGCGTTATCCATATTAACCGGTACACCGCTGGGTAAAACTACAGCACTGATATCAGTAACCTGACCAATAGCTCCAGTTACCATAATACTTTGAATCAATACCTGATCAGCAACATCGGTAGTCGCTGATAACAACTGACGATCGTGATTGGATAAGTTAGTAATAGTCATATAAACCGGAGCTCGATCCAGTTCAGGAACAGCAAAATAAGGGCTCCAGACACTGTCCACATAAATTTTTTCAGCCATCACCTGTACAGAAAAGCACAGACTGGCCAGCAAAATGACCGAAAAACGACAAATACCCACCATGCTACACTCCTCGTTAACTAGGAAATACCCTTACTAACTGTATAGTGTAACCTAGTTTTCCACTGACCCCAAAGCAATTTTAATTCCTTGTTTTTAGTGTAAATGTGGATAAAAGCACAGGTTATTACTATTTTTACCACCAATAAGGCTGTAAAAAATACTTATCCACTTTTACCTGTGTGTAATATGTATAATTAACAGGTAACAACCTTGGCATAAAACTGTGAATAACTTCACCTGTGGGTAAGTAACACTTTTATTCACAGCTGCTCAACATCCGCAACACACCCTAAACAGCCCTGAAGTAACAGAGTTAACCATAAATTAATTACATGAAAAATATACACTTTATATGCTTTTACACAGAAAGATGGTTAGCTTACTATAAACACAACAATAAGCTTTTCTTCTTAAAAGACTTTATTTTATTAATATCAAAACACTTAATCACACTGGTTATTTTTTGACCATTCCTTATCGGCGTTCAGAAGGCTATACTTAGCGCCCTTGAAATAACCGCCTGTCAGTCAGGCTCAATTGTTAACGGTGATAACGAATGCTGGATTACCCGGATCACTTTGATGTCATAGTCATCGGTGGTGGTCATGCCGGTACCGAAGCGGCACTGGCTTCGGCTCGTATGGGTGTAAAAACACTGCTGCTGACCCATAACATCGAAACCCTTGGACAGATGTCCTGTAACCCGGCTATCGGTGGGATCGGAAAAAGTCATCTGGTCAAAGAAATAGACGCCCTCGATGGTGCCATGGCGCGTGCCACAGATCTGGGTGGTATCCAATTCCGCACTCTGAATGCGCGTAAAGGACCTGCTGTACGAGCTACCCGTGCTCAAGCGGATCGTATTCTTTACAAGGCCGCCATTCGTCATATACTGGAAAATCAGCCTAACTTGCAGATTTTCCAGCAAGCTGCTGATGATCTGATCATCAAGGGTGAACAGGTCGCTGGTGTCGTTACCCAAAGTGGCATACGTTTTCAGGCAAAAACCGTGGTGTTGACCGCCGGTACATTTCTCGGCGGTGTGATCCATATTGGTCTGGAAAATTATCAAGGCGGTCGTGCCGGAGATCCACCAGCCGTTGCGCTTGCACATCGTTTGCGCGAAATGCCGTTTCGGGTTGAACGCTTAAAAACCGGTACCCCGCCGCGTATTGATGCACGCAGCGTGGATTTTTCGGTGATGCAGGAACAACCAGGTGATACTCCCACTCCAGTTATGTCGTACATGGGTAGTCTGGCCGATCATCCGCAACAGGTGAGTTGTTACATCACCCACACCAATGCACAAACCCATGAAATTATTCGGGGTGGATTGGATCGCTCACCCATGTACAGTGGTGTCATTGAAGGCATAGGACCGAGATACTGCCCTTCGATTGAAGACAAAATTCACCGCTTTGCCGATAAAGACCAGCATCAGATTTTTGTGGAGCCGGAAGGTCTGACTACGCATGAACTCTATCCTAACGGCATATCCACCAGCTTGCCCTTTGATGTGCAGCTGAATCTGGTACGTTCAATCAAGGGCTTTGAAAACGCGCATATTACCCGTCCTGGCTATGCTATCGAATATGATTATTTCAATCCGCAAGATCTGAAACACACCCTGGAAACCCGCTTTATATCCGGGCTGTATTTTGCCGGCCAGATCAATGGCACCACCGGCTATGAAGAAGCCGGTGCCCAGGGACTGTTGGCAGGGATGAATGCGGCGTTGCAGGTTCAGGAAAAAGCCCAATGGTATCCACGCCGGGATGAAGCTTACATTGGGGTGTTAGTCGATGACTTGATTACCCACGGCACGTCTGAGCCCTATCGTATGTTTACCAGTCGTGCTGAATACCGTCTGGTGTTACGTGAAGACAATGCCGATATGCGCCTGACTGAAAAAGGTCGCGAGCTGGGATTGGTGTCTGATGAGCGCTGGCAGGCTTTTGAGCGCAAACGTGAAGCGGTTGAACAGGAAAAACAACGTCTTGAAACCACCTATATTCAGCCAAACTCACCTGAATCAGCTAAGTTAGCTGATAAATTGACTACGCCATTGAGTCGTGAATACAGTCTGGCCGACCTGATCCGTCGTCCTGAGCTGGGCTATGTCGATCTGTGTGAGCTTCATGGTGAAGGGGTTAGTGACCCGGCTGTGGCTGAACAGGTTGAGGTGGCGTTTAAATATGCCGGTTACATTGAGCGTCAGCGCAGTGAAATAGAGCAGATGCGTAAACAAGAGGATACCCAACTGCCCGCTGATCTCGATTATGCACAGGTCGGCGGCTTGTCGAATGAACTGCGCAGTAAACTGGAAGCGGTTAAACCGGTGAGTATTGCCCAGGTATCCCGTATTCAGGGGATGACACCGGCGGCAATTTCTCTACTGCTGGTGCATTTGAAAAAACGTCAGCTGGCGGCAAAACAGGCTCGGACGGCGGCACTATGAGTAATTATCGGCAGCAGCTGGATAGCTTACTGGCACAAATGGGCATAGTGATTAGCGATGCTCAGGCTGATCAGTTAATTGCCTATCTTGAATTGCTGATCAAGTGGAACAAGGCTTATAACCTGACGGCTGTCAGGTCACCTGAGGCGATGATCAGCCGGCATCTGGCTGACAGTCTGAGCATCCTGGCGCACGTCAGTGGTGAGCGCATCATTGATGTTGGCAGCGGTCCAGGATTACCCGGTATTCCTCTGGCCATCTGTAAACCTGAATGCGATGTAACCACGATTGACAGCAACGGCAAGAAAACCCGTTTTCAGCAACAGGTTAAAACTGAACTGGGATTGGACAATCTGACGGTGGTTCAAGGTCGCGTCGAAGCTTATCAACCGGTACCGTTCGATGCGGTGATTTCCAGAGCTTTCGCGTCGTTGAATGATATGCTCGACTGGACCACACATCTTTGTGCTGACAAGGGTATTTTTCTTGCCATGAAAGGACTGTATCCTGAACAGGAAATCAGCACACTTCGTGAAGGGTTTAGTTTGCAGTCTACCCATGTTTTAACTGTTCCGGGGTGCGATGCTGAACGACATCTGCTGATACTAGGGAGAGCTTGACGGTGGCGAAGATTCTCACGATTACCAATCAAAAAGGTGGTGTCGGTAAAACCACAACCTGTGTAAACCTGGCGGCATCGCTGGCGGCTACCAAAAAACGGGTATTGCTGATCGACCTGGACCCTCAGGGAAATGCGACCATGGGCAGTGGTGTCGACAAGCATGAACTTGAGGGTTCATCTTATGAACTGCTGATCGGTGATATGACCGCTGAGCAGTGCATCGTCTCCGGACTGCCATGTGGTTTCGATATTATTGGTGCCAATGGGGATCTTACTGCCGCCGAAGTGGAATTGCTGCAACTGCCACGACGTGAATTTCGGCTGAAAATGGCGCTGATGCCACTGCATGAACGTTATGATTATATTTTACTGGATAATCCACCGTCGCTGAATCTGCTCACCGTCAATGCGCTGTCAGCCTCAGCAGGAGTATTGATTCCGATGCAGTGTGAATACTACGCGCTTGAAGGGATCAGCGCGTTGATCGGTACTATAGACAAAATCCATAAACGCCTGAACCCGGAACTCAAGATTGAAGGAATATTGCGAACCATGTTCGACCCACGCATGAGTCTGACCAAGGATGTCTCTGTGCATCTGGTGGAGTACTTCGGCGACAAGGTTTATCGTACGGTGATTCCACGTAATGTACGTTTGGCTGAAGCGCCCAGTCATGGTTTGCCCGTTCTGCAATATGATAAAAGTTCACGTGGCGCCCTGGCCTACTTAGCCCTGGCCGGAGAGTTGATCCGACGTACTGAAGCTGAATTAAAACAATCGACAGCGCAACAACCTGAAACACAGGAAGCCGAATAATGGTGGTGAAAAAACGCGGTTTGGGAAGAGGCCTGGATGCCTTGTTATCCGGGATGTCGGAAGACCAGCAATCGCCTTTGCATGAGGCCGCAGAACCTCTGTCCTCTCGGGGCGAACTGCAGCATATGGATTTGAACCGGATTGAACGTGGTCGTTATCAACCGCGTCGGGATATGGAACCTCAGGCACTGGAAGAACTGGCTCAATCGATTCGCACCCAAGGGGTAATGCAGCCGATTGTTGTGCGTCCTACGACCAATGGCAACTATGAAATCATCGCGGGTGAACGCCGCTGGCGCGCTACACAAATGGCCGGGTTGAGTAGCATTCCTGTCATTATCCGTGATGTACCGGATGAAGCCGCCATTGCCATGGCGCTGATTGAGAATATTCAGCGTGAAAATCTCAATCCGATTGAAGAAGCCATTGCGCTAAGTCGCTTACAGACCGAATTTGAACTGACGCAGCAACAAGTGGCCGATGCGGTGGGTAAATCCCGTTCTTCCATCGCTAACTTATTGCGTTTGATGAATTTGACTGATGAAGTCAAAAAAATGCTCGAGTACGGCGATCTGGAAATGGGACATGCACGCGCCTTGTTGGGTCTGGAGGCTGATATACAGATAGATGCGGCCGGTCAGGTGGTCGCCAAAGCACTCTCTGTCAGAGAAACCGAGTTGCTGGTGAAAAAAATTCAATCGGGTGAAATACCGAAAAAGTCGATTCCACCAGTACAAAGTGAATCGTTAAAAGATATATCCAGCCAATTATCGCGTTTTTTTTCAGCACCGGTGAAGGTCTCATCTACGGCGCAGGGAAAAGGAAAAATCAGCATTAGTTTCAACTCACAAGAGCAACTTGATGCTATTTTAACGCAACTGGATAAATCGACTGATTAAAGTTTGTACAACTGTCGTTTAGTAATACCTTAGTAACAGACAAGCGCTATATCTGTTGAGTCATAAGGCTTAAACCCCTATAATCTTCGCACTTAACATCAGGCTGTAGTGGGATAGGATGAGCCCGGATCAGGAGAAACGATTAGAATCTGCTGGTTTAGCAAGTGGTTCAGGCAGAGATAAGCAACGTAAACGCTTTGCTGCTGTTTGCTTCAGGGTGTTATTACTGCAACTGGCACTAACGAGCGTGCTAGCCTTAGCGCTGATGTTTAAAGATTTTGTGACAGCCTATTCGGCCTTTATTGGGGGGCTTCTGTACCTTCTCCCAACAGGCTGGTTTTCACTCAGAGTACTGATAAAAAACAAAGCGCGATCGCCACGGGAAATACTGGCCAACATTTATATGAGTGAAACCGGAAAGGTTTTATTGGCCGTGGCACTGTTTAGCCTGGTATTTATGCTGATTGAGCCGCTGAATGCCGCTGCGCTGTTTGTAACTTATATCCTGTTGCAGGTCACCGGTTGGTACCTGCAACTGAAACTGAATCATCGATTTCTGAAACTTTGACTGAGAGAAGCTGAGAATGGCAAGCGAAAACCCTACATCCTCAGAATACATATCCCATCACCTGAGTAATCTGACTTTTGGTAATCACCCCGTGGAAGGCTGGGGTTTTGCTGGTGGTCAGAAAGCTGCAGAAATGGGATTCTGGGCGATCCACGTCGATACCATGTTTTTTTCGATTCTAACCGGGGTGTTCTTCATCTGGTTGTTCAAAAAAGTGGCTGATACCGCTGTAAGCGGAGTACCTGGCAATCTGCAAAACTTCATTGAAGTGGTTGTGGAGTTTGTTCAGGATAACGTCAAGAGTATTTTCCATCACAATAATCCGACTATAGCGCCTCTGGCTCTAACGGTGTTTGTATGGATATTCCTGATGAACGCCTTGAAGCTGATTCCGGTCGACTTCATTCCTTACATTGCCAGTGAAATGGGCCTGCCCTACTGGAAAATTGTACCGACAACCGATATCAACGCCACGCTGGGTATGAGTTTCAGCGTATTTTTCCTGATTATCTACTACAGTATCAAGGTTAAGGGCGTTAAAGGATTTGCTGCGGAACTGTCTTTACAGCCGCTGGGTAAGTATTTCATCCCGTTCAACCTGTTCCTGGAACTGGTTAACCTTGTAGCCAAGCCTGTTTCACTGGGTCTGCGTCTGTTCGGTAACATGTATGCGGGTGAAATCATCTTTATCCTGATTGCGCTGTTGCCTTTCTGGATTCAGTGGGTGCTTTCAGTACCCTGGGCGATTTTCCATATTCTGGTTATCGTTCTACAGGCGTTTATCTTCATGGTGCTGACAATCGTTTACATGGCGATGGCACATGATGAACATGAGCACTGATTAAGGTCAGTGCTGTTAACTAAAAACGATTTCAATTCACTTTAACCTTAAAAAAATGTTGGAGAAAAAAAATGGCTGAACTGCTGTTTATCGCTGTTGCTCTGCTTCTGGGTCTGTCTGCACTGGCTGGTGCTATAGGCGTAAGTTTGCTGGGTGGTAAGTTTCTTGAAGGTGCTGCACGTCAGCCTGAGCTGGTTCCACTGCTTCGCAGCCAGTTCTTCATCGTCGTCGGTCTGGTTGACGCGGTTCCGATGATCGGTGTTGGTATGGCACTGTACATGCTTTTCGCAGGTTGATAACCGGTAATTATACCTTTGGGGCTGACCCTGGCAGGGTCTTAACCATTCAAATCAACCGCGAGGGGTAATGGCGTGAATATTAATCTCACCATCATTGGTCAGGCCATAGCGTTCGCGATTTTTGTGATGTTCTGCATGAAGTATGTATGGCCGCCAATTACGGCAGCTATGGCAGAACGCAAAAAGAAGATTGCCGAAGGTTTGGATGCAGCTGACCGTGCTGAACGTGATCTGAGACTTGCTCAAGAGCGAGCCGCTGACGATCTACGTGAAGGCAAGGAAAAAGCCGCTGCCATCATTGAACAGGCCAACAAACGCGCTAACCTGATGATTGAAGAAGCAAAAGAGCAGGCTCGTGAAGAAGCCAACCGTGTTAAAACGGCTGCTCAGGCTGAACTGGAACAAGAAGTAAACCGTGCAAGAGAAGTTCTTCGCGCACAGGTTTCTGTTCTGGCGATTGCCGGTGCTGAAAAGATTCTGGAAGCCTCTGTTGACCAAAAAGCACATGCCAAGCTGGTTGAAAAACTAGCCGCTGAGCTTTAAGCGAGGTTTATGATGGCTGAACTCAACACAATCGCTCGGCCTTATACCAAAGCAGCGTTCGACTATGCGCTGAATAAGGGCGACCTCGATCAGTGGTCAGATATATTGGCATTTGCGGCTGTAATCGTGAATGACAGTGAAATGAAGCGAGTTCTTGGAACGCCTTCACTGAGCACGGAGCAAAAAGCAGAACTGATCGTATCGGTCTGTGATAAGACCATGAACGACGGCGCGAAGAATTTTATTTATCTTCTTGCCGAAAATCAGCGTCTGCTTTTGCTTCCCAAAATATCAGCACAGTTTGATCAGTTTAAAGCCGATCATGAAAAGTCAGTGGATGTTGATCTGACTACGGCGTTTGAACTGGATCAAGAACTGGTTGATAAACTGGCTCAGGCTCTGCGCTCCAAACTGGGACGCGAAGTGAAAATGACCTCGACGGTGGATCAATCCATCATCGGTGGCGTAATCCTTCGCGCAAACGACCTTGTGATCGACGGTTCGGTTCGTGCACGACTGACGAAACTGGCCGAAGCGATGAATTCCTGAGTATGGGGAATAACAATGCAGCAACTGAATCCATCTGAGATCAGCGAGATTCTCAAGAAGCGCATCGAAAAACTCGACGTGTCTTCTGAAGCCCGTAATGAGGGCACAATCGTAAGCGTATCTGATGGTATCATCCTGATTCATGGTCTGGCCGACGTAATGTACGGCGAAATGATCGAGTTTCCAGGTGGTATCTACGGTATGGCTCTTAACCTTGAGCGCGACTCTGTCGGCGCCGTGGTTCTGGGTGACTATCAAGGTCTGGTAGAGGGCATGATTGCTCGCTGCACAGGTCGAATTCTGGAAGTGCCAGTTGGCCCTGAACTGCTCGGTCGCGTTGTTGACGCCCTGGGTAATCCGGTCGACGGCAAGGGTCCAATCGAAGCTAAATTAAGCGATCCGGTCGAAAAAGTGGCCCCGGGTGTTATTGAGCGTCAATCGGTAGATCAGCCTGTTCAGACAGGTCTGAAAGCCATCGATGCCATGGTACCCATCGGTCGTGGTCAGCGTGAGTTGATCATCGGTGACCGCCAGATCGGTAAGTCAGCGATCGCAATCGATGCGATCATCAACCAGAAAGGTACCGGCATCAAGTGTATCTACGTAGCGATCGGACAGAAACAGTCCACCATTGCTAACGTGGTGCGTAAGCTTGAAGAGCACGGTGCGATGGATCACACCATCGTTGTAGCCGCTGGTGCAGCTGACCCGGCTTCCATGTTGTTCCTGGCACCTTATGCCGGTTGCTCCATGGGTGAATACTTCCGCGACCGCGGTGAAGATGCACTGATCATTTATGATGATCTGACCAAGCAGGCCTGGGCTTATCGCCAGATCTCCCTGCTATTGCGTCGCCCACCAGGTCGTGAAGCTTATCCTGGTGACGTGTTCTATCTTCACTCTCGTCTGCTTGAGCGTGCTGCTCGTGTAAACGTAGATTATGTTGAGAAGTTCACCAAGGGTGAAGTCAAAGGTAAAACCGGTTCATTGACAGCGCTGCCTGTAATCGAGACTCAGGGTGGAGACGTTTCGGCGTTCGTACCAACCAACGTTATCTCGATCACTGATGGTCAGATCTTCCTTGAATCCGACCTGTTCAACTCAGGTATCCGTCCAGCGATCAACGCCGGTCTGTCTGTATCCCGTGTAGGTGGTGCAGCCCAGACTAAAATCATCAAGAAATTGGGTGGTGGTGTGCGTCTGGCTCTGGCGCAGTATCGTGAGCTTGCGGCTTTCGCGCAGTTTGCTTCTGACTTGGATGACACGACTCGTGCTCAGCTTGAGCATGGTCAGCGCGTTACCGAGTTGATGAAGCAGGCACAATATTCTCCGATGTCTGTCGCTGAGATGGGTCTGAGTCTATACGCTGCCAACGAAGGCTTCCTGAAAGATGTAGAGCTGAACAAAATCGGTGCTTTTGAAACTGCGCTGATCGGCTTCTTCAACAGCGAATTTGCTGACCTGATGAAGTCAATCAATGAATCCGGCGATTATAACGACGAGATTGCAGCGAAGTTGAAAGCCGGCATCGAGAAGTTCAAATCTACCCAGACTTGGTAATTACTCGTCAGAGTAGCGGGTCTGCGGGTGAGTTTCACTTAGCAGACCGGACACTGAGTTAGGAATAGAGGCGGAACTATGGCAGTCGGAAAAGAGATTAAGACACAGATTGCGAGCATTGGTAGCACGCGCAAGATTACCAGCGCCATGGAAATGGTGGCTGCGTCAAAAATGCGTAAAGCTCAGGACCGCATGAAGGCTTCCCGCCCGTACGCTAACGGTATCAGAGGTGTTATTCATCATTTGGCTACGGCCAATCCTGAATACAACCACCTCTACATGCAGGAGCGTGAAGTGAAACGCGTCGGATTTATCGTCGTGTCCACGGATCGCGGGCTGTGTGGTGGCTTGAACGTGAATACGTTCAAGGCAGCCGTCAGCGCTATGAAAGAATTCCATTCGCAGAATGTCGAAATTGATATTTGTGCACTGGGAAACAAGGCGATTACTTTCTTTAAAAACTACGGTGGTAATGTTGTTGCTGCCAAGGGGCATCTGGGTGATACACCCGAACTGGCTGATCTGATTGGCGCAGTAAAAGTGATGCTCAGTGCTTTTGAAGAAGGCAGACTGGACAAAATATTCATTGTTTCTAACGAATTCGTGAATACCATGACCCAGAAGCCGACGGTAGAGCAAGTGTTGCCGGCTAAGGCAGATGAAAGTGACACACATGAACAGCTCAAGCGCAGCTGGGATTACCTCTACGAGCCGGATGCACAGGAGTTGCTCGAAGCACTCTTCGTTCGGTACGTAGAATCGGTGGTTTACCAGGGTGTGATTGAGAATATCGCCTGTGAGCAGGCAGCAAGAATGCTGGCGATGAAAAACGCGACAGATAATGCTGGCGACCTTATTGATGAGCTCCAAATGGTATACAACAAGGCTCGTCAGGCGGCTATTACTCAGGAAATTTCTGAGATCGTCAGTGGTGCTGCTGCTGTATAGTGCAGTGAACAGGTTTAAACGTTGAGAGGATCCGAACATGAGTAGCGGACGTATTGTTCAGATTATCGGTGCGGTAGTAGACGTGGAATTTCCACGTGACGCCATACCGAAGGTTTATGACGCATTACACGTCACAAAAACCGGCCTGACACTGGAAGTTCAGCAGCAGCTGGGCGACGGTGTTGTAAGGGCTATTGCCATGGGTCAGACCGAAGGTGTGAGCCGTGGATTAGATGTAGAAAATACAGGTGCACCTATTTCTGTGCCTGTAGGTACAGCGACACTGGGACGTATTATGGACGTTCTGGGTAACCCGATCGATGAAGCGGGCCCTATCGGTGAAGAAGAGCGTATGCCTATTCACCGTAAAGCACCGTCTTACGCCGATCAGGCAGCGTCTAACGATCTGCTGGAAACCGGCATCAAGGTTATCGACCTGGTTTGCCCGTTTGCCAAGGGTGGTAAAGTCGGTCTGTTCGGTGGTGCCGGTGTAGGTAAAACCGTAAACATGATGGAGCTTATCCGTAACATCGCGATAGAACACTCAGGTTTCTCTGTGTTCGCGGGTGTCGGTGAGCGTACTCGTGAAGGTAACGACTTCTACTTCGAGATGAAAGAGTCCAACGTACTGGATAAAGTATCTCTGGTATACGGTCAGATGAACGAACCCCCAGGTAACCGTCTGCGTGTAGCGCTGACTGGCCTGACCATGGCAGAAAAGTTCCGTGACGAAGGTCGTGACGTACTGTTGTTTGTTGACAACATTTACCGTTACACCCTGGCCGGTACTGAAGTATCCGCCCTGTTGGGTCGTATGCCATCGGCGGTAGGTTATCAGCCAACTCTGGCGGAAGAGATGGGCGTTCTGCAGGAACGTATCACCTCAACCAAAGTCGGTTCTATCACGTCTATCCAGGCGGTATACGTACCGGCAGATGACTTGACTGACCCGTCTCCGGCAACTACCTTCTCGCATCTTGATGCGACCGTGGTATTGTCGCGTCAGATCGCTGAGCTAGGTATCTACCCAGCCGTAGATCCACTGGATTCCACGTCACGTCAGCTGGATCCGCTGGTTATCGGTCAGGAACACTATGATGTTGCACGTAACGTACAGGGTGTTTTACAGCGCTATAAAGAGCTGAAAGACATCATTGCGATTCTGGGTATGGATGAGTTGTCTGATGAAGACAAATCCATCGTATCCCGTGCACGTAAAATTCAGCGTTTCTTGTCTCAGCCGTTCTTCGTGGCCGAAGTGTTCACCGGATCTCCAGGTAAATACGTGCCGCTGAAAGATACCATCAGCAGCTTTAAAGGCATCCTGGCCGGTGAATATGATCACATGCCAGAGCAAGCCTTCTATATGGTTGGTGGCATCGACGAAGCGATTGAGAAAGCCAAGGGCATGAAATAAGTTCTGGCGGAACCTTTTAAGAGGTAATCAACATGGCTGTAACTGTTCAATGCGAGATCGTCAGTGCTGAGGAAGAAATTTTCTCCGGGCTGGTAGAATTTATCTCGGTGACAGGTAGCCTGGGTGACCTGGGTATTATGCCCGGTCACACTCCGCTGTTAACGGAACTGAAACCAGGCCCGGTCGAACTGCGAAAAGAGGGCGGTGAACAGGACGTATTTTACGTCTCTGGTGGTTTTATCGAGGTTCAGCCGTTCAAGGTAACGGTTTTGGCAGACACAGCGTTGCATGCCAAAGATCTGGATGAAGCTGCAGCAATGGAAGCTCAGAAACATGCTCAGCATGCTATTTCTGACAAGTCCGGTGAGTTCCAATACTCACGCGCTGCCTCCCAGCTGGCAGAAGCCGCAGCACAACTGCGTACTCTGCAGCAGATCAAGAAAAAACTCGGTAAGTAATCCGTCCAGGCGGGTTTACCGAAACAAAAAAGCCTCCCTTGGGAGGCTTTTTTCGTTAAGGTTGGATTCAATCTCAGCTAAATGCGGGTATGACCTGTGCAATAAACAGTTCTAAAGAGCGCTTTTTCTCAGCGTGCGACAGGCTGTTATCACTCCAGAAGCTGAACTCATCAATACCCATGGCTTCATAATGTTTCAGGCGCTCAATAATCTCTGCAGGTGTACCTATCATGGTATTTTTATGCAGATTATCGAGTTGAAACTCGGGCCGTTCAGCAAATTTGGATTCAGGACTGGGTGGCAGTAAGCCATTGACAGGTGTCTGTGAATTGCCGAACCAGGCATCGAAGGTGCGATAAAAGCGTGCAATACCGGCCGCACCAATTTTCCAGCCTTCAGGGTCATCTTCACTGTGTACGTAGGTGTGGCGCAGCACCATGATCTCAGGACGTGCCACGTCTGGATTATTGCTCAAGGCAGTATCAAATTTTTGCTTCAGATCCGCGACTTCTTCATCGCCTTTCATCAGCGGGGTCACCATCACATTACAGCCATTTTTGACGGCAAAATTATGTGAGTCAGGGTCCCTGGCGGCGATCCAGATCGGCGGCATGGGCTGTTGCACCGGGCGTGGAGAAGATGTCGATGTTGGGAAGTTCCAAAGTGCACCCTCATGCGCATAGTCGCCTTGCCACAGCGCCTTAACCGCTGGCACCATTTCCCGCAGATACTGGCCACCTTCACTGGCCGACATGCCATTGGCCAGGCGATCAAATTCAAATTGATAAGCCCCCCTGGCCAGACCGACTTCCATACGCCCGTTACTGATTACATCTAACAAGGCACATTCGCCGGCAACCCGGATCGGATGCCAGAAAGGCGCAATAATGGTACCTGCACCCAATCGAATCGTTTCAGTTTGGCCTGCTAAATAGGCCAGAATCGGCATAGGGCTGGGTGCAATGGTGTATTCCATCGAATGGTGCTCACCAACCCAAACGGTTGAAAAACCGCCTTTTTCAGCCATTTTGGTGAGCTCAGTCAGATTTTCGAACAACTCGCTGTGGCTGACTGTTTCATCGTAGCGTTCCATGTGTATGAATAGAGAAAATCTCATGGGTAGAACCTCAAACCTTATGCTGTTTTTATAGTGATGCTTGTGGGTAATTAACCCCTGGATACTTCATCTAATGAAAGTATCTTTATTTGGTATACCATAATACGATACTACCACCGGAATGCTACAAATGAAATGGGTTAATCTTCAAAGGGGATGGAGTCGACGACTTCCAGGTCATAGCCTGTCAGTCCAGCATAACGCAGCGGTGGACCTAAATGGCGCAGCTTGCCAACACCCAGGTCTTGCAGGATCTGGGCGCCGGTGCCGACTTCAGAATAGATACGTGATTGCGACGGACTGAAAGGCTTGCGGGTTTGTGTCAGTTGAGGAATACGTTCAAGCAAGGCTTGGGAAGATTCATGATTAGCGAGGATCACCACAATACCACAGCCTTCAGCTGCAACCCGTTCAAGCGCCGCCCAGAGGGTCCAATTACGCGGTCCGGTATACTCGGCACCCACCAGGTCGCGTAACGGGTCGATAACATGCACTCTGACCAGTACCGCTTCCTGGTGCTGTATATCGCCCATGACCATGGCAATATGTACGCCACCATCTATTCGATCCTCATAGGTCACCAGCCGAAAGGTACCATGCACGGTACTCAACTCACGCTCACCAATACGGGAAACGGTATGCTCAGTACTGAGACGATAGTGAATCAGGTCTGCAATCGTGCCAATTTTGATGCCGTGGCGCTGGGCAAAAACTTCCAAATCCGGGCGCCTGGCCATGCTGCCATCTTCATTCATCACTTCGACGATAACGGCCGCAGGGGTAAGCTGGGCAAGATTAGCTAGGTCACAACCCGCTTCAGTATGACCCGCACGGGTTAATACCCCACCTTCGCGGGCGCGTAAGGGAAACACATGACCGGGTTGAACCAGATCGTCGGGACAGGCCTTGTCAGCTACGGCTGTTAAAATGGTGTGGGCACGATCAGCCGCGGAGATACCGGTGGTAACGCCTTGTGCCGCTTCAATCGATACGGTAAAAGCAGTTGAGAAGGGACTGCCGTTATGCGGAACCATCATATCCAGTCCGAGCCGTTGGCAGTGGGATTCGGTTAGCGTCAGACAGATCAGGCCACGTGCTTCACGTGCCATAAAGTTGATCGCTTCAGGCGTGCATTTTTCGGCTGCCAGTAACAGATCCCCTTCATTTTCACGATCCTCATCGTCCACCAGCAGTACCATTTTTCCCTGGCGAAAATCTTCGATTATTTCTTCAATTGGATTGAATGGCATGTTTGTTCTCCTGCTGTTGATCTGTTTTCATATCATGGTATACCATAATACCAACTTTTGCTAAGTGAGGAAGCGGACAATGAAAGCCTATTGGATTGCACAGGTCGATATCGAGGATCCTGAAGCCTATGCGCAATACACAGCGCGGGCACCGCAAGCCATTGCCCTCTATGATGGGCGTTTTTTAGCGCGAGGCGGACGCTCACTGGCTCTGGAAGGGCGGGATACGCCTGAACGCAGCGTAGTGATCGAATTTGATTCTTATGACCAGGCACTGGCGTGTTATCACTCACCCGAGTATCAGCAAGCCTGCCGTTACCGAACCGGCGTGGCCAGGGTTGAGATAGTGATACTAGAGGGTTTGTAATACGGGATTGAGCTACTTGAGAAAATGGATTTTTCCGGTAGCATCATTGCCGACATAGATGCCGTAAATACCGGCCTGACGCTCGCTGATATAGCGTGCCAATATTTGCCGTATGGCCGGGTAATATATCTGTTCCCAGGGAATATCTTCGGGTGCAAAGAAGCGACAGGTCGCGGTTTCTGGACCATATTCATCCGTGATTTCCAGCGCCAGGGCTCTGAAGATGATATAGACTTCGTTGATCATCGGCACACTGAAAATAGAGTAGGGCGAAAGGATGTCAGCCCTTACACCACTTTCTTCCCAGACTTCGCGTAACGCCGCTTCTTCGGTGGTTTCACCATTTTCCATAAAGCCCGCTGGCAACACCCAACTACCCGCTTGAGGGGGGATGGCGCGTTGGCATAACAGGTATTTACCTTGCTGTTCAATGATGCAGCCGGTAATCACCTTGGGGTTGTCGTAATGAATATAACCGCAAGCCTGGCAGGTGAGGCGATCGTGAGTATCGCCTGCCGGACGGGTAATCTGCAGGTCTGGGCCACCACATTGAGGGCAGAAACGAGGCGTACGCATGCTGTTAACGACCTATTCGGGGCTCCTGAAGCGCGATCGGCGTGACAAATTCGCGCATCTCTGTGTCCTCTCCCTGCTGGGTACGCAGGTATTCCAATGCCACCTGCGCGGCTGCTCTGACATGATCAACCGAGGCCTGGTGGGCTGCATGTGGATCACCGCTTTTGATGGCGTCAACTATGCGTTCCATTTCCTGATTACTGTTGCTACGGCGGTTGGCTTGAGTGACCGAAGTGGCTCTCAGGTAACTGATTCGAGCCTGTAGCTGACGCAATTGTGTTGCCGCAACCTGGTTGCCAGCGCCTTCCAGCAAGACTTCATAAAAGCCTTGGACAGAATCCAATACTTGTTGAAGGTTACCGGTTTTCAACACTTTTTGGTTTTCTTGCAGGGCACGTTCCAGCGCGCGGATATCCTTGGGTTTGGCATTCAAGGTAAACAGTTGCACGATCAGGCCTTCCAGAACACAGCGTAATTCGTAAATATCCCGTGCATCTTCCAGCGTAATAACGGCAACGCGTGGGCCGCGGTTGCCATCGAACTCAACCAGCCCCTCTGACTCAAGATGGCGTAATGCTTCGCGAACAGAGGTACGACTGACGCCCAGGCGTTCACAGAGATCACGCTCAACCAGTCTGTCACCCGGCAGTAGCTGAAAGTTAAGAATTGCTGAGCGCAGCTTATCGAGCACCATTTCCCGGAGAGTGACAAGTGTCCGGTTGATTTTCAAAGAGTCATCGCTTGGCAGTTTCTTCATCAGGATTCGCTCTGGTTTTGGCGTTTAGGGTTAAGAGTCGGTCTCAGCGTCTGCTTCTGCAAAGGCTTCGCGGGCAATACGAAAGCTGTCGACGGCTGCCGGTATGCCGCAATAGATACCGACTTGCAGCAGTATTTCGCGGATCTGCTCACGGCTCAGGCCATTGCGCAATGCACCACGGATGTGCAGCTTCAGTTCATGCGGCCGGTTGAGGGCAGAAATCATGGCCAAGTTTATCATGCTGCGCTCTTGCAGGGATAAACCTTTACGGTCCCAGACATGCCCCCAGCAGTATTCAGTTACCAGCTCCTGCAGTGGCTGGGTGAATTCATCGGCGTTTTCCAGAGAACGTTGTACATAGTCTTCTCCGAGCACCTGGGTGCGGATAGCTAAGCCTTTCTGGTATTTTTCGTTATGCATGTTGCTCTCCTTCCGATAGCGCTAATCCGCCCATCAGGGCATATTTGATTTCCAGATAATCGTCTATACCGTAGCGTGAACCTTCTCTGCCAAGCCCGGAAGACTTGATGCCACCAAAGGGTGCTACTTCAGTTGAGATCATGCCCTCGTTAATGCCTACCATACCGTACTCCAGTGCCTCCGTCATGCGCCAGGCCCTGCCCAGATCACGGGTATAGCAATAGGCCGCCAGTCCATATTCGGTGTTATTGGCCAACTCAATCGCTTGTTGTTCGGTCTCAAATCTGAACAGGGCGGCCAGCGGACCGAAGGTTTCTTCTTCGGCCACCTGCATTTCTGGCGTAACTTCGGTCAATAGCGTCGGCTGGTAGAAGTTCTGCCCGAGTGCATGGCGTTGACCCCCTTGTAGCAGCACGGCACCTTTACTGAGGGCGTCCTCTACATGAGCCTCCACTTTGATAACAGCCTGTTCATTAATCAAGGGACCGATATCGGTTGCTGGGGTAAAGCCATCACCAACGTGTAACGCGGCTATACGTTCTTTTAGGCGCTGGGCAAAACGGTCGTAAATGCCATTCTGAATCAGAAAGCGGTTCACACAGACACAGGTTTGTCCGGCATTGCGGAATTTGGCCAGCATCGCCCCGTCGATGGCGCGATCGATATCGGCATCATCAAAGACAATAAACGGGGCATTACCACCCAGTTCAAGAGACACTTTTTTCAATGTGTCAGCACACTGGGCCATCAGCAGTTTGCCTATGGGAGTTGAGCCAGTAAAAGACAGTTTTCTAACACGGGTGCTGCGGGTCAAGCTACCGCCAATGGCAACGGCGTCACCAGTGACCACATTCAATATGCCAGGGGGAATGCCCGCCTGTTCAGCCAGATCGGCCAAGGCCAGCGCGGTAAAGGGTGTTTCAGGTGCCGGTTTGACAATACAAGGGCAGCCTGCCGCGAGGGCGGGTGCTACTTTGCGGGTAATCATCGCCGCTGGGAAGTTCCAGGGGGTAATCGCTGCAACGATACCGACTGGCTGTTTCTGCACCAGGATGCGAGCATCGGCTTTGTGGCTGGGAATGATATCGCCATAGATGCGCTTGGCTTCTTCGGCAAACCATTCTATAAAACTGGCAGCATAGATAATTTCATTGCGGGCTTCCGGCAAGGGTTTTCCTTGCTCCAGCGTGAGGATTTCTGCCAGGTCAT
Source organism: Nitrincola sp. (assembly GCF_048264025.1). Lineage (NCBI taxonomy): Bacteria > Pseudomonadati > Pseudomonadota > Gammaproteobacteria > Oceanospirillales > Oceanospirillaceae > Nitrincola > Nitrincola sp. The sequence goes on from NZ_JBLXDN010000001.1 coordinate 434,592, forward strand.
CGGTGTGTTGCAGTATCAGTCGATACCAGGCTTTGAGACAGTCACTACGTTCCCGGGCGGTTTTTGCGCGCCAAGCGGGGAAGGCTTGTTCAGCGGCGTCAATGGCGAGCTGGGTTTCGGTAGCGCCCATCAAGGGAACATGGCCCAGCAGACTGCCATTGGCCGGATTCATGATCGGGCTGGTGGCCGCATTTTGGGCATCTATCCAGCAGCCATTGATATAGGCTTGCTGATGAAATAATTGATTCATGGAATTTCCTTGGGTATCAGGCAAAGCTGCCAGGCAAAGCGCCCAGCTTGCCGCGGTGATACAGCAATGGCACGATATCCTGGTCAGGTAAGCGTAAGCGCTTCACTTCACCGACAATAATGGCATGGTCGCCGCCGTCATATTCGCGCCACAGCTCACATTCGATAATGGCAGTGGCACCCGGTAATAATGGATTGCCCAATTCACTTAATTGCCACTCGACCCCCTGGGCTTTGTCAGCGCCTTTACTTGCAAAGGTATAGGCATGAGCCTGTTGGTCAGCTCCGAGTAGATGAATGGCAAACTGCTTTCTATCACGCAGCAGCGGATAGGTGTCCGAACTGTAGTTAGGGCAAAAAAGCACCAAGGCCGGGTCGAGCGATACGGCGCTGAAGGCACTGGCTGTAATACCGGCAATCTGACCCTTGCTGTCCAGCGTGGTTACAATGGTGACACCTGAAGGAAAGGCACTCATCACCGATTTGTAGAGTTGGGGATCGATCATTGAAATTCTCCGCTTATCGCATAATGAAGGGGTCTGGCATGGGCGCCTGGGATAAATTGATCCAGACAGTTTTAGGCTCGGTATAGGCGAGTACTGAATCGATACCACTCTCACGGCCATAACCGCTTTGCCCAAACCCGCCTATAGGCGCCATGGCTGAAACCGCACGATAGGTGTTGACCCAAATAATGCCAGAGCGGACATCTCTGGCCAGGCGATGTGCCCGTCCGAGATCGCGTGTCCAAATACCTGCGGCTAAGCCAAAACGCGAGTCATTGGCCAGCGACAGTGCTTCGGCTTCGGTCGAAAAGCGAATGACCGCAGCGACCGGACCAAAGACCTCTTCTTGCATGATGGTCAGATCAGATGATGCACACTCGAGCAGAGTGGGTTGGTAATACCAGCCCTTGAGTGCTGTATCTGGGCGTTTGCCACCCAGTCTTAAGCAGGCCCCTTCGGCTAAGGCACTGGCGACACTCTGCTCAACAATGGCCAGTTGCTGGGCGGTAGCCATTGGTCCCATTTCGGAGCTTTCATCCTGCGGATTGCCAATTTTAATACGCTCGGCGCGGTCGATCAGGCGCTCGATAAAGGTATCGTAAATTTCATCCTGAACCAGCAAACGTGAACCGGCAACACAGCTTTGTCCAGCCGCGGCATAGATGCCGGCAATAGCACCATTCACCGCACTGTCTAGATCGGCATCTGCAAAGATAATGTTGGGTGATTTGCCACCCAGCTCCAATGAGAGCTTGGCAAAGTTCTCGGCACTGCTGCGCACCACATGCTGAGCGGTCGATGTACCACCGGTGAAGGCAATCTTACGGACCAATGGGTGGCGTGTCAGCGCTGCACCCGTGCTGGGACCGAAACCGGTCACCACATTGACTACGCCAGGAGGAATGCCGGCTTCCAGTACTAGCCGTGCCAGCTCAAGGAGTGTGGCAGATGCATGTTCGGACGGCTTGAGTACCAGCGTGTTGCCAGCGGCAAGCGCAGGGGCCAGTTTGATGGCAGCCAGGTAGAGTGGACTGTTCCAGGGAATAATCCCGGCGACGACCCCCAAAGGTTGTGGTTGGGTATAAGCAAACAGGTCGGGTTTATCCAGAGGTAGCGTGGTGCCTTCAAGTTTGTCTGCCAGACCGGCGGTATAGTAGAAAAACTCCGGCAAATAATTGACCTGACCTCGGGTTTCACGGATCAGTTTGCCGTTATCCTTGCTCTCAAGCTGAGCCAGGTGTTCCGCGTTTTCTGCAATCAGATCACCCAGCCGTCGTAACAGCTTACCGCGCGCCGTTGCGCTCAGGGTACGCCATGCCGCAGCCTCAAAGGCTTGTTGCGCAGATTGGACGGCTAAATCCACATCGGCTTCATCGGCATCCGCTAGGCATGCCCAGGGTTCTGCCAGTGCTGGATCGAAAGATTCGAAGGTTTTACCTGATAGGGCATCGACCCATTCACCATGGATACACATACGGAAACGTTGCAATGTCATACAAATACCTCTGTTATGTGGCCTGCTGCTCAAGTTGCACTGATTGCAGAAACTCAAGTAGCAGGTGATTAACCCTGTCTGGTGATTCCATTGGCATCATATGCCGTTGCCCCTTGAGTATGGCGCACTGTGCACCCGGGATGCGAGACGCCAGTTGTTCAGCCATTTCGGATGTTGATCCTGGATCCAGTTCACCGGTGACGACCAGTGTCGGAGCTTTAATTTGATCTAACTGAGTCTCACCAAAGCAATCCTGTGTGGCAAAAAGCTGATAAGTTGTGACATAACCCTGAGGATCGTTGTCAATTAACTGTTGGTGAATTGCGTTTATCTGCTCCGGGTGGGCGGCACGATAGTCGTCACTAAACCAGCGCAATAAGGCTTCTTCTACATTGGCATCCGGACCCTGCTCAGCGGCTTGCTGGGCACGTTCAATGACTCGCATACGTTGTTCCATTGTGCGCTTAAACACGCTGTTAAGAATGACTAATGCATCGAGTTTATCTAGGTACTTGAGCGCAAATGCACGCGCGACCAACCCTCCCATGGAGAATCCAATCAGTTTGCACGAGGCGAGGTTCAGGTGCTGCAACAGTTCATCCAACTGATCGGCATAGCAGTTTAAGCTGGCATCAGCGGCTGGTTTTGCGCTGCCACCATGGCCCAGCATATCGTAGGTAATTACCTGAAAATGCTGCGCAAGGGCGTCAACCTGATGGCACCACATGCTTTTATCCAGGCCAACACCGTGGATGAGTACCAGGGGATCACCTTGACCCGATACGTCATAACAGGTGCCAGCAGGTGTGTGGTTAGTGGTTAGTTGCGTCATTGTTAATTCCATTTTCTGCGGCCAGCTCTTCCAGATCACTATAGCGATTGCCGATGCGAGGGTGCAGGCGGCCACCATCAGAAGCACCGAGTACCACCACGATTTCATCGGCTCTGGGTGCATCTTCGATGCGCATTTCCAGTGTGATGTAGTGTGAGCGTAACCCTTCATCGTCTTTGTGCATCATCGGAATCTGTATTGATGTTCCGGGTCCACCGCGCTTGTTGGTAAAAGACAGGTAGGATTTTGCTTTTACGGCTTCGCGGTAGTGATTACCAAAGCGCAGGGTATGGATAACGGCCGAAGCATGCTCTATTTCACCATCGGCACCGACGACAGCAGCTTTTCCGTAGGCTTCAATCGCTTCAGCACCACCCATCAGGGCGCAAAGGCGTTCAACCATTAATTTGCCAAGTTCTGAACAGCCCGCCTTGATCTCAGGTTTAAGATCATCAACAAACCCTTTACCACACCAGGGATTACGAATAATGACCGCCAAACCCACCATGGTAACTGGGGTTTCAGAGGATTTATTACCTTCAATATGGGTTTCTTCAATGTAACTGACGATCTTGCGAATCTCAAAGCTCATGCTGGACTCCTGATGATGTTCATAGGGAGATAGGGTCATTGTTTCCCAGTCTTTTGTTGTACATGGTATACCATAATACAAATCATGCAAGTTTGTACAGTGCCAAGATAACCCCAGCTAACCGATCTAAAGGCCAATAAAAAAATATTACCCGACAGGATTGAAAATTTATCTGGTATGATGGTATACCATAATACTGTAGTTCAGGCTGAACCGCTTTTACAAGCGCGAAGCCCTCAAGGTGGGTCTGGTAAAACCGGACCTTACTTAATAGGACGGCCGTTGATTACAACGGCTGGCTTTGACAAACAAAAACAAAAGGAGACGACCGTGAATGATCGTCCGTTAACGCTATATGAGCGTATCTTTGTGGGCGTTAATCCCACCATGGCGATCGCTTCTTTCATGATGGTATTGATTTTCGTGTTATTCACGGTGACCAATACCGAGTTGGCCAACAGTATCTACACAGGTACCAAGGCCTGGATTGAAAGTTCGCTGGGATGGTATTACGTGATTGTTGTGGGTGCTGTTTTATTCTTTACCCTCTGGGTCGGGTTAAGTCGATTCGGTAACCTGCGTCTCGGGCGGGATGATGAGCGCCCGGAGTTCAGCAACTTTGCCTGGTTTGCCATGCTGTTCAGCGCGGCTGTCGGCACAGGGTTGTTATTCTGGAGTATTGCAGAACCCCTGATGCATATGCAGGGCAATCCTTTCATGACCATGGCGGGCGCTGAAGCAGGTAGCCCTGAGGCGGCGCAGATAGCTTTGCGCGTAACCATGTTCCACTGGGGGCTGCATGGTTGGTGTATTTATATTCTGATGGGTGTGGTGTTGGCCTATTTCTGTTATCGACAAGGCTTACCCCTGACCATTCGGTCGGCACTTTATCCGCTCTTGGGTGAGCGTATTTATGGTCCTTTGGGGCATGCCGTGGATTTGCTAGCCATTTTCAGTACTCTGTTTGGCACGGCTACCACCCTGGGCTTGGGGGTGTCGCAAATGAACGCCGGGCTCAACTATATTTTCGGTTGGGAAATATCCACCACCAACCAGCTACTGTTGATTGCAGGTACGTCATTGGTTGCAACCTTCTCCGCTGTTTCCGGAGTGCGTCGAGGCATTCTCTGGTTGAGCAAGTGGAACATCAGGGTCAGTGCCATACTCTTCCTGTTTTTGCTGATAGCAGGCCCTACGGTATTCCTACTGGGGTTGTATGCCACCAGTGTCGGTGATTATTTGGCGAACTTTATCCCCATGGGACTTTGGACTGATAGCGATCCAGACCAGCAGTGGCAGGGTTGGTGGACCATTTTCTATTGGGGATGGTGGTTGTCCTGGGGTCCGTTTGTCGGGATGTTCATTGCCAGAATTTCCAGAGGGCGTACGGTACGCCAGGTGGTGATAGGCGGCATGTTGGTTTCAACACTCGGTGCATTTCTGTGGATCGTGATCATGGGAGGTACGGGTGTGTACCTGCAACTGCAGGGCGTTGACCTGTCCAGTGTTGCCAACAGCGACTTGACTATGGTGCTGTACAAAACAATCGAGGGTCTGAATGTGCACTGGGCGACTTTGCCCATGGCGGCTTTGGCTACCTTGATGATTGTCAGTTGGTTTGTCACTTCAGCGGATTCCGCAACACTGGTGATCTGTACCATCCTTTCGACGGGCGATCAGGATCCACCGGTTCGTTTCCGCATGATTTGGGGATTGGGACTAGGCGCCCTGGCGGGCGTGTTATTGCTTGCGGGTGGGTTGCAGGGATTACAGGCCGCTACCATAGCCGCCGCGTTACCCTTCTCACTGGTATTACTGCTGATTTGCTACTGCTTGTATAAAGCGTTTCATCAAGAAGAATGTCTGTTGGCGACTATTCCGCTTGCCAGCAGCGATCATCCTTCTCTGCGTAGCACAGCCGTATAATCCTGCCCCCTATACTGTCCAATCGGCCTGAGGGTTGGTTGGGCAGTCCTCGGTTACTGCCCTTGGTTCCTTCTGTATCTTGATCGGTCATGGATGTTTAACGCCTCTCCGGTGTAAAATATGCGCTAGTAGCAATCAAGGACACAGGAAAATACGGCATGCAAACAGACGTAGTCATACTGGCAGCGGGTCAGGGAAGCCGAATGAAATCCGCATTACCCAAGGTGATGCACTCGCTGGCGGGTAAACCCATGCTGCAGCATGTGATAGACAGCGCCGCCACCCTGCCAGATAGTGACATACATGTGGTGATAGGGCATGGTGCCGATCAGGTTAAACAGCAGTTGCACAAGCAACCGGTAACGCTGGCCTTGCAGGCTGAGCAACTGGGCACCGGGCATGCTGTGGCCCAGGCACTGCCGCAGTGTTGTAACGAATCCATTGTGTTGATCCTCTATGGTGATGTACCACTAATCCAATCCCAGACCCTTAATCAACTTATCCACATAGCGGCACAGGATCATCTGGCGTTGCTGACGGTTGAGCTAGATGATCCGACGGGGTATGGCCGCATAGTGCGTAACCCGGTAAAGGATGTGGTCGCTATTGTTGAACACAAGGATGCCAGTGACGCACAACGGGCCATTAATGAGGTGAATACCGGCATTATGGCGCTGAAGCACAGCTATTTGCAGGCCTGGCTACCGCAGTTGTCGGCTGAAAATGCCCAAGGCGAGTATTATCTGACCGATATTATTGCCATGGCCGCGGCGGAGGGTGTCAGAATTGGCGCCATTCAGCCCGCCTGTGAGCAAGAAGTGCAGGGGGTCAATAATCGTCTGCAACTGGCCGAACTGGAACGCTGGTATCAGCGTCAACAGGCCGAATTACTCATGACTAACGGTATCACCCTGATGGATCCTGCCCGTATTGATGTGCGTGGTAAACTTTCAGCGGCTCAGGATGTCATTATCGATGTGAACTGTATTTTTGAAGGCGAGGTTAGTCTGGGCGAAGGGGTTATTATCGGTCCCAATTGCCTAATCCGTAACAGCCGTATCGCCGCTGGCTGCCGTATTGAAGCCAATTCAATCATTGATGGAGCAGAGGTCGGCGAAGCGGTGGTCGTAGGCCCCTTTGCCCGTTTACGCCCAGGTACCGAGCTGGCCGAGGGCAGTAAAATTGGCAATTTTGTCGAAACCAAAAAAGCCCGTATAGGCAAAGGCAGCAAAGTGAATCATCTTAGCTATATTGGTGATGCCTGTATTGGAGAAGACGCCAATATTGGTGCCGGTACGATTACCTGTAATTATGATGGTGTGAATAAATCCGAAACACACATAGGTGATCGTGCCTTTATCGGCTCCAATACCGCGCTGGTTGCCCCGGTCAAAGTCGGCGAAGATGCGACCATCGCCGCTGGTTCTGTGATTACCCGAGATACCCCTGCTGGACAGCTGTCAGTTGGCCGTGCCAGACAGCAAACCCTGAGCCACTGGAAACGCCCAAGCAAACGCGATGCGTAAGGAATCTGAGTCATGTGTGGAATAGTTGGTGCTGTTGCTACCCGTCCGGTAGCTGAAATTCTTCTGGAAGGCCTAAGACGCTTGGAGTACCGCGGCTATGATTCCGCCGGTATGGCGTTACTGGATGAAGTCGGCCAGGTAGCGCGTTTGCGCCGTGCGGGTAAGGTACAGGCACTGGCCGATCTGTTGGCCGAGCAGCCCCAGACAGGAGAGATCGGCATCGCTCACACCCGCTGGGCTACCCACGGTAAACCTACCGAGTCCAATGCGCATCCGCATATGTCTGGCGAGCGCCTGGCAGTGGTTCACAACGGCATCATTGAAAACTATGAGCCTCTGCGTGAAGCGCTCAAGGCCGATGGCTATGTGTTCAATTCCGATACCGATACCGAGGTGGTTGCCCATCTGCTGGATCAGACACTGAAAACCGGACTCACCCCGACACAAGCCTTGCGCCAGTGTGTGGCACGTATGGAAGGTGCCTTTGCGCTGGGTGTGGTACATGCCGATTATCCAGACAAACTGCTGGCCGCACGTAAGGGTAGTCCGCTGGTGATTGGCGTGGGTATGGGCGAAAACTTTATTGCCTCGGATCAATTGGCGCTTTTGCCGGTAACAGACCGCTTCATGTTTCTGCAAGAGGGCGACATAGCCACTCTGACCACCCATAAAATCGAGGTTTTGGATGCGGCGGGTAATGCCGTAGAGCGTCCGGTCAGCATCTTTGAACACGGTCAGGCCGCCGCCGAAAAGGGCAGCTTCAAACATTTTATGCTGAAAGAGATCTACGAGCAGCCTGAAGTAATGAAACGGGTGCTGGAAGGGCGCATCAGTCAGGGTCACCTGCTGGAGCAGGCCTGGGGCGTTGGCGCCTCGGCGTATTTTGATCAGGCTAAACAGGTGCAGATAGTCGCCTGTGGCACCAGTTACCATGCCGGAATGATTGCCCGTTACTGGATAGAATCGATCGTTGGTATTCCCTGCAATGTCGAAGTAGCCAGCGAGTTCCGCTACCGTGACGTGGTACTGCCGCAAAACACCCTGTTGATAACCTTGTCTCAGTCGGGCGAAACCGCCGATACCCTGGCCGCCCTGCGTGAAGTGAAACACCGAGTACTCGCCAGTCTGGCAATTTGTAACGTCCCAGGCAGTTCCCTGGTACGAGAATCCGACCTGGCATTGATGACCAATGCCGGACCCGAAATCGGCGTAGCTTCCACCAAGGCATTCACTTCCCAGCTAGTGGCGCTGCTGATGACCACGCTGATACTGGCTCGACGCACGGGATTGAAACCTGAGCAGGAAGCTCAAATCGTAGAAGCGCTGCAGGCGTTACCAACCCTCATTCAATCGCTGCTGTCACTCAACGACAGCATCGCGAAAATGGCTGAAGCCTTTGCAGAGAAACACCATGCCCTGTTCCTGGGGCGCGGTACGCTCTATCCAGTCGCCATGGAAGGGGCGTTGAAACTTAAAGAGATCTCCTACATCCATGCCGAAGCCTATCCCGCTGGCGAGCTGAAACATGGCCCGCTGGCACTGGTCGACAAGGATATGCCCGTCGTCGCCGTGGCACCCAACAACGACATGCTGGATAAACTCAAATCCAACCTGCAGGAAGTCCGTGCCCGCGGCGGTGAACTCTTCGTGTTCACTGGATGTGAGCAGAGCATTCGCGACGAAGAAGGCGTCACCACCCTGACACTACCCGCCGTACATCCGCTGCTGGAACCGCTGGCCTATACCTTGCCGCTACAGCTACTGTCGTATCATGTAGCCGTGCTTAAGGGTACCGATGTGGATCAACCAAGGAATCTGGCGAAGAGTGTCACGGTGGAATAACACTCCACCATCACCCGTTGGAGCCCGCTCCGCGGGCGAACCCCACGTGTCTTGTAGGAGCCCGCTCCGCGGGCGAAGAGCTTCGCTCACAGAGTGAGCTCCTACGCAGAGTGAGCTTATATGGACCCGCCCGTGTTGCAAGCTATTTTTGACTCGAGCAGATGTGTTGCACGCTTATATCCGACCTATGAGTGAGCATATCTGCTCGGCCATTAAAAGATGTGCACTCACTTTCGCTAATCTCCTACTCGGCTTCTATGAGCCAACCCGCTCGTAAGGATAAGTGAGTCGATTTTATCTGTCTTGTCTTAATAGTC